>NZ_JBMYHI010000001.1:0-454740 GCF_049844455.1 Streptomyces fractus | reverse complement strand
AAAAACCCCCCCCCCCCCCCCCAAAAAAAAAAAAAAAAAAAAACACTGGGCAACGATGTTGACCAGTTGACCGGCTCCTACAGGGCTCCAACCACCTGAGGCACCGACATGGCTGCACCCACCAGTCACCAATCTACGGATCAGAGGATGAGATCAGGATGAAATGAGGTCAATCTACGAGCTCAATGAGCTCAAAAAAAAAAAACCATGTCCCGTATCCCCGTACTCTCCACTGTTTTCGAACAGGGCACCACCTTAAGTTCTGTCGAATTCCCTGCGTAATCACATCACGAAATCTCCGGGCGTAGGCCAGTGAGCCTCTTCCAACCTGTCAGTGAGGTCCGATAGTTGGCCGGTCCCGCAACATGAAGAAGCTCCTGGTAGACGGTGCTCGACCAAGATTCACCGTGTCCCACCAGGAGCCTCTCTTGCTTGTCTATCCGTCGGCGATCGATCTGTCCACCCGCACTCTCTGCGGCATCTGGCCGGGCAACTCGCCTCCCGCAGGCAGGAGATCGGTACGCGGTGGAGGTGGCTGACCGCAGGCCGTCAGGCCCTGCTCACTCTGGCGCATCTGCGGTGTGGTGACACCTACGCCCAGTTCGCGGCAGGGTTCGGTATCGGGCTCGCCACCGTGTACCGCTACGTCCGCGAGGCGATCGACGTCCTGGCCGTGCTCGCGCCGACGCTCAACGAAGCGATGGTGGCGACTCGCTCGAAGGCGTACGTGGTCCTGGACGGCACGGTGCTGCCGATCGACCGGATCGCCGCCGACCGCCCCTCCTACTCTGGGAAGAAGCGGCACCACGGCATGAACGTACAGGTGCTGATCGATCCGCGCGGCCGGCTGCTGTGGGCTTCGAACGCGCTGTCCGGTGCGACGCACGACCTGACGGCGGCCCGCGAACACGGCATCATCGACGCCCTCGTCGAAGCGGACCTCAAATGCTGGGCGGATAAGGCGTATCAGGGCGCGGCCGCAACGTGCGGGCCCCGTTCAGGGAGCGTCGGCTCAAGCAGTGGCAGCGGCGTCACAACACCACCCACGCCAAGATCCGCTGCGTCGGAGAGCAGGCCATGGCGGCTCTCAAGGGCTGGCGCCTACTTCGGAAGCTGCGCTGCGGCACCAACCGCATCACCGCGATCGTGAAGGCCGTCCTCGCCCTTCACCTCACTGCCAGGTCTGGATGAAAACCCCTCAGTGGCGCAGCGGAGCCGCTGCGCCTGCCGCGCTATCGGGCGCGGCGGGGGGGCTTATGGGTGGGCCGGGTTAGTGCACGCGGAATCCGTCGTGTCCTGTGTTGAACTTCAGGAAGTCCATCCAACCACTCATTCCATCAAGGAAATTCGGTGTTGACTTCCTTTTGGTCGTTCGGGTTGGCCTTGTTCCAGGGTTCGAGTGTGGCCGTGGTTTCTCGCTCGGTGACGAGCCGCCCGTCATTGCTCGTGAGGTTGTGGGCGGGAATTCCTGGTGTCTGCGGGTCCTGATCCCTGGTGTTGCGGGAGGCTTTGAGGAAGGCGCGTTCCCGGGGCGGTGAGGCGATCTTGTGCGGCTTCGTACTCGGAGCCTCGGGGGTGGTGGTCCGGGTCGTGTGTTGGCGGGCGGTGACCATGCTCCAGATGTTGGGGCGGATGTAGGGGCCGGTGCGCGCCTTGTCGTACGCGTCCCAGGCGGCGTCCGGTTCGCCCTCCATAGCGCGGGCGACCGTCTCGTTGCTGGCGTTCATGTAGTGGCAGCGCAGCTCTTCGACGCGTTCGGCGGCTTCGCCACCGTTGGTGCGTGTTGGCGCTGCTGTTTCGCGCTCGTGCGCTGCTGCGACCTGGCGTGGCGTACTCATCGGAGGTGTGTGGCACAGCCATGCGTCATGTGTCGCCGGGCTGCGGTGAACCTGTCATGGCCCTGTAACCGTCCTTTCGCAGGACGCGTCGGGTTCGGCAGGGTCGTTGGCGACCAAGCGCAACGATCAGCCGGTCAGCGACCGGTCCTTCACCGCTTCCGATACTTCGTCATGGGGGACATGCACATGCTCCGCAGTCACCGCCGCAACACGGTACTCGCCGCCACTGCTCTGCTGGCCTTGACCACGATGCTGACGGCCTGCCAGGAGAACGCCGACAGCGCCGGCGGCTCCGGGGCGTCCGCCGCCGCTTCGGACTCCGCGGCCAAGAACGACACTGCCAGCAGCAATGACCGCGGCAACGCCACCGGCGCCAAGGCCGCCGAGGGCTCGTCCGGTGACGACAGCACGGCCCCGGCCGCCGGCGCCTCCGTCGCGAGCGGCAATGGCGTCAGCCGCACCTACCTCGGCGTCGTCAAGTACCTCGCGCCCGGCAAGTTCACTGTCTCCAGCCAGGCCTTCAACGTCTCGGGCACCACCGGGATCGAGGGCCGCGGTGACATCTGTGGCCAGCCCGAGGGGCAGGCCACGAAGTGCTCCGGGGAGCAGTTGGAGAACGCCGCCAAGAACAAGCCCCTCAGCGCCGTGGTGAAGGTGGTGAACGGCCTCGCGGTCAACATCACCGATGACGCGAACGTCGGCAGCGGCGCCACGACCGGCAAGGTGTGGGGCAAGCTCGGTAAGGAGAGCCGGAACAGCTACTACGTGACGAACAGCGACGGCGTAAAGGTCTTCTTCGGGCTCCACCGCCTCACGACCTTCCTCGGCAGCGGACTGATCTGCGGCAGCGCGAGCGCACACGCCATCTGCACGCAGCCACAGTTCGACGCGGCCTCCCGCAAGGGCATCGAGGTCGTCGCCGACCTCGTCAACGGCACGGCCCTCAACATCGAGGAGAACCACAACTGACCCTGCACCACCATCGGCCCGGCCCCGTCCTCGGGCGCCGGGCCGCTTGCGGTTCACAGCCTGGGTGAGAGTGGCGGTGCGAGTCGTCGTGGCGCGTGGTCTCGGGGATTGTCGGCGTACACCTGAACGTGGCCCTGGCAAGATTTTCGTGAAGCCGGGGTGTGCCACCGTGCGCCGGTGACGCTCCGTCACAGGTAGCGGCGTCGGAGGTGGGCCATGAGAATGACGCGTTGACGGAGGAGCGGAACCCCCGCGCGGCCCGCCATGATCCTTTTCTGGAGCTTCAGATCCGTGATCCGGCCCTCGTTCACGCCCGAGTTGAACACTGTGGTGATCCCCTGCTCGACCGCGCGCTGGTCCTCACGGAGGGCTCTCGCCAGTCCGGCCATTGCCGGCAAGCGAGAGGCTTCGAGTTGGTCGAGCCAGTCCGGCAGTGGGGCAGCATCACGGGCATCGAGCATGGCGGCGAACTGCCGTACCAGGGCATGGGCGCGCTCCAGGCAGTGCTCCAGCAGCCGTCGGAGTGCCTCGGTAGCGTGCAGGCCGCGCCGGGTCGGTGTGGTGGTGATCCAGCGGGCGACCTGGCGGGGTGAGGGCGGCCGCTCGCGCGGTGTGTCGACCGGCAGCCCGAGACGCAGCGGTGCGATGGCCATTTTGACCCGCTGGTAGTGGCCCAAGTAGCCCTTGGCGACGATCTCCTGGTGCAGCACCGTCGCGGTGTGCTCGCCCTCCTCCCAGCGTCGGTGCAGATACTCCAGATACGGGTCGAGGCTCGTGGACCGGCGAGGCGGGGTGCGCCGTACGCACTCCTGCCAGGTGGCCGCACGTGCGTACTTGGCCACGGTGCGCCGGTTCAGCCCCAGCTCGCGAGCGATTGCGCTGAGCGAGCGGCCGGAGCCGGAGACCACGTGCACCGCCTCGAACAGTCGCTGGGCATGGCGGCGAGCGGGAGTGTCGGCTGCCTCGGGACGGTCCGTCAACGGCGTTGGAGCTGTGGCCGGTTCTGGTTCAGGTACTGCGGCGGGCAGGCAGGCGCGGTGGGCGGCGGCGATGTCCGACACCCATTTCGACAGTCCCTGCCAGAGATGAAAACGGTCACTGACCTGAACCGCGGCCGGGGCTCCGTCGGTGATGCCCTGCCGGTAAGTGAGCGAGCCGTCGCGGCACGCCACCTCGACGCCGACATGCGTGTGCAGCCAGGCGGCGAGCTGTTCGGCGTCGCGTCCGGCCCACAACGCGATGGGTAGCCGCGTGTCGGCATCTACCAGCAGCGTGCCGTAGACGTCCGCGTACAGCGCAAAATCGTCGACGCCCAGCACCCGCGGTGTCGCGACCGGTGGCAACGGCATGCGCATGAGGTGAAGCAGCACGCTCGTCCGTGACAGCGGCACCTTCAGGATGTGCAGGAGCCGGGCGCCGCCGCGGCCGGCGAGTAACACCCCGGCCATCTCCACGAGTTGCTGCAGGGGCGGGCTGCGGCGCTGGTATCGCACCGTCAGCCCCTCGACCTGCTCGGCAAAGGTCCGTCGTCCGCAGTTCGGACTGTCGCAGAACAGACGCCGCACCGACAGACCGATCAGCACCGGGCGGCCGCCGACAGCGACGTCGGCCAGCGTCCGGGAATACCGGCTGTGCACCCGCGCCGATCCGTGACCGCAGTCCGGACACGCCGCCCTCAACTCGCGGGTCCGAGCGGCGATACGGACCGCACCGCCCGCCGCCCACACCCGTTCCACCCGCACCACATCCAGATGCGGAGACACGACTCGTACGAGGTCATCACACTCGCCGACACTCCCGCTACCCGTGACGGAGCGTCACCGGCGCACGGTGGCACACCCCGGCTTCACGAAAATCTTGCCAGGGCCCTGAACGTCCCCACCCACGTACGGGCGAACGCGGCCAGTTTCTGATGTGTTGAGAAGGTCCGGTGGGCACTCTGCTGCGTAGTCGGTGTGCTGCGGCAGGGGGTGGTCGGCGGTGGTCCTGGATCCACGCCGGTGGTCCGAACTACGGCGTTTTCGCGGGTTGTTGGAGTCCGGGGCGATGAGCTTGTCGGAAATCGCCCGGGAGACGGGGCTGGACCGCAAGACGGTCCGCAAGTATCTGGCCGAGCCTTCGACGCCTCCGCGCCGCTCAGCGTTGGGCAAGCTGGTGCCTAGAGTGATCGACGAGTTCGCGCCGCTGGTCGACTCGATGTTGCGGGCCGAGATCCTGATGAAGGCGTCAGTGATCCACGAGCGGCTGGCCGCGGAGTACGGGTTCACCGGCAACTACCAGCGGGTCAAGCTCTACGTTCAGCAGGCCCGGCCAAGGGTCGCCGAGGAACTCGGCATCACTCCAAAGGAGTTGGCGGGCTGCACCGCCGCTTCGAAGTCATCCCCGGGGCTCAGGCCCAGGTCGACTGGGGTGATGAGGGCAAGATCCTCGCCCACATGGGCATCGGCAAGGTTTACTCGTTCCACATGGTGCTGTCGTACTCGCGCGACCCGTTCTGCTGCTTCACCACGAGTCAGGACCTGCAGGCCTTCTTCGAGTGCCACCGCCGGGCCTTCGCGCACTTCGGCGGGGTGCCGATGACGATCGTCTACGACCGGACCAAGACCGTCGTGCGCCGCCACGTCGCCCCGGGCGAGGCTGTCCCTCTGCATCCGGAGGCGGTCGGCTTCGCCGGGCACTACGACTTCGACATCGACGTCCTGGCCGCCTACCGACCCCAGGGGAAGGGCCGCGTCGAGCGGCAAGTTTTGATCGTCCGCGATCACGTCCTGTCCGGTCGGGCATTCTCCTCGATCGAGGAGATGGATGCCGCGTTCACCGCCTGGGTGCCGCAGCGGCGGGATCAGATCCACAAGACGCACCGAGAAGTCATCGGCATCCGGGCCGCCCGCGATCACGCGGCCCTCAGGCCGCTGCCGCCGACCCCGTACTTGGTGACCGCTCGGTATCTACGGCCGGTCGGCAAGGACTGCCTGGTTGCCTTCGACGGGAACCTCTACTCGGTGCCCGCCCGCAAGGTCCGACCCCGCCAGCTCGTCGAGATCCGAGCCACGAAGTCCCAGGTCATGCTGCATGCGACCGTTCCCGACGCCAGCAGGGAGGCCTTGTTGTCCACCCATGCGCGGGCGGTCGGCCGCGGTGCCATCGTCAAAGCCGACGAGCACTGGGACGGCCTGCCCACCGGCAAGAACCGTCGCACCACCACCGGCGACGGACCCCCGCCGCCGCGTCGTGAACCCACCTCCGTCGGTCAAGTCGGCTCGCTGCAGGCCCTGTTGAACCGGTCTGCGGCCACCCAGATCGAGGTCTCACGCCGTCCGCTGTCGGTCTATGACGAGCTGACCGGGACCCGGCCCTTCACCCCCAACTCGTCCACCAGGGAGTCGTCTTGAGCGAGCTGACCGGCAACCGCATCCGCAGCACGGCTGGCAAGCTCGGCCTGCCTCACCTGGTGGAGAACATCAACGAATACATCCGCCGGGCCGACGAGGGCAAGCTCGGCTACCTCGACTTCCTCGACCTGGTCCTCTCCGAGGAGCTGGCGGTCCGTGACGACCGCCGCTTCCGCAACGGCCTGCGGCTCTCGAAGCTGCCGCACCACAAGACGCTGGACGAGTACGACTTCTCCTTCCAGTCCGAGCTCGACCCGCGCAAGGTCAAGGACCTCGCCACCTTGTCCTTCGTCGAGGCCAAGGCCAACGCCGCTCTGCTGGGCCCGCCCGGGGTCGGCAAGACGCATATCGCCGTCGCGCTGGCGGTCGCGGCCTGCCGGGCCGGCTACTCGATCTACTTCACCAGCCTCGACGACATGGTCCGCCACCTCAAGGCCGCCGAGGCGGCCGGGCGGCTGACCAGCAAGCTCGCCACCTACCTGCGGCCCAGCGTCCTCGTAGTCGATGAAGTGGGCTATCAGCCCCTCGAGCGCGCTGAGGCGAACCTGGTCTTCCAGGTGATCTCCAAGCGTTACGAGAAGGGCTCGATCATCCTGACCTCGAACAAAACCTTCAGCGAGTGGGGCCAGATCTTCGGAGACGAGGTCCTCGCCACCGCCATCCTCGACCGCCTCCTGCACCACTGCGACGTCGTCTCGATCAACGGCAACAGCTACCGCCTCAAGAACCGGCTCCAGGCCATCGAGTGGGACACCGACGTCGCCTGAGCGGTGCACATAACTCTGTACTTGGTGGAGCATTCAGATCAGTACGGGGACAATCGGCACCGTCAAGGTCCTCGTCATCGAAGCTGAGATCACGGTTACCTGCACCAACGGAACCCTGTTCACCGGCTCCTACCGGCTGGTCACCACTCTGACCGATGTCTGCCGCCCCCCGTTATGGTCTTCGCGGTCCTGCAAGAGGGCCGCTGGCCTCCGGGCCCGGCATGACTGTGTCCCCCCTGTCGAACCGATGACCTGGGGGGTGGTGCCACCGGGCCCGAGAGGCGCCGTTGGAGACGCTGATGAGAGACCCGGCCACCGTCCCGCCGAGCGCAACGCCCGGCACCTCGAAGGCGGTAGGCCTGCATAACGTGGATGCGCGCACGACGCCAACGCCCAGGCCAGCACCGCACAATCCCGTTCGGGAGGACGGCTTGATGGACTACGACGAGACAGGCGTCCTCCTGGGCCTGGATGTCGGCAAGAGCACTCACCACGGCCACGGCCTCACCCCGGCCGGCAAGAAGGTCTTCGACAAGCAACTCCCCAACACCGAACCGAAGCTGCGGCAGGTCTTCGAGAAACTGAAGGCCAAGTTCGGCACCGTCCTCGTCGTGGTGGACCAGCCCGCCTCGATCGGCGCCCTCCCGTTGACCGTCGCCCGGGACACGGACTGCAAGGTCGCTTACCTGCCCGGCCTGGCGATGCGGCGGATCGCTGATCTGTATCCGGGTGAGGCGAAGACCGACGCCCGTGACGCCGCGGTCATCGCGGACGCCGCCCGCACCATGCCGCATACCCTGCGCTCGCTTCAGCTGACCGACGAGATCACCGCCGAACTGACCGTCCTGGTCGGCTTCGACCAGGACCTCGCCGCCGAGGCCACCCGCACCAGCAACCGCATCCGCGGCCTGCTCACCCAGTTCCACCCCAGCCTGGAACGCGTCCTCGGACCGCGTCTGGACCACCAGGCCATCACCTGGCTGCTGGAACGCTACGGATCGCCCGCCGCCCTGCGCAAAGCCGGACGCCGCAAACTCGTCGAGGCAATCCGCCCGAAGGCCCCCCGCATGGCGACGCGGCTGATCGACGACGTCTTCGACGCACTCGACGAACAGACCGTCGTCGTTCCAGGCACCGGCACCCTCGACATCGTCATCCCCTCCCTGGCCCGCTCGCTCGGCACCGTCCACGAACAACGCCGGGCCACAGAAGCGCAGATCAGCACCCTGCTGGAGGCACACCCTCTAATGCGGTGTGAAGGTCCGCACCCGCCTAGAGAAGCGAGTGCAGTCTGACAGTTGGGACTGGGTGCCCTTGTCTCCGTGACCTGTGGGGTCTCAAAGAAGAGCGACTCTGTTCCGGTGGTGAGCTTCGTGGCGGTGCGGTGGGCACCGGGGTGACTCCGAACCCTCTGCGGCACTGTGATGCCTATGGAAAGACCGGGAGCTCCCGGTGCTCTCCGGCCGCCGCGAAACTTCCCGGCCGGCGGTACGCGTTGAACATCGTGGTGCGAGCCCGCCGCACGGTGACCTCTTGCCTTTCCCCGCGAGCCGGTGAGCTCTGGGCAAGAACGGGGCCCGTGCGGTGCGCTGGTGTCACGAACGGCTAGTGAGATGGCGGACCGAGGAGTCCTGGCATTAGGGAGCCGCGTGACCCGCTTGCGCTCGCCACCAGCGCGAACGACCGGACGAAAGGCATGAACATGAACGTGTTCTGCGGGATCGACTGGGCCGAAACCCACCACGACGTCGCCCTGATCGACGACTTGGGCTCGGTGCTCGCCAAGACCCGCATCACCGACGACACGGCCGGCTACCAACAACTGCTGGATCTGCTCACCGAGCACGGAGACAGCCCTGACACACCGATACCCGTGGCGATCGAGACCTCCCGCGGCCTGCTGGTTGCGGTGCTGCGCACTGTCAAGCGGCAGGTCTTCGCGATCAACCCGCTCGCCGCCGCCCGCTACCGCGACCGGCACAGCGTCTCGCGCAAGAAGTCTGACCCCGGCGACGCCCTGGTGCTGGCCAACATCTTGCGCACCGACCTGCACATGCATCGGCCACTGCCCGCCGACAGCGAACTCGCGCGTTCCATCGCCGTGTTGGCCCGCGCCCAGCAGGATGCCGTCTGGAGCCGCCAGCAGCACGCCAACCAGCTGCGCTCGCTGCTGCGCGAGTATTACCCGGCGGCCCTCGCCGCGTTCGCCACCGGCCGCAAACGTGGCCTGGCCCACCCGGAGGCCCGCGCCGTCCTGGCTCTGGCTCCCACCCCGACTGCCGCCGCTAGGCTGACCAAGACACAGATTCAGGCCGCCCTCAAGCGGGCCGGCCGTCGGCGATATACCACCGCCGAGACCCAGCGCCTCCAGACAATTTTCCGGGCCGAGTACGCCCATCAGTCACCCCTGGTGGAAGAGGCCCTCGGACGGCAGATGCTGGCCCTGCTCGGGCAGCTCGACGCAGCGGCACAGGCCGCAGACGACCTCGCCGAGGCGGTCGAGGCGTCTTTCCACCAGCACCCGGACGCTGAGGTGATCACCAGTTTCCCTGGGCTGGGCTCACTCCTCGGCGCCCGGGTCCTGGCCGAAGTCGGCGACGACCGCAGCCGGTTCGCCGACGCACGGGCCTTGAAGTCATACGCCGGATCGGCCCCGGTCACCCGGGCCTCTGGCAAGAAGCGCCACGTCGGCCGCCGGTTCGTCAAGAATGACCGACTCATCCACGCGGGCTACCTGTGGGCGTTCGCCGCGATCACCGCCTCGCCCGGCGCTCAGGCGCACTACCGGCGCCGACGTGAGCACGGCGACTGGCACGCATCGGCGCAGCGCAACCTTTTCAACCGCATGCTCGGCCAGCTCTATCACTGCCTCCAGCAGAACATTCCGTTCGACGAACAACATGCCTTCACCCCCTTACCCCAAGCCGTTTCCGCTTGACGGCTTCAAGCCGTGAGATGTCTTTCCCAGGTCCTGACCTCGATCCCGGGAGTCGCGGTCAGGACCGCCGCCACCTTGCTGGTCACCGTCGGCGACGGCACCAGCTTCCCCACCGCAGGACACCTCGCCTCCTACGCCGGCCTCGCCCCGACCACGAAGACGTCGGGCACCTCGATCCACGGCGAACACGCACCCAGGGGCGGCAACCGCGTCCTCAAACGCGCCATGTTCCTCTCCGCGTTCGCCGCCCTGCACGACCCCGCCTCCCGCACCTACTACGACAATTGCCGGGCCAGAGGAAAGACCCACACCCAAGCCCTCCTCCGCCTCGCCCGACAACACATCAACGTGCTCTTCGCGATGCTCCGCGACGGCACCTACTACGAACCCCGAACCCCACGCACAGCTTGACCAAGGACATAGAGCCCCCCCCCCCCCCCCCCCCCGCGCCGTCACTCGATCATGGCCGGACGGAACCTTCGCTCGGGTGATCAGGCCGGTCTCGAGCAAGAGATGTGGGCCCCGCTCACCCTCTACCAGGCCCGGCGGTCCGTGGTGGTCGAGGCCGCCGAGTCCGTCCCCGGCACCGATCCGGACCGCTGCTACTCCCCCGTCGCACTCCAAAGCGCCCGTGACCAGGCCGAGCACGGCCATCTGATCTTCCTGGCCCTCCCAGCACGCCTGACGGATCTACCCGCGGCCGCCGTGGCAGATCGCCCGGGCGAGCCGGTGGCGGGACTCCTGCACGGTGAGCTGCCGGTTCATCAGACGCCGGTAGGTGTCGTCGACCGGGTCGACCACGGCGAGCAGGTACATGGTCTTGTCGGAGGACGCCGGGGCCCGGGGCGCCGTCTGGGCTGTAACGGTGCCCCGGGTGATGGTTTCCGCCTCACCTAATCGCCGCAGATGGGACGTAAACCACTCCGGCCAGGACCGGCCGGCCGCCAGACGTAATGGGAGCCGTCTGTCGGCCAGTGCTCCTGGACGAGCCGTGTCGCGTTCGGCGCGCGGCAGGCTCTCGGCCAGGGGCCCACGTGTCCGGTTGAATGGATGTGTGCCGCTGGCTTTTGCAGTTCTATCCCGAGGCCGCAGTGGCCGGGACACGGAGCGCGAGTCCCGAAAGCGGCTTCACTCATAAGTGTGACATCGAGGCGCCTTGGCTGACGCAGGTGAGCAACGCAGGAGCAGCACGGTCCGGGGGCCGGGCAGGGCGTGTGGCCGCGGATGGTGGGAGCGGGTTCGAGGCGGTGTTCCTCGACCCGGTGGGGCAGGCGGTCCAGCAGCGGTGGGCGGATGCCGCCATGACCGTGGCGTTCGAGGAGTTGCCGCCGGTGTCGGCGTTCCCGGCGGTCCCCGGGCGGCGCTGGGGGCCGGGCCTGTGGTGGTCGGCGACCACCGGGCGGCACGTGGTGGCGGGGTCGAACGCGATGCGTACCCAGCTGATGGTCCTGGACCGCGATCCGCTCTTCCGCGTCGAAGCGCTCGCCTTCATCATCGCTGTATTCCTCATGGTCCTTCACATCCCTTGACCACCGGGCCGGGCCGCGCGCACGGGGACCGGGCAGGACTGGGCGGGCGGGCGGTGAATGTGTCTCACAGTGAGACAGTTCCGCACCCGGCACATGACGAAATGGTCATGTACGGTGGGGGTATGACCGAGACACCGGTAAGGTCGACCGCTCAGGACGAGGTCTACCGGCACCTGCGCGACTACCGCGACACCTTCGCCGACGCGCAGCGCGAGAACGGCATGTTCTGGCCCGAGATCGCCGACAGCAAACTCGTCATGATGATGAGCCCGCGCCACCACCACCAGCGCATCAGCTCCAAGATCGTCCGCCAGCTCATGGAGCAGGCAGGCGACGACGTCGAGGTCTTCCAGGAAGTCGACACCGAGGACCTCGGCCGGGGCGTGCTGCGCGTGCCCGACATCGCCGTCGCCGATACCGACGCCCCGTCCACCGACACCGACCGCCTCGACCCTGTCGCGTGCCGGTTGATCATCGAGGTCGTCTCCCGGTCGAACCCGGACAACGACTACCTGGACAAGGTCCGCGACTACGCGTTCATGCGGATCCCGCACTACCTGATCGTGGACCCCCGCGACGGCACGTGCGTGCACTACTGGGAGCCGACCGCGAGCGGCGGGTGGGAGAACCGTCGGCACTACACCTTCGGCGAGAGTGTGCCCGTCGGTCAGTTCAAAATCGACACCTCGGTGATCCCCCGGTACAAGGAACAGCCGTGAGCACCGGCGACCTCGTGCGCGAATGGCGCACCCGGCGCGGCCTGACACAGGACCAGCTCGCCACCACCATCGGCACCGGACAAGCGGCGATCTCCCGTATCGAGAAGGGCACCGACGTGCCCACCCTGCCCCTGCTGGAACGCCTCGCGAGCGCCATGGGCTGCAGCGTGAACATCACCTTCACCGACAACCGTGAAGGCAAGGTCAGCGCCGACGAGCTCCTCGACGAGCTCATGGTCACCCATGCCGACACCCTGGAATACCTCAAGGCCAACGGCGACTGACCCGGCCGATAACCTGGCCCGCATGCCTGACAAACCCGCCCACGTCACCTGCGCCCAGTGCAAGACCACGGCCCCGATTCCCGAGGGCCGGGATCATCGGGGCCTGTGGGAGAACGGCTGGCGATGGAACGGCCCCGCGCTCGCCTCGTGCCCGGCCTGCCCGCCCGTCATCGTCGACGACGAGGACAGGCGCCACCATCTCGGCCCCGGCGCCACGGCGGCACCGGTGACAATGCTCTAAGCGCCCTCGCGGGGCGGGTCGATGTAGAGGGTCGCCACCCACTCCAGCTTCTCGCCGTCGAGCTCGACGTCGAACGAGACCAGATCGTACGGGCCTCCGGGCGCGCTGGCGGATGCTTCGAGGTAGTCCGCTGCGGCGCGCAGTACGGTGGCCGGATCGTCTGCACGGAACTCCACCCACGGACGCGTGCCGACACGGATCGCGGTGTCGGGGTTGCGATCGAGGATCCTGACCGTGGTCTCGGCGAGCCGGTGGGCGAGGTGCTTTTCCCAGGCCAGCCACGGGCTGGTCAGGTCGGCGTCGGCCAGGGCGAGCCGGTTGTAGTCACGGGGGATCTGGGCGAACAGAGGTAGCTGCCGCCAGCCAGGATCCGGGCGCCAGGCCGGTGCAGGAGGCGGCTTGCGCGGGGCTCCCCGCCGTCCTCCGCGCGTCCGAGCCGCGCGGGTCGGTCTTCTGCGGTAGTGCATCCCGACGAAGAACAGCTGGTGGTGTAGGACGACGGTGAGCCGGTTCCGCACGTCCGTCTCGTCCGTTGGCTGGCCGACGACGTCCTTCGCGCTGAGGTGGGCCTGGCACCAGCACAGGCGGCAGTAGTTCCACTTCAGCGGCTGGACACGGCGGCAGCCGATGCATGCGGCCGCGTCGTGGCCGCGGCCGAACATGTAGCAGGTGGGGCAGAGGCGGCCGCTGAAGTTTCCCCAGGCCAGGCAGCTGTCGCAGGAGTCGGTGGGCTTGACGTAGCCCTTCGGGAACCGTGCCACCGGATCACTCCGGCGGCAGCGACCGGCCGTCCCGGCGCTTGGGGATCACCCTCGGTGCGGCGGTTCCCGCACCGACGGCGGCCCGTTCCGTCTCCTCTGCCTGGCGAGGTCGGCTGACCTTCTCCGGTTCGTGGATCAGCAGGTCTCCGATCTCGCAGCCGAGGGCCACGCAGATGACGTCCAGGTCCTCCAGCTTGAGCGAGACCGGCTGGCCGGACCACAGCCCGGACATCTTGCCGGCCGAGATCACCAGGCCGTGCTCGGCCAGGCTCCGCTGGAGCTCGGACGCCTCCAGACACCCTTGTTCGCGGCGGTCAGCCGCAGGTTCCACCTCATCGGGCCAGTCCTTCCAGCCGCTTCGCGGCCCGTTCCATCCCGGCGGCCCAGGCGTCCTCGACCCGGGTCTGCTGCACGTGGATATATCGCATGGTCGTGGCGATCCAGGAATGTCCTAAGACCTCCCGAATTGCGAGCAAGTCCAGCCCGTTTCCGTAGAGTTGGGACGCGCAGAAATGCCGCAGGACGTGCGGTGTCAACCTGTCCGTCCAGGTCGGTAGATGAGCCTGGACTGCGTTGTCGAGCCCGTTGCGCAGGGCGTCGTCGCCGACCCGGCGGGCGGAGCCATTGGTGTTCTTGCGCTCAGAGGGGAACAGCGGGGCACCAGGGCGAGTGTGATCGTCGTCGAACTGGCCCCACACGTCCTCGATGAACCACCGCAGTGTCCGGTCGGCACCGTTGATCAGCGGGACCATTCGCTCGCGTGGACCCGAGCCGCGGGCGCCCTTGCCGTGGCGGACGTGGAGTTCGCCGAAGCGGCCCAGGTCCCACTTGATGTCGTCCAGGTCGAGGCCGCATGCCTCGCTCACCCGCAGGCCGGCCTGGGACATCAGCTTCGAAGCGGTGTAGTTCCGGGCGGTGGGGGCGAACTTCCGGCAGGTGGCCAGCTCGCCTCCCCCGGCCCGTGAACAGCGTCCCGATCTCGGGCTCGCTCGGTGGGATCCGCAGCTGGGCGTCCTTGGCCCCGCGCGGCCGGTTCATTTCGTCGATCGGGCACTCGACCACCCGGCCGGTCATCCGGTGCAGCTCGACCTTGTGCCGCAGCTCCAGGAACATGAAGTACGTGCTCAGCGCCTGCGACCGGCTCAGCCGGGTACCGCTGGGCGAGTGCCGCAGCACCTTCCCGAAGTACACGTCCGCGTCGGCAGGCTCCATGTCCCACAAAGGCCGGCCGAACCATGTCCTGATCTGATCCAGGTGACCGACGTCCCCGCGGATGGTGCCGTCCGCCAGCCCTGCGGAGGCCCGTGCGAGGACGAACCCGGACAGCACATCGGTCTCGAACCGCTCCAGCTCCTCAGCCAACGCGGGCGCCCGGTGCTCACGCAGGTCCCGTACGACCGCCAGCGCCGCCACCCCGAGCCTCCTCACCTTCGGCCCGACTGCGAATCGGTCGGACGAGATGAGAACGCTTCAAGAATCCCGAAGTTACGTCACAAGCCGACAGAGCACACGAAGGAGGAAGAACCCGCTGGCCACGAGCCCAGAGAATCAGCGGGGCTCGGGTGAACTCACGGGATGTCGCACAAGTGCGTCAGCCAGGAAGAACATAGGACATACTGCTCAGAAGGGACCTTTACTCGTATCGGAGGCAAATCGCATGACCGCAGTGACCGGGGGGACGCCCATCTGGGCGGACGCGATGTTCGATGACCTTGAGAAGGCCAAGGCGTTCTACGGGGACGTCCTCGGCTGGACCTTCGGCGAGTCCGGCGGCGAGGAGTTCGGGAACTACACCCAGGCCCAGGCCGGCGGGCATCCCGCCGCCGGTCTGTCACCGAAGATGCCGGGCATGGAAGACGTGCCCGCGGCCTGGACGCTGTACTTTGCAGCCCCTGACGCGTCCGCCACGGCCGGGAAGATCACGGCGGCCGGTGGTCAGGTGATGATGGGCCCGATGGCTGTCGGCCCGTTCGGCACCATGGCGATCGCCTCCGACCCCGCGGGGGTCGCCTTCGGTCTGTGGCAGGGCGGCAGCCACAGGGGCTGGGAGCCCCCGACCGGGCCGCCCGCACCCGGCATGTTCTGTTGGGCGGAGGTCAACACCCGCGATGCCGCCAAGTCAGACGCGTTCTTCCCCGCTGTCTTTGGCTTCGAGGCGAAGAAGATGCGGGACAAGGCGAACCCGGATATGGACTACGCGGTCTGGAGCCTCCCCGGCCAAGAGATGCCGGCGATGGGCCGGATGGCGATGCCCGCGAACGACTCCCCAGCCGAGGTCCCCTCGCACATCAACGTCTGCTTCTCAGTGGCGAACACCGACGAGGCCGTCGAGAAGGCGAAGAGTCTGGATGGCAAGGTGATCTGGGCGCCGTCAGACTCACCGTTCGGCCGCATCGCGACGCTCCAGGACCCGCAGGGCGCGGTATTCAAGGTCATCGACGTGACGTCGCCAGTGGGCGACATGCCGGAGTTCGACTGAGCCAGCGACTGACCGAAGGGACGTGACGCGAGGATTTCGCCACGCCCCTTCCACCGCAGGGTGGACTCGTCCGCAGGGAAACACCGCCCGGCGAGGCCAGTTGAAGGTCAGGCACCTCGTCCACGACCGCGAGATCGAAGACGGGTGCGGGGAAGACGGAGTGCTGGACCTCCTCGATCCTGGGGAGCGAGTCCAGGGTGACGAACACGGGTGCCCCAGGCGGCCCGGGTCGTGCCGGTCAGCCGTCCTGGAGCACGCCGAAGACGTTCCCGTCCACGTCCTTCAGGGATGCGATCCGTCGGCCGGGGCCGACCTCCGTGACGTCCTGGACGACCTCGGCGCCGGACTCGACCAGGGACTTGACGGTCCCCTGGATGTCGTCGACCGTCCAGTAGCCCACCGGACCGGTCATGCCCTGCTGGTGCCCGTTCGGATTCAGGCCGAAGTGCTGTCCCGCCACGTCGTAGCCCACGTAGTAGGCCTCGTCCGAGGACGGCTCGACACCGAGCAGCTTCGTATAGACGGCCTTGGCGGCAGCGAGGTCCCGGACGGGGGCGATGATCGTGTGCTGACCGCTGGTCATGGAGTACTCCTTCACTCGTTACGTGACTCTTACTGCTACGAACCAGGCCGGGGCCGGTGTGCGACGGCCGCCCGCGAAGAAATCCCGGAGAGGTCGTCTTACCCCATCATTCCAATCAAGGGTGGCATATGAGGATAAAACGACTTTTGGGGGTCGCTTTATCCTGCGCGACAGGACGAAGCCGCCGGCGGCGCGCCTCCACACCGGGGTATTCTTTCCGGTATACTTGTTGCGTGGATACGACGCTGAAGATCGGTGCAGAGACACGGGACAAGCTCGCCGCCCTGGCCGAGGCCAGGAACATGACGATGCGGGCGCTAATCGAAGAGTTCGCCGCGACCGCCCTCACCCCGGCGCAGCTGCAGGACCGGGCCGCGCGCACGGATGTCTTCCTCGCCGAGGAGTTCGGCCACCAAATCAGCGAGGACGAGGCCACGGCGCTGCGCGAGCGGATGCGCCAGGCGCAGAGCGCCCATCAGGTCAACTTCCGGGGCACGGTGGCGTGATCATCGAGCACTACGTCCTGGACACTCCCACGCTCCTGGCTCTCGGCTGCCACAAGCAGGTCTCCGGGCTCATCCATGTCGCCGCCGGCGACTCCACCGTGCGGTTGTGGGTGCCGATCGCGTGTGCCCTGGAAGCCGAGCGTGAACGAGCCGGCCTCGTCGGCTACCTCGGCATCCTCGATGTCCTGCACACCCTGGACGCCGACTATGCGACCGCCCACGCGGTCGCCGACCTGTACCGCCGAGGCATGCCTTACGGGATCGCGGCTGCTGCCCACTCCGTACGCCCCACCCTGGACCGCCCGGACGGCGCCCTCGTCGCCACCATCACCCCGGCCGTCTACGACAACCTCAGCACGCCGTTCGTGGACCTCAACCAATAGCGACCCGCGAGGACTTGGCGTGGTCAGCGGATCCGCATCACCGTGCCGTGCCGCCCAGGCCGGCGCTTCAACGACCAGGCCCGCTCCGTCGTTGTGTACCGCTCGCCGTCGTCCGTGCGCACCCTCCTGCCGGGCCCTGCATCGACGATGTGCTGGGCAATGTCCGCAGCCACCGGCGCGGTGCCTGTCGGGGAGGCGCAGCGCGCTGCCGTACAGGCCGCTTGGGAGCCGGGCACTGGACAACGAATTTCGCGACGGATGTCGACGAAGGCGGCCGCGCGAGAGTGGGCCTCCGCATGTGCCGTGCCGGTCTCTCTCAGAAATGAGTAGTTCCGAGAGAGACCGGACCCCCACCGGACTGCGCCCGATTTGCCCCTGATCTTCGTTCGCACAACCTAGAACGCTGTCATCAGCCGTAAGGGCAAGTGCCAGAAAAGCCGCCCACCAGGAGCTCCAGAGTTCAGCTCGACGCGCTCGCCGAGTCCGGATGCGACCCGGTCTTCTCGACCTCGCTCGGCAGCCGAAGTACTTCGCGCACTGGGTCTGGGTGAAACCGGCCGTCAGACGACAAGAACGACAAGAGCCGTATGACGCGAGAGTGTCACCTACGGATCTGTGCGAGCCCGGGGCTGAGATGCCCCGGGCTACCCGACCTTTGTCAAGAGGGCCTGCCGGGTTTCGCTAGGCTGAACAGCTGATCCGGCCCGGTCCTGTATCCAGTTGTGACAGCCCGCGTAACCGATGTCCGGACAGGTGAGGAGCAAGGCGCCATGGCGACCGTCTATCGGGTGGTGACCGTGGACGATGACGGCACCGAGACCGACGAGTGTTACCTCAACGCGGACGGTCGTGAGATTCCCGCCCCCGCCGCCGTCACGGAACACGCTCCGGCGGCTCGCACATCCGGGGTGACGGGGCGGATCGTCGCGCAGGCCCGGGGGGACACGGCGGAAGGAGTGCCCGTGGCGCCGGCCGAGGACGCGGCCGCGCCCCTCGGTGCCCGGCAGTGGGCTGCTCTGAGCAGGTGCACAGCGGTGTTCGTTCCCGACGATCCGGCCCGGGAAGGGCACGTCGCGTTCCACGCGGCCGGCGGCGGACGGTTCCCGGAGGGCCTTCCCGTCAGGGACTTCGACATCGCGGTGGCGCACGGGCGCGGTGCGCGGCGGCGGACCGTGCCCGCCGTGGTGCGGCCGGTCGCCGAGATCCTGCCGTGGCTGCTCACGGCGGACGGCTCGTCCGACGGCGCAGATGCCGGGTACACCGTCACGGTCAGGGCATGGCGTCACGCCGCGCTGTATGCCCTGCATATGGTGGGCCGGGGGCTGCTACTGCCGGGGCTGAGCGCGCAGGGGCACGATGCCTGGCGGCTGGGCCCGTACGCGGAGCAGGACGCGGCATGGGTCCGGGATCTGGTCGACGCGATGGCCCCCGCCGGCTACGCCGTCGCGCTGTCGCCGGAGCCGGGCGCGGGCAAGGGACCAGTACTGATCCCCGATCCGTACGAGCGGGTGCGGGCATACATGGACGCGGTCGCCGACCTTCTACCACGGACCGCAGCAGCGGCCGTCGCGGCGGGCATGGAGCCGTTCGCCGCGCGCGAGCCGCAGCACCTGCCCGAGCTGCGAGCCTGGGCGGCCCAGGTGGCGAACGGCCGGGATGCGGGAGTACGCCTCTCGCTGCGGATCGAACTGCCGGGCAGCCAGCGTGAGGCTGACAGCGAAGAACCTTACGGCGAAGAGCCGCAGGAGGACGCGCCGTATGGCGAATCCGACGACGGCTCATTCTTTGATGCCGATGCGGTACGGGCCGTGGTGCAGGTCCACGCGTTGTCCGATCCGCTGCTGCTCGCGGACGCGGCCGAGGTGTTCGCTGGTGTACCCGGAGGGTCGGGCACAGCCGGCTCGCTCCGTACCCCCGGCAGCTTCGGGCCGCGCGCAACCGACCAGGTACGCGAGCTGCTCGGCCGGGCCGCACAGGCGTGGCCGCCACTGGCCCGCCTCGTGACACGGCCGGTGCCGGACGAACTCGCCCTGGACGACGACACCTTCCTCTCGCTCCTCGACAGCGGCGCACAGGCGCTCGCGGTGACCGGCGTGGACGTACACCTGCCCAGGGAACTGGCCCGTGAGATGACCGGGTGGGCCCTCGTCGAACCGGATCGGGCGCCCGAGCGGGACGAGGAGGTGCCGGCGTTCTTCTCGTCCGAGCAGCTGCTCTCCTTCCGCTGGGAATTCGCCGTCGGTGACCGCACCCTCACCCAAGCCGAACTCGACCACCTCGCACAGGCGCGGCGCCCGCTAGTGCGGCTGCGTGATGAGTGGGTCGTCGTCGACGCCGACCTGCTGCGCAAGGCGCGGCGCGCCCGCCGCGAGATGGGCCCCCTGGAGGCCCTGGGCGCCGCGCTCACCGGCAGCGTGGAGGACTCGGACGGGACACTCGTACCGGTACGGCCCGGGGGCTGGCTGGCATCGCTCCAGGACCGGATCTCGGCGCCGGAGACGTCCGAGGCCGCCGCGCCCCAGGCTCTCCGGGCGGTCCTGCGCAGCTATCAGGCGCGAGGGCTCGCCTGGCTGGAGCGGATGACGGGCCTCGGTCTCGGCGCCTGCCTCGCCGACGACATGGGCCTGGGTAAGACGGTCACCACACTCGCCCTCCACCTGCGACGCCAGGAGAACGCGGATGGACAGGCGGGTCCGACCCTGGTGGTCTGCCCGGCCTCACTACTCGGCAACTGGGCCCGCGAGATCCAGAAGTTCGCCCCCGGCACACCCTGGCGCCGCCACCACGGACCCGGCCGCGACCTGGACGCGCTCAACCCGGACGAAATCGTCCTGACCACGTACGGCACCATGCGCCGTGACCTGGGAGAGCTGGCCAAGGCCGGGCCGTGGGGTCTCGTCGTCGCCGATGAGGCGCAGCACGTGAAGAATCCGGCGGGCGCCACCGCGAAGGCCCTGCGGGCCCTGCCCTCCCAGGCGCGTGTCGCCCTGACGGGCACCCCGGTGGAGAACAACCTCACCGAACTGTGGGCGCTGCTCGACTGGTGCACTCCCGGCTTGCTCGGCCCCCTGAAGACCTTTCGTGACCGCTACGGGAAGGCCGCCGAACGCGCCGCACGCTCCACCGCGGCCGAACAGGACACCGCGGCGGCCGAGCGCCTGGGCCGCCTCATCCGGCCCTTCGTGCTGCGCCGCCGAAAGTCCGACCCGGGCATCGCCCCCGAGCTGCCACCCAAGACCGAGACCGACCAGCGAGTCCTGCTCAGCCGTGAGCAGACCGTCCTGTATGAGGCACAGGTCCGTGAGTCCCTCGTCGCGATCCGCCAGGCCAAGGGCATAGCCCGGCATGGTCTCGTCCTCAAGCTACTCACCGCCCTCAAACAGATCTGCAACCACCCTGCCCAGTACCTCAAAGAGCCGGAAGGCGCCCACCTGACCGGACGTAGCGGCAAACTGGAACTGCTCGACGAACTCCTCGACGTGATCCGCGCCGAGGACGGCTCGGTCCTGCTGTTCACCCAGTACACGCAGATGGCCCGGCTGCTGCGCGAGCACCTGACCGCACGTGGCATCGACTGCCTTTACCTGCACGGCCGTACACCCGTCGCGCGGCGCGAGGAGATGGTGGACGCCTTCCAGGCCGGCCAGGCCACCGTCTTCCTGCTCTCCCTCAAGGCCGCGGGCACCGGCCTCAACCTCACCCGCGCCGGACACGTCATCCACTACGACCGCTGGTGGAACCCGGCCGTCGAGGACCAGGCCACCGACCGCGCCTACCGCATCGGCCAGACCCAGCCCGTCCAGGTCCACCGTCTTGTCACCGAGGGCACCGTCGAGGACCGCATCGCCCAGCTCCTCGCCGGCAAACGCGACCTGGCTGATGCCGTACTCGACGGACAGGGCGAGGCCGCCCTCACCGACCTGGACGACGACGAGTTGGCCGACCTGGTCTCCCTGCACAGCCCAGAAGGGACACTCCGATGAGTGGCCGCACGAGGGCCGGAACTCTTGTCGTACTTCCCGCGACGGGATCACTATGCGGGCGGCGGGAACTGGCGGACCAGTGGTGGGGCCGGTCGTGGACCGACTCCCTGGAGGACCCGGACGGACAAAGGGTGGGGTACGCCGACGGCTTCAGTTCCTCGGGCCGCGACGGCCGCCTCTCCCGCGCCCGCACCCTGGCCCGCAAGGGAGCCGTCGGCGAGATCGCCGTACGGGCCGGGTCCCTGACCGGCCGGGTCAAGGGCAGCCAGCGCAGCCCCTACCGCTGCGAGATCCGCGTACCCGAGCTCCCGGACGCGATGTGGGAGTCACTCCTGGACGCCTGGGCCGCCGCAGGGCCGGAGCTGCTCGCCGAGCTGAGCGACGGCCGGATCTGCGACCTGGCAATCGACACCGCAATCGACGCCGAAGTACTCCTCACTCCGACGCCCGACGAGTACGTCCACCACTGCTCCTGTCCTGACTGGGGCGATCCGTGCAAACACGCCGCGGCCCTGTCCTACGCCTTCGCCCACGCCCTGGACGCCCGGCACGACGCCCTACTCGCCCTGCGCGGCCGCCCCCTGGAGCGCGTATGCGCGGACCTCACCACCCGTATCTCACAGCGAGTACAGGAACAGGCCCTCTCCGACGAAGCTGCCGCACGGACGGCCCGGCCCGTCGGCGTACCGGCGGGCCCGGTCTTCGCCCGCGCCCGGAAGGCGAAGACCGGCCCCGCACGCCTACCAAACCTGCCCTCGCCCGTGAAAGCCCCAGCAGACATACCCACCCTGACCGTGCCGTTCACCATCGGGGAATCCCCCGACCCGGCCCCGCTACACCTCCTCGCAGCCGACACTGCCCACCGTGCCGCCACCCTTTACACACACCTGGTGGCGCCAGTCGGCGAAACGGGTACCACGGACGAGGCAGCCGCCACCACCGCACCCGCCCCTGGCCTGTGGCTCGACGCGGACCCCTGGCACGACACCGTCCGTCGCGCCGCCGACAGCGACCCGCACCAGTTCGGACGTCTTCTGAACAGCTCCGACACTGCACGCACCAACCTCGCCCGCGCCGCGCTCGCCTGGCGCCACGGCGGCCCTTCGGCACTCCCGGCCATGGACGGCACCCACGTACCCGACCGCGAGGCCGAGACCGCCGCACGCCACCAGCTCCTGCGGGCACTGGCCGGACGCTCCGCACCACCCCGCATCCGCCGAACTCGCGGCCGTCTGCACATCAACGGCGAGGACGTCGAACTGCGTTGGGGTCCCGACGGACGGTGGTACCCCTATCGCAAGGACCGCGGCCAGTGGTGGGCCGCCGGTCCACCGGCACGCGATGCAGCCGAGGCACTACGCGGAGCGCTCACTACCGACTGAGCGGGCAACACACCCTGCGGAACCTCAGAACCGGATCGCGGAGGGGAGCAGGGCTGGCTGGTGGAATGCCCGAGGGGCCGGTTCACCTGACGTGCACGGCATTCGGGGCTGTCCCTGCTGCCGGGTGATATTGCGGCGTGCCGTTCTGTCACCCCGCCCCATTGGTGGGTCATGGTGACGGCATGACTGTCCGGTTTCCCGAGGCCCGTGATCTCAGCGAGGACGAGCGGGGCATCCTCGTACGGCATGAGCAGGTGAGTATCGGGGAACTGTGTGACTTCTGCCGCATTACCGCCCCGGTCCGCTACTGGCATCTTGAGCCGGGAGCCGTCGACATTCCCGGGGCCACCGTCATCACCCCCGACTGCATGTATGCGTGCGGGGATTGTCTGCCCGCCATCATCGCCGCGCGCACCATGGACCAGCTCGACGTGGTGGCGGTTGTGCTGCCGGAGGAGAACCCTGCAGTGCGGCAGGCTATGTGGGCGGCATTCCTGACCCGCCGCCGGCACGTACCCATGTCGTCTACTCGGCCCGGCTGAGTTCTGTGTTATAAGACGTTATCTCATTTGGTGAGTCTGCGGTAGCAGATGAGGGTGCAGGCGATGCTGGTGAACGCGAGGAAGTGGTCGGCCTCGCGTTCGTATCGGCGGTGGAGTCGCCGGCATCCGGCGAGCCAGGACATGCTGCGCTCGATGGTCCACCGGTGGCGTCCGAGTCGCTGAGAGGTCTCAATGCCCTTCCGGGCGATGCGTGGCGTGATGTTCCTGCTGCGCAGCCAACGACGCAACGCCCGCTTGTCGTACGCCTTGTCGGCATGCAGCTTGGCCGGGCGGCGCCGCCGGGGACCGCGGCGGGACCGGATGGGCGGGATGCCACGCACAAGCGGCTCGAGTGCCTGGCTGTCGTGGAGGTTGGCTCCGGAGATACCGATGGACAGGGGCAGTCCGGTTCTCTCCGTGATCAAGTGGATCTTCGACCCGTACTTCCCTCGATCCACAGGATTCGGGCCGGTCAGGTCCCCTTTTTCATGGCCCGCATGTTCACCGAGTCGATGGCGCACCGCGACCAGTCCAACTCGCCGCGGGCGCCGAGCTCGTCGAGGACCAGGCGGTGCAGCTTGGCCCAGACCCGGGCCTTCGACCACTCCGCGAAGCGCCGGTGGGCCGTCGCTCCCGACGGCCCGAACGAGGCCGCCGGGAGCTGCTGCCACGTGCAGCCCGACGTGGCCACGAACACGATTGCAGCCAGTACCTCCCGGTCACCGTGCCGACGCCGACCACCGCCCTGCGGTCGGCTCGGCGCCTCAGGCACCAACCGCTTCACGATTCCCACAACCGCAGACTACCGAACCAGCCAAATGAGATGACGTCTAAAACTGAGGATCATGGTTGACACCTGGGTCTCCGATCACTACGGAGATCACCCCGAGAAGGTCAGTAGGCAGTCGAGGCGGTGTGACTGAACGCTTCGACTGGCCACTCTGTGCATCGCACCTGGTCAGGGTCCGACGATGGGGGGCTTTGCTCACGAGCCGCGGCAGCGAATGAGCACGGGCTTCGTGCAGCTCCTTGCCCGGCACGAATTCGAACTGTGCACGGCTTCGGCCGCGCCGATGAGAGACCGGACCCCGGCGTCCCGTGCTCGATACATCCCCGATTCCGGCCGTCCACGGTGATACATATGACTTCATCTCATTTTCTGACAAAAGGGGAGTCATGGCCGACCTGCATGACGCACGGCTGACGGGTGACGAGACGATCGAGACGTCGTTCGGCGCGCTCCGTCTGGAGCAGACGTTCCCGACCGACGACACCGCGACCCTGCTGTTCGACCAGCTCGACGCGCAACGCGCGGCACAGGCCTACTTGTGGTCACTGCCGCTGGCCGGGTTCGTGACGTGGCGCGAGCGCGCGGCACAGACCTTCGGGGCGTCCGGGTTCGACTTCGTCGTCTACGACTCGTTGCGGGAGAAGCGCGGGATCGTGACGGCGAACCTGACGACGCCGTACATCATCAACTTCACGAGCCTGGCGGACGGGCCCGTGCTGATCGACTATCCGGCCGGTCCCACGGCCGGCGGGGTCCTGGACTTCTGGCAGCGGCCGGTCACCGACCTCGGGCAGACCGGACCGGACCAGGGGAAGGGCGGCGGGTACGTCGTCCTGGGGCCCGACCACGACGCCGCCCGGTTCGAGGACTCGGGCCGGTTCCTGGTGCGCTCCGCGACGGTGAACGTGTTCATCGCGTTCCGGCTGCTCACCCAGGACCCCCAGCTCATCGCCGACGCCAAGAACGACCTGAAGCTCGCCCGGGCCGGCGCGCAGGCGGCACCGGTGCACTTCATCGAGGGCGTGGACCAGGAATGGAGCGCCACTCCCGCCCGCGGCCTGGACTACTGGCGCGACCTGGCCACGGTGTTGCGGGAGGAACCGGTCCGCGAGGTCGACAAGGCACTGATGGCGATGCTGGAGCCGCTCGGCGTCACCCGGGACCGCCCCTTCGCACCCGACGAACGCCAGCAGCGCATCCTGGCAGAAGGCGCGGCGCTCGGCGAGCTGATGGTGCGCAACCTTCAGGTCAACCCCCGCTACACGCACCCCTACTGGCCGGGCACCAGCTGGTACAAGAGCTTCGACTTCCAGACCGAGCAGGAGACCGACACCCTGCTCCAGCTCGACCAGCGGGCCACCTTGTTCTACGAGGCCGTCACCAGCACCAAAGGCATGGTCAACCCCGCCCCCGGTACCGGCCAGGTCTACATGACCTCCAAACGCGACAGCCAAGGGCGCCTGGTACGCACCGACCGCACCTACCGGCTACACATCCCCGCCGACGTCCCGGTCGCCCAGTTCTGGTCACTCACCCTCTACAGCGAGGACACCCGCCGCCCCTACGACAACGGCGGCACCGAGATCCGCAGCGTCAGCCTCGACAGCCGCGACCAGCAACTCACCTTCAACCCCGACGGCAGCATCGACCTCTACATCGGCCCCGACACACCCGCCGGAACCGAGAACAACTGGATGAAAACCCACGCCCCCGACGGCTGGTTCATCTACTTCCGCCTCTACGCCCCCACCCAACCATTCTTCGACAAAACCTGGACCCTCCCCGACATCGAAGCCATCTGACCACCCACACCCGCCCAGGCAGCACAACCCACCCTGCCCGAGCGGACGTGGCCATCCACCAAGGAACCACCCACTCCACAGTCCGAGTGCTGGATCTCCTCGATCCTGGGGAGCGAGTCCAGGGTGACGAACACGGTTGCCGGCTCGTCCTTCTTGGCGCGCTGGGCCAGCCAGTACGCCAGGTACTCCCCAGAGCCCGTGGACACCGCTCCTGCCGCGGCGAGCACGGGATGTCTGTCCGCGTTGAGTGACGAGACCGTCATCAGGGACTCGGTGTGGCCATCCGCACGGGCTGCTGCCGTCCGCTGTCGGGTCCCTGGAGGGCACCACCACCAGCAGGGCGGGTCTTGAGAGCTTCGGCTGTCCGTAGCGCGATGAGCGTCTTGCCCGTTCCGCGATGCGTGCCGACTGCGAGACCATTGTCTCCGAGACCGTCCACGCTCATGGTCTGCGCCACTGTCGCTGTCGAGGCTGGCGAAGGTACACGTTCAGCATGTCCTCACCGCCACCGGAACGAACATCATCCGGCTCAGCGAGTGCCTCCCGCCCGACACCACACGCCCACACATCCCATGGTCACTCACCCCATTCCAGCGACTCTGCCAGAACCCCGAACGCCCGCCTTCTGGCGGGCACCCTCCACAGCGTTGAGGTCTCGACGAGTAGGCCGCCCACGTTCGAGGCTCCGCAACAAGCAAGCGCCGCCAGCGCACGGGAGGGGTGCCGACGGGCGCGGCGACGACTTGCTTACAGAAGGAATATTTCCACACGAAGAGGCCGAAACCGGGTCAACGCGCCACCCCAAACCCACAAGACCAGACCATGGGCCGTAATCGGACAGAGTTGAGGACGGTATCTCCTGCGAGCGTCCATGTCCGCCCCCCTGGGAGACAAAAGGTGGCGCCCGGAGCTACAGCCCTCGAACCGGCGCGTTTTGATGCTCACCGAGCCCCGCCTCCTCCCCTCCCCCGAGTGCCGTTCGGTGGGCACACGACCAGTGGGGCACTGAGGTTTAAGATCCAATGTGGTGATCGAACTACCTGATAGTTTGATCGAATTGCAGCGCGTGACCGACGACGAGAGCCGGAAGCTGGAACACCTCGATGACGACCAGCACACGGTCTGGTTCGAGGCGGCGGCCCCCGTACGCATGCGAGAACGACCTCCACCAGTTCGACGTCGAGAAGCAACTCCGTCAGGTCACTGCGAAGCTGCAGGCTCTGCACGAGTAGGCCGCTCCTACCCGCCATCCCATTCCGTCAGGACCAGGTACCACGCCCTCGCGCACCGCCTCTCGGCGGAGCAATAGTCAAGACCTGTGGATCAAGTCATGGCGAGCTCACACCATGAGGCTGGCGGCCTCCTTCGTTGTCCATGGTTCAGTCTTCGGTCATGGGCCAGGTCTCCCGGACCAGGTCAAGGCGTCGGTATGCGTCGTCGAACCAGGCATCGACCAGTGGGATGGTGACCGTCACCGTCGTCAGGGACATTGAGTGGTCCTTGATCGTGACCTGGCAGCGGTCATCGTCCTCGTCGAGTTCGATGACAAGCCATGGAGCGCGTTTCCCCTCGCGCCAGGCGATGTCCTGTCCCGCGTCGAGTGAGTCCAGGGCCTGCTGCCATTGCCGCAGGTCCTCGGGGAAGATCCAGGTCTTGAGGGTGCCACGGACGAAGGGCGTATCGACCAGGAACTCTCCGACCAGGACATCGGCCTCAGCGGGACGCATCCGTTCCCCCTTCCCCGCGATCCGGAGAATGACGCTATTGCCCTCCCCTTCCAGGCGGATCAGGTCGATCGGATCCTCAGTCATGACTGCCCCTCCCAACTCGCGCATGCCGTCGAACACTAATCGTCGGCACGGACACAGGATCGGTTGAGGTGTGTCAGGCCGCGTGAGCTTCGGGGCGTTCGACGAGGTGTCCTCGTTCGAAGCGGGCTCCGGCGCGGACGAGGGCAACGAGGTGGGGTGCGTTCACGGCCCGCCACCTTTGCTGGGCGGACTCGACGAGCTTGAAAACCATGGCCAGGGCGGCGGTGCGGGAGCCGGCGCCGCGGGTGGCCTTGGTCCGCAGCCGGACGGTGGAGAAAGTGGACTCGATGGGGTTGGTGGTCCGCAAGTGGATCCAGTGCTCGGCCGGAAAGTCGAAGAACGCCAGCAGCTCCTCCTGATCGTCGGTGATCTTCTTGACCGCCTTGGGGAACTTCGCGCCGTAGAGCTGGGCGAACGTCTTGACCGCCTTGATGGCCTGGTCGCGGTCCTCGGCGTTGGAGATGTCCTGGATGGCCTTCTTCGCCCCGGGTTGCGCGGACTTCGGCATGGCATCGAGCACATTCGCGGTTTTATGAACCCAGCACCTCTGCTCGCGGGTTTCGGGGAACACCTCGGCCAGGGCCTTCCAGAAGCCCAGGGCGCCATCGCCGACCGCCAGGGCCGGGGCGCGCATGCCCCGGCGGGCGCAGTCGCGCAGCACATCGGCCCAGGACTCGCCGGACTCGCGGTAGCCGTCCTTGAGCGCCACGAGCTCCTTGGAGCCGTCGGCGCGCACCCCGATGAGTACCAAGACGCAGGCTTTGGCCTCCTCCAGGCGGACGTTGAGGTGGATGCCGTCGACCCACACGTACACGTAGTCGACCTCCGCAAGATCGCGGTCCATGAACGCTGTGTGGTCGGCCTGCCACTGCTGGGTCAGCCGCGTGATCGTGGCCGGGGAGAGCCCGGCGGAGCTGCCGAGGAACTGCTCCAGGGCGGGCACGAAGTCGCCGGAGGACAGGCCGTGCAGATAGAGCAACGGCAGCACCTCGCTGATCTTCGGCGACTTGCGGCACCACGGCGGCAGGATCGCCGAGGAGAACCGCTTGCGCTCGCCCGTCGCCTCATCGACGCGCTTGTCGTTCACCCGCGGGGCCTTCACCCTCGACCACGCCGGCCGCGGTGGTGACCTGCCGCGGCTGGTGGTAGCCGTTGCGGACCACGAGCCGCCGACCGTTCTCGTCGCGCTGGTCGGCCAACTCGGCTATGTAGGAGTTGACTTCGGCCTCCAGCGCGGCCGCCAGCATCCTTCTTGCGCCTTCCCGAACGATCTCGTCGATCAGCGACGACCCGTCGTGCGCGGAGCCGTCCTCGTTGACTACGGTGAGCACGGACGTACCTTCCCGGCCGGTGCTGCGAACACCGGTCTTGCTCGGTGACCTATCGATCAATCATCCGGGTAGGTACGTCCTCCCCGGGCTGATCCACAGGTTCTGAGCATTGCTCGCTCGGCGGCCCAAACCGCCAACCACCCCAGCAGGACGGCCCGAGGACACCGCCGCAGGGCCGATAGCGTGACGCGAGATGAGCAGCGCGCCGAGCTGGCCCGCCGGGCTCGCTTAGCAGGCCCACCGGGCGAGAAGCCGGCCGCAGGGCCAGGAGTGGGTGGCACTGGTGCGGCCTGGGCGTATGCGTGCGCGACGAAGGACCGATCGGGGACAAGACCATCGGTGGTCGAGGTTCGGCCTTCTGGGCCTGTGGCTTACTGCGCCGCTGTGCGGCACGTCTTCTGTGTGGATTCGGTGGCTTCCTGCTTCTTCGCGCCGTGCCGTTGCAGGCGCCCCTTCTCCTTGCGATGAGGGTGCCGGAGGCGACGATGTGCCGGGCGATCTCGTGGCCGGCTGGGCCGGGAATGTCACGGTCGAGGATGGTGATGCCGCAGGTGTTGATGTCCAGCAACTCGAACGCGGTGTCACCGTCGCTCGCGATGGCCGCGGCGGTCGCCTCCAGACGTAGGCCGTCACGGATGGCTTCCGCTATGTAGGGCCCGTCCTCGACGATCAGTGCTCGCATGTTCCGAATGCCATGAGTCGGGACATATCGCCGGCATATCGAAGACGGCATACACCCTGGCAACAGTGGATCTCCTTAACTTGTCGGCATGAACCACCGCGGATCACCGGACGAGCCCGTATCTGTCCATGCACCGACGCATCGCAAGACTCCCAGGGGCCTGGCTGTCGGCCTGCTGGTAGTCACGGTGACGGCGGCCACGGTTCTCGCGGCGCAGGCTCTGACACTCGAGTCCCAGTCCCAGACCGCGTCCCACTCTTCGGCGTCCCCGGCTGCGCACTCTCTCGGCGAGGACGGGGACGCCCCTGACGGCACGACTGTTTTCGACGAGGACGTCCGGGCCGTGGCCAACCTCGATCCGGATCTCCTCGACGCCCTGCAGCAGGCGGCGACGGATGCCGAGGACGACGGCGTCGACGCGTTCTACGTCAACAGCGGCTGGCGTTCCGAGGCGTACCAGCAGGAGCTTCTCGACGAGGCAGTAGCCGCGTACGGGTCCGAGGAGGAAGCCGCCCATTGGGTGGCCACCCCGCAGACATCCGCCCATGTGTCGGGCGACGCGGTCGACATCGGCGACTACGCCGCCACGACGTGGCTGTCCGCGAACGGTGTCGGCTACGGCCTGTGCCAGACCTACGCCAACGAGCCCTGGCACTACGAACTCCACCCCGAGGCGCAGGACGAAGGCTGCCCCGCCATGTACGCCGATCCCACCCAGGACCCGAGGCTCCAGCAGTGACCAGCGCTTTTCGTACGAGGAACAGCGACGATGAACGAGGACAGCAGATGACGAAGGTGGACACGGCGGAGACAACACAGGCCGAGGAGACGGGGTCGGCCAGGCAGCCCGTAGCCCCGAACCCAGGCAACCGGCGTGCGCGCGTGCGCCGAGCGGTCCGCCGCACACTCGGCTCCGTCGCCCGGCCTGAGCCCTGGAAGCGCGGCCGGGTGGTCGCAGCGCTCGCCCTGCTGCTGGGCCTGATCATGCTCCTGCACGCGCAGATACCGGACCTCGCCGGCCTCGGCAGCCTGGTGGAGACCTTCCTGCCATGGTTCGGCCTCCTGGGCATACCGGTGCTGTTCGTCGCCGCGCTCTGGCGCCGCTCACTGACCGCGGTAGCCGCTCTGCTCATTCCGGCCGTGGTGTGGACGAGCCTCTTCGGCGGCCTCTTCACTGGCACGTCCCACGAGGGCACCAGCGACCTCACCGTGGTCAGCCACAATGTCCGCGCGGACAACCCCGACCCGGCGGGAACCGCCGACGACCTGGCCGCCTCGGGCGCAGACCTCCTCGCCCTAGTGGAGATCACCCAGCAGGACAAGGGGACGTACGAGAAGGGACTGGCGCAGGAATACCCGTACCACACGGTGATCAACACGGTCGGGCTGTGGAGCAAGCTGCCCCTGTCGGACACCCAGCCCGTCGACACCGCGATGGACGCCGGGCCGCTGGGGGAAACCAAGTCAGCCGAGGAGAAGCAGGAATCGGCGCGGGCGTTGCGCACCACCGTGGCCACAGACGCGGGGCCGGTGGAGGTCTATGTGGCACACCTGGGGTCCGTACGCGTCCACGCCGACGGCGGCTTTACGACCGGCCAGCGGGACGACGGCGCCCAGGCGCTGGCCGACGCCGTCGCCGCCGATGAGCACGAACGCGTCATGGTGCTCGGCGACATGAACGGCACCACGGACGACCGCGCCTTCGACGCCCTGACCTCGGAGATGGACTCCGCCCAGGAAGAGGCTGGCGACGGCTTCGGCTTCAGCTACCCGGCCGCCTTCCCCGTCGTGCGGATCGACCAGATCCTGGTCAGGGGCATGGAGACGGACTCTTCCTGGGTCCTCCCGGCCACCGCCAGCGACCACCTGCCGGTGGCGGCGGGCGTCAGCTGGTGAAGCGGTCGGCCCGAGATCGTGTCGCCGACACCACCTGCATGGGCCGTACCCCGGGGCGGTGGGGATCGATCCGATCCGGTGTACCGGTCCGGGCACGGTGTGCGGGCGAAGCTCAGGCCGTGGCGGCAGTGATCACCATGGGCGGGTGTGCGCGTTCGGCCTCCCACCGGCTGCGGCGCAGCAGGGCCGGGTCCGCGAGGTCGCGGGCCTGTTCCACCGTGGGGCGGTACTGCGTGATGTCGGTGAAGCCTGCCTCGGTCAGCAGGCCAGGGTAGTGGCTGAGCGGCCAGTAGTAGTTGGTGAAGGTCTCCCACCTGTCGTCGGCGGCGCGCAGCTGGACCGGGACCGGGTCACCGGGCCGGTAGCGGGTGTCCGGCTCTGCGGTCCGTACCGAGGTGAAGGTCACTCCGTAGCAGGCGGGGTCGGTGTTGAGGAGGGTCAGCCGGGCTCCGGGGCGCAGCAGGCGACGGACCTCGGTGATGACGGCGCGGTGTTCGTTCTCGTCCGGGATGCAGGTCAGCACGAAGGAGCACATGGCTGCGTCGGCACACGCGTCCGGCAAGCTCTCCACTCGGTTGCCGGTGATGAGGTGGTATTCAGCGCCCGGTGTCGCGCGCCGACGTGCTGCCTGCAGCATGTCGGGGGCAGGGTCGGCTGCCAGCACATGCACTCCGTAGCGGCGGGCGATGTGATCGGTCACCATGCCGGGGCCACACCCGAAATCAAGGACGGTCGCTTTGCGTCGTGCGTTCAGGTCGAGTTCGGCGAAGACGAACGTATGGCCCAGCAGCCAGTCGGTCGCGCGGTCGGCCGTCAGGTAGGAGGCGGTCGCCTCCGCACTGTTGTACGACGGGTAGGGGCCGGGGATGGGTGGTGTGTGCATGCTGCTCCTCCTTGAGCGCCCACGCCTCGTGCCACTTCTGGGCGAAGGCCGGGTGTTGCGTGGCCTGGCGCCGCTTCCGGACGACACCCTGCTCGCTCTGCACCCGGTTCCTCATCGGCCTCCCCGTTCACGGCAGGAGGCCGAGGAAGTGATACTCCCTCGCTCCACCGTACGGCTCGGGGGCGTTTCGTGGGTGAACGTGTGCGGCTGTGGCCGTCAGTCCAGGGCGTGCCGGGGCCGAGGTAATGGATGCCGTTGCCTTCGTGGCCAGTTCCGGACTTCTTGCCGATGAAGCGGCGGCTGTGCGCCTTGTGCCAGCCCCACCGTTCGTCCCACACCAGTGCCGGCACGGGGGCGTTGGAGGCGAGGACCACAGCTGCGGTCACGACGCCGTCGGCCACGTACATCATCTCGGCTCGACGTCCTGCTGCTCCGCCGGTCCCTCGGCAACGAGCCTGTTCCGGTGTCAGGTCCTCCTCGCCTACGCAGAGGTCGGCGATCCTCTCTCCGCGTGGGCGGGGCATGGCCCGGGCGGCGGTCGAGTTGGCGATATCCGGCGCGTCGGTCAGCTTCGCCAGGGTCAACGCCGGGCCAGCGTCCAGGAGTTCACCGGCCCGGGCGCGGCTGGTCGCGGGGCACCATGCCGCCGCTTCCCTCGGGCCGGTGCGCAGCTCCGTCCGAGATTGCCGACGTCTCCTGGTAGGCGAGCAGGACCCCGCGCGGAGAGTGCTCCACTCCCCCGGCCTTCTGCCGGTGCGGCGCGGTCCGCGGGTCCTTCTTGTAGGAGTCCCAGGTCTTCGGCGACACGTTCAAGAATGCGGCCGCCACGGTCCGTTCGAGGAGGTCTTCGTCGTCATCGGTGTCGGGAAGCGTCGGCACCAGCGCGCTGGCGAGATATGCCGGGGTCTGCTCGCTGTCCCGCTGTATCCCCTTTGCCGAAGGGTCAGCGTCCAGGCCCTCCATCCTGGAGACCCCGCGCCCATGCAGCTCCGAGTCCGTCACCCTGACCAGCGAGCACATTTCAGGCATATTGGCGACGGTCGCCCGTCGGCGGACATAGAATGGTCGGGACACCGCCACGGGACAAGTCGGCCCGTGTGGCGTCAAAATCAGCTGTCATGGTTCCGAAGTACCGGTTCGCCCGTGAGCACGCGTTCACGGGCGTCTTGCTGTTCAGAGTCTCGGAGGACCAGGACGATCACCTCCGGCTCCCGCACAGGGCGGGACCGTTTTCGAGTCTCCAGGAGGACACATGGCCACCGGAACCGTGAAGTGGTTCAACACTGAAAAGGGCTTCGGCTTCATCCAGCAGGACGCCGGCGGCCCCGACGTCTTCGCCCACTACTCCAACATCAACGCCTCCGGCTTCCGTGAGCTCCAGGAAGGCCAGAAGGTCAACTTCGACATCACCCAGGGCCAGAAGGGTCCCCAGGCGGAGAACATCACCCCCGCCGCCTGAGCCGCAGCACCACGAGGGTCCGCCCCGGCCAAAGGCCGGGGCGGACCCTCGTGCGTCGAAGGGCCACATCTCCGGCGCGAGGGCAGGGGCGCGCGCCAGTGCCGTCGAGCGAGGAACCCGGCCGACATGCACGACGCCGCCGCTCACATGTGGGCGGCGGTGTGCGGGGCAGCACGGTGCCGTTCAGGGTCACGTACGCCTTCGAACTGGCTGCTGCCATCGCCTCGTCGAACGTCGGCGCAGGCAGAGACCGTTGGCATTTCTCGGGATTGACCTCACGTTCGCTTCGGTGCCGCGCGGAGAGCGCTGCGTCCTGGCCGTACGCCAGGGACGCTCGCCGGGCGTTCCGGCCAGCGAAGGCAGCGGGCTACGCACACCCCCGTGCGTGGGGCACCGACCGGAACACCCCCCATCGAGCCATCCGGACGAACCCGCACTCGCCGTACCGGCGCGCCGCCACCACCGGCACGCCCGCGCTCCGCTATAACTGGTCCAGGGCTGCACCTCTGTTTGCACCATCAGAGGACCGCCGTCCCACCGGCTGCCCAGACCTCTGAGGCATCTCGGCGGCCCGGCCCGCCCGCACTCACTTGCCAAGGTCTGCCGGGCGGGCCACCCCACAGAACTGTGGCTCCGGCTTCTGCCATTGTCGGCCAGAAGTCGGGAGTCGCAGCAGCGGATGCCGGGCACATCTGCCCGTTCCATGGCCTGGCGCGGTCACCCGCCCGGCATCCACATCCCCTTCCCGTCACACCTCTGGTCCTGACCGGTGGGCCGCTCGAGGTGTTGTCACCCGCAGTGCGGCGCGCCTTACCGGTTCCCTACAAGCGGAGCCACTTGCCTGGCTTGACGATTCATCAGACGAGTCGGGAGGCACGGGTGTTGGGGCCAGCGCGGAATGGACGCGTGAAGCGCGTAAGACGAGTGTCGGCAGCCAGCGCGGCCACCCCGCTCCTGTGCGGAGGCACACTTCTGAGCGCCGATCCGGCCGCCGCCGCAGAGGCATCACTGTCGGTCGCGATGAGCGCGGGGGCTACGGGGGCGGCTCCGTTCACCGCCACCGACGGGCCGGGTGGTGACTCCAGCGCCACGAACGGCATCGTGTACAGCAACGGCTCCGTCACCTACAACGTCGAAGTCGCAGCGAACCACGCCACGTCCGAGGACACGTCGATCACCATCGCCCTCGACGAGGGTACGGACCAGACGTGGCAGGAAGCGAACACCACTCAGGACACCGCTTCTGAGCAGCCACCGGATCTGAATGGGTGCGGCTCTTGCCCCATACAAGAATCACCAGATTCGGATCATCGAACCGGGTGCAGACCGCACCCGCAGCTTGGGGAAGATCGTGTCTCGGAAGTGCCTTGCTGATCGTGCGTGCTGGAAGGCTAAAAGGCTCCAACCATCGCAGGTCGCAAGGCACTTCTGCGTTCGTGTACTCGCTCACAGAAGTCGTGAGCCGGTGGGTCCGGGTTCAGGCGTTCACGTGACCGTAGAAGGTCGGCGTGATCCAGTCCGACATGTTGGAGATCTCCACCCCGGAGCTGGGGTTGGCGGCCGCCACGTACTGATCGCCGCCCATGTACATGGCGACGTGGTAGATGCCGTTGACGCTGCCGTCCCCGGACCAGAACAGCAGGTCGCCCGGCTGCAGCTGGCTCGCGGAGATCGGAGTGGTCGCCGTGTACTGAGCGGAGGCGACACGCGGCAGGGAGACCCCGGCCTGCGCGTAGGCCGCCTGGACCAAACCTGAGCAGTCCCAGCCGGAGGGCGAGGCACCGCCGTACACGTACGGGGCGCCGGCCTGCGACAGCATGTAGTCCAGGGCGGCCTGCTGCGCCGAGCCGTCGCTGCTGGATACGGAGCCGCTGCTCGACGTCGTGCTGTCGGTGGCCGTCTGCTCCGTGGCCGAGGACGTGCCCGTGTGCTGCTCGTACACGCTCTCGTGACTGGTCCAGTACCAAGCGCCGTTGGACTGATACCACCACACGTTGTCGGCCGAGTCGTGACCGGCCTTCCCCGTGAAGGTGGGATTGGTGCTGTGCCAGGACGACGAGGGCGTCGACGTGCCCGCAGCAGAAGAGGACGACGTGCTGCCCGTCTTCTGCTCGTACACACTCTGGTGGCTGGTCCAGTACCAGTGCCCCGTGGAGGCGTCCTGGTACCAGTACACGCCCTCGGCGGAGTCGTAGCCCTGAACCCACGGGCAGGCCAAATCGGCCGAGGAAGAGACCGTGGTCGTCGCGGGAGCGGTCGAGGCGAAGGCGCTCGAGCCCATGCCGAGCACAGAGCTGCCACCGATCGCCACCACAGCGGCGGTACGGGCCAGCCGGCGGCCCAGCCTCTTGCCGCCGGCGCGGCGGCGTCGGGCCGGGCCGTCGGCGGCAAGGCAGTGCTCGCAGGCGCAGCCGTCGGTCAGGTCTTCGGTGAAGTCGATAGCCACAGTGAGGTCTCGTCTTCCTGGTGGGGCGTTCAGAGAGTCAGCGTCTGACCGGCGTAGATCACATTCGGGTCGGAGCCGAGGGTGGAGGCGTTGAGCTGGTACAGCTCCTGCCAGCCGCCGTCCACGCCGTGGGCGGTCGCGATGGAGTGGAGGGTGTCGCCGCTCTGCACGGTGTACGAGCCGGCCTCCGTGCTCGCCGAGGTCGAGGAGCTGCTCGACGTGGACGAGTCCGAGGCGGCAGAGGACGAAGAGCTGCCGGACGTCGACGAGTCCGAGGCGGCAGAGGACGACGAGTCGTCCGACGTGGACGAGTCCGAGGACGACGAGGTCGCCGGCGGCGTGTACGAGGTGTCTGCGTTCGACTGGCTCAGGCCCGTGCCGCACACCGGCCATGCGCCCGGCCCCTGGTCGGCCAGGACCTGCTCGGCGACGGCGATCTGCTGCGACTCGGTGGCCTCGTTCGCCTGCGAGGCGTACTGCTGGCCGCCGTAGGCGTTCCAGGTCGACTCGCTGAACTGCAGGCCGCCGTAGTAGCCGTTGCCGGTGTCGATCGACCAGTTACCGCCGGACTCGCACTGCGCGACGGTGTCCCACTGGCTGGTGGTGGCGGCCGAGGCGGTGCCCGCGGCGAAGAGCGGGGCGACCAGGCCGACGCCGAGCGCACCGACCGTGGCGAGGCGCTTGCGGTGCGGGCGGGGCTTGGCGTGGCGGCGGCTCTGGGCGGGGGTGGTGTCCATATGGCGGTGTTTCCTCGTGGAACTCGGGTGCAATGAAATGACCCGGTTTCCCGGGCTATATCCACCTGAACATCAGGGATCACCCCGACGCAAGCCATTCACCGACCCCCGGGAAACAATGGGCGAATCCCGGACTAATTCCGGCCACATCATCACCGTTCGACTACACGGAATGGAGGAAATCCCATTCCGTGTAGTCGTTGGTACAAATTCGGATCAACTTTTTGGCCGAGCAGGGGAGAAAAAAGGTGACAGATCCCGAGAATCGGCAGGAGGCCCATGGCTTCCCGCCTCGCCGGACGTGGCCGCGCATGCATCTGGAGCTGTGGACCCGCCCGGCCGACATCCTCAACGAGACCCAGGACCGTACGGTCTGGCTGCCTGCCATCGGTGTCTCGGCCCTCGCCGGTGTGCTGGCGGTGCTCGGCGCGGACGGGCTGGCCGGCGCCTCGGCTGCCGCTGTATCCACCGTCTCGCCGCTCTGGCTGCACCTTCTCGTAGCGGCCGTCGCGCTCACCCTGGCGGGGCTCGGCCTGGGCGCGATGACCCAGCTGCTCGCGCACCGCAGCGGCGGGATCGGCCGGCCCGCTGCCACCGTGTCGATGTTCATGGTGATCCTGTGGACCACCGATCTCCCGCAGCTGGTCCTTGGCCTGTTCCTGGCCGACGACAGTCCGGCAATGCGCGCTCTGGCCTTCGCCACCTGGGTGTTCGGGCTGCTCATCGCGATGCTGATGGTCCGCGGCTACCACCGGATATCCGCGCCGCTTTCGACGGCCTGTGTCTTCGTGCAGATGGCGCTGGCCCTGCTCACGGTCAAGGGGCTGTCCGCCACCTGACGCGGGTGTGAGCAGGGCCACCGAGATCCTGCGGCTACTTCACGCGGTCCTCGACCTGCTTGGTGAAGTCGGAGGTCGAGATCGCCTTGCCGTCGCTGTCGATGACGGTCAGCTTCTTGCCGTTGAGCTCGACCGTCGGGGTACCGGTGACGCCCGAGGAACCGAACTGGTCCGACATCTTCTGCGCCCACGGGTAGTAGGTGCCGTTGTTCACGGCGTCGTTGAAGGACTGGTTGTCCTTGAGCGCCGGGACCTGCTGGGCCAGGTCGATCAGGTCGCTGTTGCCGGAGAACTTGTCGTCGTTCTCGTCGGGGTGGTTCTCCCAGAGCACGTGCTGGTACTCGGCGAACGCGTCGGTGGAGACGTTCAGTGCGGCGCCCAGCGCGTTGAGTGCGTTGATGGAGCCGGTGCCGCCGAGGTTGTCGTCCAGGAATGTGCCGAAGTGGTAGACGATCTTGTAGTCGCCGTCGTCGGCGAGCTTCTGGATCGTTGTGCCGTCGGTCTGCTCGAACTCGGCGCAGTACGGGCAGCGCATGTCCATGTACACGTCGAGGGTGTTCTTGCTGTCCTTGTCGCCGTAGGTGACGGTCGTCCCGTCCGTGCCTGATGTGTGCTTCGGGGCGGCGTAGGTCTGGCTGGTGAGCTGGCTCACCGACGGGCTGCTGCCGGCTTTCACCGCGTAGGCCACACCGCCGCCGAGGACCAGCGCGCCCGCGACGCCGAGCGCGACGAGAACGGTCCGCTGCCGCTTCTTGACCTTCCTCTTGTCCGCCTCACGCCTCGCCACCATCTCCTCGCGCCGCCTGCGCGCCTCGGCGTTGTTCTTCTTTCCCATCAGGACTCAGCTCCGTCTTCCAGCGAGGGCAGCACCTTCGTGACCGTGTCGGTCGGGGTGGCGAACCCGAGGCCGACGCTGCCGGAGTCGTCGCTCGGGGAGTGCATTGCCGGCCCGCAGCCCTCTTCACTCACACCCGGAAGCATCTCGCTAAGCCGTCTGGCATTCGCCCGGCGTAAACCGGCGAGAACGCTACCTTCCCCACGAGTCTATATTTTGAGGATTATGCCGAACAAAGCGACGAAGCGTTGAGTGCGGGGACTCCGGCAGCGGCCGGTGCCGTTACGGAGACGAAGCAGAAGCCGCCCCGTAAGGAAAGGATGAAGAAGGATCCGGTCGCCCGGCGCGCCAGTGTCACCGAAATCTCCATGCTGCTTTTCGCGGTACTGATCCCGGTCTACGCCTACATCGATACCGGCGTGAACATGTCCGGGAGCGTCCCGGTGGGCGCCGCCGAGTACGGCATCAGCCTCGTCGCGCTGGCATCGACCGCCCATCTGGCGGTCCGTCGCTTCGTGCCGTATGCCGACCCGTTGATGCTGCCGCTCGCGACCGTCCTCAATGGCATGGGTCTGGTCTTCATCTGGCGCCTGGACCAGGAGCCACAGCTGGCCGCCCAGGGACAGGCCGCCCCCAGCCAGTTGATGTTCTCCACGCTCGGCATCGGGATCTTTCTGCTGGTGATCATCTTCCTGAGGAACCACCGGGCCCTGGCCGGCTTCACCTACACCGCGCTCTTCGTCGCTCTCGCCCTGCTCATCTCGCCGATCTTCTTCCCGTCCATCAACGGTGCCAAGATCTGGGTGACGATCGGCCATTTCTCCATCCAGCCCGCCGAGTTCGCGAAGATCATCATCTGTATCTTCTTCGCCGGCTACCTGGCCCAGAAGAAGGACGCCCTCGCCCTCACCTCACGTCGCATCCTGCGGATCCGCGTCCCGCGCGGCCGCGACCTCGGCCCGCTCTTCGTGGTCTGGCTGCTCTCCCTGATGATCATGGTCATGGAGACCGACCTGGGTACCGCGCTGCTGTTCTTCGGCCTCTTCGTCGCCATGCTGTACGGGGCGACGCAGCGCCGGAGCTGGATCATCTTCGGCCTGGTCCTGTGCGTGGTCGGCCTGGTCGTCGCGTACTTCTTCGTGCCGCACGTCACCTCCCGCATCGACGACTGGCTGAACCCCTTCGCCTCGATCGATGCAGGTCAGGGCGCGAGCCAGTCCGCGCAGGTGATGTTCGCCTTCGGCGCGGGCGGCCTGTTCGGTACCGGACTCGGCCTCGGCCACTCCTACTTGATCGGCTTCGCCGCCAAGTCCGACTACATCCTGGGCACGGTCGGCGAGGAGATCGGCCTGATCGGCATAGCCGCGCTGCTCATCATGTACTTGCTGCTCGCCGAGCGCGGCTTCAAGACCTCGCTGCGTGCCCGCGACCCCTTCGGCAAGCTGCTCGCCTTCGGTCTGTCCACCGTCTTCGCCCTCCAGGTCTTCATCGTCGCCGGCGGTGTGACCGGCCTGATCCCGCTGACCGGGATGACCATGCCGTTCCTGGCCCAGGGCGGCTCGTCGGTGGTCACCAACTGGGCGCTGGTGGCCATCCTGTTGGTGATCAGCAACGACGCCCGCAAACCGGCTCCAGCGGACGCGGGCATCGATCTCGACGTGAATTCACTGGATGATCTGCCGACGCAGATCGTGCGCACAGCACCAATGGACTGAGGCGAAGCAGGGGACGCTCGGACCGTCGTCGCGGTGGGCCGTGCGGCGGCCACCGTGTCAGCGGTCACCCGGTGCCGGTGACCGAGCCGGCGCAGACCTGGGTGGACGGCCCGAAGCCCGGGTTGGACGAGGTCAGGATCGTGAGGTGGACGCGGCCCGGGCGTCGGTGGACTTGGGTATGCCGTGCCCATGGTCTTGACGTCACGGTCTGATGCGTTCCCGGGGTCCTGGCGGAGAGGCTGTTCGCCGGCCTCACTCCTTGTGCCCGTGCTCGGTCCTGAGCTGCGCCAGTTCCTCCCGTACCCGAGCCAGTTCGTCCTTCGTCTCGGCCAGCAGATGCCGCATCTCGCGGTCGCGGGCGTCGCCGACGCCGAAGCGGGAGGTGAACCAGGAGGAGAAGGAGGCGGTGAGGACACCGAGCAGGGCCACTCCCCCGGTCATCAGCAGGGCGGCGACCACCCGGCCCGTGGTGGTGACCGGATACGTGTCGCCGTAACCAACCGTGGTCAGGGTGGTGAAGGTCCACCAGATCGCGTCGCCGAAGGTCTGGATGGAGGCGCCGGGGGCGCCGCGCTCGGCGGCCAGGACGGTGAGGGCCGCGGTCAGGCCGAGCAGAACGACGGTGCCGGCGGTGTAGGTGAGGACCTGGCGGTGGAACCCGCGCTGGAAGCGGTGGTGGAAGCGCTGTGCGGCGGTGAGTATCCGCAGGACTCTGAGGGGGCGCAGGACCGGGATGACCAGGAGCAGCGCGTCGAGCCACTCTCGGCGTACGAACGCCTTGCGGCGGCGGGCGAGCAGCAGGCGTATCGCGTAGTCCGCGGCGAAGGGGGTCCACAGGGCGAGGTTCGCCGTCCGCCAGGCCCTGCGGCCGTCGGTGGACAGACCGGTGTCCAGGATGGGGACGGCGTAGGCGACGAAGAAAAGCACGGAGGCGGCGAGCAGCGGCCAGTCGGTGAGTTGCTGCCATCTCTCCAGGCGCTGCTCGCCGCCTGCGTTGTGCTGCGGCGTCATCGCGGGCGTCAGCGGGCCTTGCGGGCCGCCCGGCGGAACTCCTTGTTCATTGCCGCGATGGTGGGCAGCGGGATGCCCTTGGGGCAGGCGGTGGCGCACGCGCCGGTGTTGGTGCAGCCGCCGAAGCCCTCGGAGTCCATCTGCTCGACCATGTTCAGGACCCGGGTCTCGCGCTCGGGGGCGCCCTGGGGCAGGACGTTGAGGTGGGTGGTCTTCGCGGCGGTGAAGAGCATCGCGGAGCCATTGGGGCAGGCTGCCACACAGGCGCCGCAGCCGATGCACTCGGCGGAGACGAAGGCGGCGTCCGCGTCGTGCTTGGGCACCGGGGTGGAGTGGGCCTCCGGGGCGGCGCCGGTGGGGGCGGAGATGTAGCCGCCCGCGGCGATGATCCGGTCGAGTGCGGAGCGGTCGACGACCAGGTCCTTCACGACGGGAAAGACCGAGGCCCGCCACGGTTCGACGTCGATGACCGCGCCGTTCTCGAAGGACCGCATGTGGAGCTGGCACGTCGTGGTGCCCTCGGGGCCGTGCGGCTGCCCGTTGATCACCAACGAGCAGGCGCCGCAGATGCCCTCGCGGCAGTCGTGGTCGAAGGCGACCGGATCCTCGTTCCAGGCGACCCGGTAATCGCTCCGCTCGACCAGGTACTCGTTCAGTTTGTCGAGGACCTCCAGGAAGGACATCTCCGGAGAGACGTCCATGACGGGGTAGGCGACCATCCGGCCCTGCCCTCCGCGCCTCTCCTGCCGCCAGATCCGCAGCGTGACGTGCATGGTGTCGTTGTTCGTGCCGCTCATCAGGCGTAGCTCCGCTGGGTGGGGTGGACGTACTCGAACTGGAGGAATTCCTTGTGCAGGACGGGCGGCTTGCCGACGCCGGTGAATTCCCAGGCCGCGGCGTAGGAGTACTCCTCGTCCTGCCGCGCGGCCTCGCCGTCCACGGTCTGGGACTCGGTACGAAAGTGGCCTCCGCAGGACTCGGCCCGGTTCAGGGCGTCCAGGCACATCAGCTCGCCGAGTTCGAGGAAGTCGGCGATCCGGCCGGCCTTCTCCAGCTCCTGGTTGAGCAGGTCGCCGCGGCCGGCCACCTTCACGTCGCGCCAGAACTCCTTGCGCAGTTCGGCGATCATTCCGATCGCCTTTTTCAGTCCGGCCTCGTCACGGGCCATCCCGCAGTACTCCCACATGATGTGGCCGAGCTCCTTGTGAAAGGAGTCCGGAGAGCGCTCGCCCTTGATCGCCAGGAACTTGTCGACGCGTTCGTCGACGGCCTGCTGGGCTGCGAGGACCTCGGGGGCGCGCGGGTCGACCGGGTCCATCACGGTGGAGGCGATGTAGTCGTTGAGCGTGGCAGGGAGCACGAAGTAGCCGTCCGCGAGGCCCTGCATCAGCGCGGAGGCACCGAGCCGGTTGGCGCCGTGGTCGGAGAAGTTGGCCTCGCCGACGGCGAAGAGGCCGGGGATCGTGGTCTGCAGGTCGTAGTCGACCCACAGTCCGCCCATCGTGTAGTGCACGGCCGGGTAGATCCGCATCGGCTGGGTGTACGGGTCCTCGCCGGTGATCCGGGCGTACATGTCGAAGAGGTTGCCGTACTTGGCCTCGATGGCGGCGCGGCCCATCCGCCCGATCGCGTCGGCGAAGTCGAGGTAGACGCCCTGGCCGCCGGGGCCGACGCCCCGGCCCTCGTCGCACACGTTCTTCGCGGCGCGCGAGGCGATGTCGCGCGGCACGAGGTTGCCGAAGGAGGGGTAGATCCGCTCCAGGTAGTAGTCCCGCTCGGCCTCCGGGATGTCGGAGGCCTTGCGGGTGTCGCCCAGTGCCCTGGGTACCCAGATCCGGCCGTCGTTGCGGAGCGATTCGCTCATCAGGGTCAGCTTGGACTGGTGGTCGCCGGAGCGCGGGATGCAGGTCGGGTGGATCTGCGTGAAGCAGGGGTTGGCGAAGTGTGCGCCCTTGCGGTGCGCCCGCCAGATCGCGGTGGCGTTGCTGTTCATCGCGTTGGTCGACAGGTAGAAGACGTTGCCGTACCCGCCGGTGGCGAGCACCACCGCGTCCGCGAGATGCGTCGTGACGGTGCCGTCGACGAGATTGCGGACGACGATGCCGCGCGCCCGGCCGTCGACCATGACCAGTTCCAGCATCTCGGTGCGTGGGTGCATCTCCACCATGCCGGCCGCGATCTGGCGCTGCAGCGCCTGGTAGGCGCCGAGCAGCAGTTGCTGGCCGGTCTGGCCGCGGGCGTAGAAGGTCCGTGAGACCTGCACGCCGCCGAAGGAACGGGTGTCGAGCAGACCGCCGTACTCGCGGGCGAAGGGCACGCCCTGCGCCACGCACTGGTCGATGATCTGCACGCTGATCTCGGCGAGGCGGTGGACGTTGGACTCGCGCGAGCGGAAGTCGCCTCCCTTGACGGTGTCGTAGAACAGACGGTGTACGGAGTCGCCGTCACCGCGGTAGTTCTTCGCCGCGTTGATGCCGCCCTGGGCGGCGATGGAGTGGGCGCGGCGCGGGGAGTCCTGGAAGCAGAACTGCTTGACGTGGTAGCCCTGTTCGCCGAGTGTGGCGCCCGCACTCGCGCCGGCGAGGCCGGTGCCGACGACTATGACGGTGTGTTTGCGCCGGTTGGCCGGGTTGACCAGTTTGGCGCGGAAGCGGCGGGTGTCCCAGCGGTCGGCTATGGCGACGTCCGGGGCCTTGGTATCGGCAATCGGCTCGCCGAGGGTGAAGTTCGTGTAATCGGCCATGGTCGTGGTTCAGCTCACAATCCCGAAGGTCACGGCCAGCGGGACGATCATGAACCCGGCCGTGAGGAGAAGGGCGAGGACGCTCGAAGTGGCCCTCAGCGCGCGGTGGTTGCGCGCGGTGCACCAGCCCATGGACTGGGTGAGCGCCCAGAAGCCGTGCCGGATGTGCAGGCCCATGAAGACCAGGGCGAGCAGGTAGAAGACGGTGATCCACCAGTGGTCGGGCTGAAAGTCGGCGACCACGTTGCCGTACGGCTCGCCGGGGATCCCGGCCGGGTTCAGGTAGAGGAAGGTCAGGTCCAAGATGTGCCAGACCACGAAGAGTGCGATGACGATGCCGCCGTACCGCATGGTGTGGGTGGCGTAGCCGGTCGAGGGCCGCTTGTGCACGTACCTGCCCCGGCCCCGCTTGGCGCGCCGGGCGAGTTGGTAGGCGGCGGTGCCGTGGAGCACCACGCAGATCCCGAGCACGAGGCCGATGATCCACAGCGACCAGCCGTATGGGATGGCCGGAGTGCCGAGGCTCTTGAGCCACTGCGAGTAGTGGTTGTAGGCGTCCTCGCCGACGAAGATCTTCAGGTTGCCGACCATATGGGCAACCAGGAAGAGGATCATCAGCAGGCCGGTGACGGCCATGACCTGCTTCTTGCCGACCGAGGACTGCCAGTAGGCCCGTATCCGGGAAGGGCTCTTGTGGGGGGACACCGCTGTCATGATAATGGACATTACGCCGTAAACTTCACCTAATGGTCACCGGGTTGCGTGCCGACGCCCCCGGACACCCTCCCGCCCGTCAGGACGTCCCGTCGGACACCTTGGAGTCCGCCGGGTTCTGCCGCTGGCTGCCCACGATCGACGACGGGATCGCCTGGTCCTTCTTGAGTGCGTCCCAGACCTGACCGGCCTCCGGCTCCTTCGGCTCCACCCGGTTCGGGTCGCTCGGCGCCGGCTCGTTCGGCAGGGTCACCTGCGTGACGTCGCTCGGTCCGATGCCGGCCATGCCGCCCGCAAGCCCGAGCAGGGCATTCACCGAGGCGAGCCCGCTGTCGGTGGTCACCGACTTCGTCAGGTCAGAGGCGATGTTGTACGCCTGCTTCGGGTGTGCAGCCAGACCCAGGCTCTGCAGCCGGGTGATGATCGCGTCGGCCATCTGCTGCTCCAGCGTGATCCGGTCCAGATCCGAGCCGTCTCCGACGCCGTGTCGCGTGCGCACGTAGGCCAGCGCCTCGTCACCGCCCAGATGGTGTGTTCCGGCCGGCTCGTCGAAGCCACTGTCCGGGTCGTCGATGTCCTCTGTCGTCGTGATGGTCACGCCGCCGATGTCGTTGACGAAGCCCACGAAACCGGAGAAGTCGAGCTCCACGTAGTGGTTCAGCTCGAGGCCGCTCAGCTGCTCCACTGTCTTCACCGTGCACGCCGCGCCGCCCTCGCCGTACGCCGAGTTGAACATCGCGTCCTGCTGTGCGGGGATCGTCTGTCCGTCGCTGCCCGTGCACCGGGGGATGTCCACAAGGGTGTCCCGGGAGATCCACACCACGCTGGCCTTGGTGTGTTCCTGATTGATGTGCACGACGGCCGTCGTGTCGGAGCGAGAGGTCCCGTCGGTGTCCCCGCCCGCCAGGTCACCGTTCTCACCGGAACGTGAATCCACGCCCATCACCAGGATGTTCATCTCGCCCGAATCGTCACCCGGACTGAGTATGGAGGACAGGTCGAGGCTGGTGATGTTGTGGTTCAGTCGCCAGTACGCATAGCCGGCCGTACCGGCACCGGCGAGCAGAAGGGCCACACAGATCCACACGCCCCAGCGGACGACCTTCTGCCTACGGGTGCGGGCCTTCCTGCGGCGCCCCGGCTGGACCTTCCTGCGGCGTCCCGGCTTGGTCTTCCCACCCCTCCCGTCCTCCCCCGACGGCAGCGCGGACCACGCGGGCGAGAAGAGCTTCGCCTTGCCTCGGGAGCCCATACAGTCAAAACCTTTCACAATCAACGGCAAGTCGCCCCGGACAGCGCCGGACAGGCACGGCCGGTTGTATGCATCCCACTAGAGCTGTCCTCAAGGAGGATCAAGGCCATGCCATGACCACTTTCCATGGCCCGCAGGGATCCGGCGGAAGCGCAGTGGTCCGCGTTGGTGCCGTTGCCGCCCAAGCAGGTAGCCGGACAGCCTCCAACACACAGGAAGCGGAGGCTCGTTCGACGGCATACGCTTCCGCACCCGGGCGGCACGACCCGTGAGAGACCGTGGACACGCCCCTCCACATCGCCAGCGGGACAGTACCTGGCACCGGATCCGCAACGCGCTGCAAACCGACCCCGAAGTGCCCACAGCCTGGACCCCAAGCCGAGTCGCCCGGCGAGCACGGAATTCGGACGCTCCCGCGGCGGGCCGACCACCAGGATTCGCCTGGCGGTCGAGTGCGGGATCAGTCACCTCGAAAGGCACCGCACCGTGGCGGCACGCCATGACAAGCTCGCCGACCGCCGCGAGACGACCGTCCTCACCGCGGAAATCAACGAGTGTCCGTGACCAGTACTTTCGATACACGCCCCAAACCTGTAGATCTCGCGACGTTTTGGACAGGGCCGTACGACCCTAATACGTGAACGTCGCCTGGCCGACAGAGTCAGTGCCGCATGCTGCGCAGGACCGCGGTGACCTTGCCGAGGACGATAGCGCGGGAGGCATCCAGGGGCGCATAAGCGTCGTTGGCCGGCAGCAGCCAGGAACCGGTCGCGTCGCGCCGGTAGGCCTTGACGGTGGCCTCACCGTCGAGCATGGCAGCGACGATCTCGCCGTTCTCCACGGCGGGTTGGGAGCGGACGACGACCTGGTCGCCGTCGAGGATGCCGAGGCCGGTCATGGAGTCACCGGCGACGGTGAGGACGAAGAGGTCTCCGGAGCCGACGATGCTGTGCGGCAGCACGAGAATGTCCTCGACCTGTTGCTCGGCCGTAATGGGGGGACCGGCGGCGATCCGGCCGAGGACGGGGACGCGGGTTGCGTTGCGCGCGAACGGGCCAAGCTCGTCGGTGTGGAAGACACCCACCGCGGCCGACGGCCGGGAATCGTCGGCCGCGGTGGGGACGTAGGAACGTGGGCGGGCGGGATCCTTGCGCAGGTGTCCCTTTCCGACCAGCACGTTGATCTGGCGGGAGACCGAGGACATGCTGCGCAGTCCGGCGGCGTGGCCGATCTCGCGCATCGAGGGCGGGTAGCCGTGGGCGGAGATGTATGCGCTGATCGCATCGAGCACCTGGCCCTGCCGCTCCGTCAGACCTCGGCAGTCACCACGGCCTGAGCACTGATTCGCGGGGGCTGAGGTTAGTTCCATCAAAGGCTCCGTCGGGGGCGGTTGGCCGGGCAACCAGGGAAGTCACCTATGGGGCGAAAGTAACACAAACGACCTTGAGGGCTGCCCCTCCGACCCCCCGAACCCCGAGCCTGGAGATATGGCCGGGCGCGACGAAGATGTAGACCAAGGACCCCTTCTCCATGCCGGAAAGTTGACAGTTAGCACGACATACTGCGTTTTACTGCCATCTGACTTGGAGTCAGCTGGGGGCAGCGGCCTAGCGTGCCAGGGGGCCCCTCATCCGGGGCGCCGCATCCGCTCCCGACCCCGAAAGAAGCTCTGCCCCCATGGCCCGCCACTCCACGCCCCGCCGAAAGCCCATCCACACCGCCGTCCGCGCCGCAAGCGTTGCCGTGCTCACGGCGACGATCCCGCTGATGGCAGCGGCCCCGAGCTTCGCGGCGCCGGCGCCTTCCTCCTCTGTTTCCTCTACTTCCTCTTCCTCCTCTCCCGCGGAAGAGACCTACACGGTGAAGAGCGGCGACACGCTGGCCTCCATAGCCACCGCCCAGGACGTGGACGGCGGCTGGCAGACGCTGTACTCGGTGAACGAGGACACCGTCGGCCCCGATGCCGGGCTGATCCACCCTGGCCAGCAGCTCACCCTGCCCGCGGACACCCCGGCAGCTTCGTCCTCCGCCGCTTCGTCGTCCACGCCCGCCAGCTCCGCCACCGGCAGTTCGGCCGCGCAGTCGGCGGTCTCGTACTTCTCTTCGCAGCTGGGTGCCCCCTACGTGTACGGCGGGACCTCGACGTCCGGCTGGGACTGCTCGGGGCTGACGCAGGCCGCGTACGCGCAGGCCGGCATCTCGCTGCCGCGCACCGCCGACGCGCAGGCCTCGGCCACGGGGGCGACCGCGTACAACGACCCGTCCCAGCTGACCACCGGCGACCTGCTCTTCTGGTCCGACAACGGTGAGATCAGCGGCGTCTACCACGTGGGGATCTACATCGGGGACGGCCAGTACATCTCGGCCGCGAACCCCTCCAGCGGGGTCAAGCAAGAGGGCCTGGACTCCTGGATCTCGCCGACGTTCTACAGCAACCCGACTGCCTGACCGGCACGTCGACAAGAGAAGTGAGTGGTCCGGTGGCTGAGCCATCGGACCACTGAGCCTTTTCAGAGTTGCCGCTCCAGGGTGAGGACGGCCTTGACGACTGACGTCATTCGATTCGGGCTGCACCGTGACCTGCGGAAGATGTGCCACGACTTGAGTCGGGCCATGCCTTGCTCGACGGCCGCTCGCGCCGTCGAGAGCGCCCGGTTGACGGTCTGCTGAGTTGGCGTCAGCCCGCGCCCGGGCGGGCGTCGGAGTGGCGTGGTCACCCACGGTCCGGCGCCCGTATAGGCGCAGTCGGCCAGGATCGGGATGCCCTGGCGCTCGCAGATCCGGATGATCCGGTGGGTGCGGGCCGCGGTCAGGTCATGTGTGCGGCCGGGGAGGACAGGCGAGATCCACAGCGTGCGACCGGCTGGATCGGTTACCACCTGGACGTTCACCCCGTGTCGACGGTGCTTGTGGGAGTAGTCGGCCCGGCCGTCACCGACGCGGTCGCACTCGGCGAGGGCGCCGTCGAGCAGGACGTGGTCGGGATCGGTTTCACGCAGCGCACGCAGCAGGCCGGGGCGCGGTCGGCAAGCAGGTCGATCACGGAGGCGGTGTAGGCGTGGGCGGCGCCGACGGCGATGCCGAAGCCTGCTGCGATCTCGGTGAGTGTGTCGTGCCGGCGTAGGTACACCAGGGCGACGAGGGCACGTTGGTGCGGCGGGAGCTTGCAGCGGCGGTCACCCTCGCGGGCGACGATGAGCATGGTGACCCACTCGACCAGCGCGTGAGGCAGGTCGAGTGCGGCAGGATAGGGAACCAACGAGGCTCCTGTGCCAACGAGTTGAGACTTCGAACACCTCGCTCAACGGCACGGGAGTCTTGTGCGTTGCGGAGCACCAGCCCGTCACCCGATCAGTAGCCACGCTGAAAGAGCTCACTAACTTTTGCTGTCTCAGTTGCGGCGCTTGCGCGCCTTCACGACGCCCGCGACCGCGAGTCCGAGAATGACGAACGAGGCGGCGGCGATGCCAATGGAGCCGGCGCCGCCAGAAGAGCCGTCATCATTCCCGTCCGAGGACGCAGACGATTTGTCGTCGCAGCCGCCGTCCGGGTAGCCGTCGACCGCGCAGAGCAGCCCGCTGGAGTCGTAGCTCAGGTCGGAGTCCGCCTGGGCGAGGACGTCGGCGGCGCTCGCAGAGCTGTCGGCCTGAACACAGGCGGTCCGTTCGGCCGGGTGTGTGGCGCCGTTGGCGGAGTCGGAGCTGGTGCCGTAGTCGATGACCAGGCCAACCCGCTTCTGCTCGTCACTGGCGGAGATGGAGCTGCACAAGGAGGAGAAGTCGTAGTCGTCGCGAGGCGGTGCAGGGCTACCCGAGTCGTCGCTGGCTGCGAAGCGGAAGCCGATGACGGAACCGTCGGCCAGGACGTCAGTAGCGGGGCCTTGGGTGGCGTAGTCCCAGTCGCCGGAGGAACTCTGAGTCCAGTAGGCCCAGTAGCGGGAGGCGGCGGCAGAGTCGGCGGCCTGGGCGGGAGCAGCGGCGAACAGGACGGCAGCAGTGCAGGCGGCCAGCGTGGCGCCAACGCGGCGCAGAGGGGACACGGGGGATCCTTCCGGGCGTGGTCGGTGTCAGGCAGACCTCGCACATACAAGCCCTGATATTTTACGCCACTTTTATATAGATTTGCCGTATGCCCTTGGGCTACGCGCTGTCAGGCAGGCACCTGAGGGGCACCACATAGCAGGACCTGAGGCCCCTCTGTTCAGTCGGTCGGCACCGACACCAACCACCGCGTCTCCTGGCGGGGCCGCAGGTAAAAGGCCCAGTACAGCGTCGCCACCGCCATGATGCCGCCCGTCCACAGCAGGTACGTGACCTCCTGCTCGATCAGGATGTAGATCATCAGGGCGATCAGGATCACGGGGATGCCGGGCCACAGCGGCATCCGCCAGGCCGGCTGGTTCTTGTGGGTGCCGCGGCGGGCGAACAGGGCGGCCACCGCGACGAGGAGGTACATGCCGGTGACGGAGACGCCCGTCACGCCGTACAGGGTGTCGAGGTTGACGAAGCAGAGGGCCGCGCCGGGGACGCCGACGGCCAGGGTCGCGACCCACGGGGAGCCGAAGCGGCCGAGGCGGGACAGGGCGTTGTTGACCGGGCCGGGCCAGGCCTTGTCGCGGGCTGAGGCGAACAGGACGCGGGAGTTCTGGATGACCATGACGATGCCCGCGTTGATGATGGCGAGCGCGACGCAGAGCGAGACGAACGTGCCGACCGCCGAGTTCGACCAGGCGACGACCATGGTGCTGATGTCGCCCGAGGTGAGCGCCGAGAGGTCCTTGGCGCCCATCGTGATCGCGACGACGGGGATCAGGATGACGACGGTGGAGATGGCGAGCGTGGCGAGGACGGTGCGGGCCACGGACTTGCGCGGGTTCTCCAGCTCCTCGGAGAGGTAGACGGCCGTGGAGAAGCCCTGGGTGACGAAGAGGGCGATGGCGAGGCCCGAGACGACGAGCATGCCCGTCACCGCGTCCGTGTGGCCGCCCGAGCCCGCGACCTGCATCGAGCCGAGCGAGCCGATGCCGCGCTCGGCGTGCGCGAAGCCGAGGATCGCGACGAGGGCCGCCGCGATGACCTCGAGGACGAGGAAGATGCCGGTGATCCACGCGTTGGCGCGCAGGTCGAGCAGGCCCGCGAGGGTGGAGAGCAGCATCACGCCCGCGCCGGTCATCGCCGGGTCGAGGTGGATCAGCGGCTCCAGGTAGTCGGCCGTGCCCATGGCGATCACCGGCGGCACGATGAACACGACCAGCAGGGACAGGACGAAGACCAGCCAGCCCGCCAGGCGTCCGGCGAGCGTCGAGACCATGGCGTACTCGCCGCCGGCGCTGGGGATGAGGGTGCCCAGTTCCGAGTAGAGGAACGCCACGCCGATACAGATCAGTGAGCCGACGGCGATGGTGAGCGCCGTGGCGGTGCCGAGGCTGCCGAACAGGTCGGGGACGACGACGAAGAGCGAGGAGGCGGGCGTCACGCAGGACAGCGTGAGCAGGGTGCCTCCGACGACGCCGATGGAACGCTTGAGCTTCTGGGGAGAACCTTCGGGTGCCGTGTCCGGCAGGGGCTCCGCCGAGGGGGCGGCGGCGGTGCGAAGCGTGTCGGTCATGAAGCGGTTCCGATCGACTCGTGCGGCACTCAGAGGTCGAGCGGGCGGCGTCACCGCAGGTGCCGGTCCGGCCTCCAGGGATCCGAGAAGCCATCGGTGGAGCGTGGACGCTGAGATCTTCTGCCTCGCAGGTGTGCTCTGAGGGTAAAGAGCAGGATCGTTTCGTGACCGTCCCAGAAAGTTGACGAAGCGAATGCCATCGTCCAACCCAGCCCATCGCTGCTGTGGCAGGTCGGCCCTGTAGTGGGCGGCAGGCGTGTGGTGTGGCCGACGGTTCGAGAGTCCACGTGCCGTGCGGGCGGCGTTCCGGGGAGGTGCCCGGGGCGGGCACCTCGGCCAATTCGAGGGTGCCTCTGGCGGAGCGGGCCATGCGCGTGATCCGGAGTGCTTCGACATCGACGCATGACCCTGCCCGGGAACTCCCCGACCCCTGCCCCGAACTCCCCTTCCCCTGCTTTCCGTTGGCGCCGCGAGGACACGCTGCGCACGGCCGGCCTGATCGCGGTGATCGCCGCGCTGCACGTCGTCGCGTTCGGCGTGCTGTTCCTGCTCGTCGTCCCCGAGCACTACGAAGTGGGCAACAAGGCCTTCGGTATCGGCCTCGGCATCACGGCGTACACGCTCGGCATGCGGCACGCCTTCGACGCCGACCACATCGCGGCCATCGACAACACCACCCGCAAACTGATGGCGGACGGCAAGCGGCCCGTCTCGGTCGGCTTCTGGTTCGCGCTCGGCCACTCCAGCGTGGTGGTCGCGATGGCGGCGCTCGTCGCGGGCGGCGCGGCGCTCGCCGGCACCCTGATGAACGACGACTCCCGCACCCACCAGGCGCTCGGCATCGTCGGCACGACCGTCTCCGGCACGTTCCTGTACCTCATCGCCGCGCTCAACCTCGTGGCCCTGATGGGCATTCTGAAGGTCTTCAAGGCGATGCGCGCGGGTTCCTACGACGAGCGGAAGCTCGAGCAGCACCTGGATTCCCGCGGGTTCATGAACCGGATCCTCGGCCGCTTCACCAAGTCGATCACCCGGCCGGGGCAGATGTTCCCGCTGGGCTTCCTCTTCGGGCTCGGCTTCGACACCGCGACCGAGGTGACCTTGATGGTGATGGCGGGCAGCGGCGCCGCCGCCGGCCTGCCCTGGTACGCGATCCTGTGCCTGCCGCTGCTGTTCGCCGCGGGCATGAGCCTGTTCGACACGCTCGACGGCACGTTCATGAACTTCGCCTACCAGTGGGCGTTCTCGAACCCGGTGCGCAAGGTGTTCTACAACCTCACCATCACCGGCCTGTCCATCGCGGTCGCGTTCTTCATCGGCACGATCGAGCTCGTCGGCGTCCTGCACGACAAGCTCGACCTGAGCGACGCCGTCACCGGCTGGATCGCCGGTCTCGACCTCGACAACGTCGGGTACGTGATCGTGGGCCTGTTCGTGGTCGTGTGGGTGGCGGCGATCGCCTACTGGCGCCTGGCGCGGGTCGAGCAGCGGTGGTCGGCACGATTGGCCGACGCCGGATAAATCGGTTGCCGGGGTGCGCGGCCGAGCCGAGCTCCACCGCCGTCGGATGCGAGACCACGTTCGCGGGCTGTTCGCCCCTGTGCCTCACGGGTTACTCGCCCGGGCCATCCGCACGGTCAACGGCGGAATCGACCGCCCCAACAGAGAGCCCACCGCCACCGCCACCGCGGCCGCCTCCCGACCACCGAACCGCCCCGCTCCTGTCAGCCGGGCACGAACGCACCCGAACTCGCTGGAAAGCACGGCAAGTTCATCCCACCTAGCGAAGATCACCGACAGGGGACTCAGGAGCTAAGAGGAACGCGTGGCCTCCTCGAAACTCCTGGGCGGGGCCGAGCGGGGCGCGCGCTTCATATCGGGGTGACGACTCGCTGGAGACCGAGGCGCTCCAAGCCTCGCGGCGGTGCACGGTCCGGTCTGTCGTCGGGTCGTGAGTCATGACTTCATCGGGACTCAAGTCCCGCTGGTTCGCCGTGTCGACCGGGGCGGGCCGGGCCACACGGCGGAGGACGGGTCCGCAAAGGTCCCGCGGGCTACGCCTTTAATATCCGCATATTCCCCTTTCGTTCACCTTGAATTCGTAGCTTCCTCGGCATGGACAACCTGATGTTCCTCGTGACGATGGTCGTGCTCATGGCGCTCGCCTTCGACTTCACGAACGGCTTCCACGACACGGCCAACGCCGTCGCGCCCTCGATCGCCAGCGGCGCGCTCTCCCCGAAGGCCGCCGTCGGCATCTCCGCGGCCTGCAACTTCATCGGCGCCTTCCTCTCGGTCGAGGTCGCGCAGACCATCTCCGGCGGCATCATCAACGAGAGCGCCGGCATCCAGCCGGAAGTGGTGCTCGCGGCGCTCACCGGGGCGATCAGCTGGAACCTGATCACCTGGCTGCGGGGCATACCCTCCAGCTCCTCGCACGCCCTGTACGGGGGTCTGATCGGCGCCACCCTGGTGGCCGTCGGCACGTCCGGGGTGAACGGAGGCGTGGTCGTCGCCAAGATCCTCGTCCCGATGATCGTGGCCCCGTTCGTGGCGGGCGCGGCCTCCTGGTTCGCCACCCGCATCACCGACAAGATCGCCAAGAAGGGCGACGAGGCGACCAACCGGCGCGGCTACCGCGCGGGGCAGGTCGCCTCCGCCGGTCTGGTCTCCCTGGCGCACGGCACCAACGACGCGCAGAAGACCATGGGCGTCATCACCCTGACCCTGGTCACCGCGGGGCAGCTGCCCTCCGGCTCGGCGCCGCCCACCTGGGTCATCGCCGCCGCGGGCCTGGCGCTCGCGCTCGGCACGTACTCCGGTGGCTGGCGCATCATCAAGACGATGGGCAAGGACATCACCGAGCTGTCCGACGCCCAGGCCGCCTCCTCCCAGACCGCGTCGGCCGCCGTCATCCTCGCCTCCTCCAACCTGGGCTTCGGCCTCTCGACGACCCAGGTCTGCACCGGATCCGTCACCGGCGCGGGGCTCGGCCGCAAGGGCGGCAGGGTCAACTGGCCGATGCTGCGCACCATGTCCGCGACCTGGCTGATCACCCTGCCCGCCGCCGCGGTGGTCGGCGGCGTCGCCGAGCTGGTCGTCGAGCAGGGGCTGTGGGGCCAGTTGCTCGCGGTGGCCGGCACGATCGCCGTCGGCCTGTACGTACGGGTGGCAGCGCGCCGCGACAAGGTCACCGCCGACAGCCTCGACGCCACGAACTCCACCGCGGCCCAGGCCGCCTGACATCTAACGGCATGGGGTGGCTGACACCTCACCCAGACACAGGAGACACATCATGGGTATCGACTGGGCCGCCCTCGCGCTCGTCTTCCTCGTCGCGGTCGGCATCACCGCGATCCTGCTCGCCCTGTTCACCACCGGCATGGTCGCCCTGTCCCGCGCCCGCACGGCACACGGCGGCGGCGCCACCGCGACCCGCGGCGCCGCGTATCTGTGCTTCGCGGCCTGCGGCGGCGCGGCCCTGTACGCGCTCACCCTCGTGTCCTGACGGGCTCCGCTGCGGCCAGGTCCACGCCTACTCGCCCCGTCTTCACCGGCGTTGGATCGATCCTCCCGGTTCGCCTAATTAACCGCAAACCATGAACTATCGCTTCTCCAAGCGGGACGTCCTCTCAGATCCAGGTAGGCCACCACATGTGCTGGTGCCAGGTGTCATACGGAACCGCTGCCCCCACGTACAGCGGCAGGAAGTAGCAGAAGCAGCAGAAGACCGCGATCACGACTACCCCCGCCGCCACGGTCCCTATCCTCCGCCGTCGTCTGCTCGCCCCGTCTCTCCCCGCGATGATCGCCCCCAGCATCCCCGTTACCCCCAGGCACAGGAACGGGCTGATGACGACCATGTAGTACGAGAACGTCGTCCGTTCCTGCCACTGGAGCCACGGCACAAAGCCGGCCGCCACTGCGCACAGGACGGCTCCGAAGCGCCAGTCCCGGCGGAAGAACCACCGGTACAGGGCGTAGGCGAGGGACAGGCATGCGGCCCACCACAGCAGCGGGGTGCCGAGAGCGAGGATCTCGTGCACCGATCCGTCCGGGTCCTTCTGCCAGAAGAAGCAGACGGGGCGGCCCATGACCAGCCAGGACCAGGGGTTGGACTGGTAGGGGTGCGGAGCGGTGAGCGTGGTGTCGAAGTCCCATATCTGGAACTGGTAGTGGAACCAGGAGCCGATCGCGGTGGGCTCGGAGTGGCGGTCGTAGCCGTTGTCGGAGAGGAACCAGCCGGCCCAGGTCAGCACGTACACCGCGCAGGCGACCAGGACCAGCGAGGCGAAGGCGGGCAGCGCGTCGCGTCGGAGCATCGCGCGGTAGGGGTGGCGCGAGCCGAGGCGGCGGTGGTTGGCGATGTCCCAGCAGACGGTGAGCAGGCCGAAGGCGGCCAGGAAGTCCCACCCGTTCCACTTCACCGCGCAGCAGCAGCCGAGCAGTGCGCCCGCGGCCAGCCGCCACCAGCGCCATCTCGAGTACGGGCGCCCGGTGTCCCGTTCCCGGACGCGGTCGCGGTCGACGAGCAGGCAGCCGAAGGCGGCCAGCGCGAAGAACATCACGAAGATGTCGAGCAGGCCGGTGCGGCTCATCACCAGCTCCAGGCCGTCGCAGGCCATCAGGAGCGCGGCGGTGCAACCGAGCCAGAGCGAGCCGAACAGGCGGGTGCCGATCCGGGCGAGCAGGAAGATCGCGGCGGTGCCGAAGAGTGCCGTCATCACCCGCCAGCCGAGCGGGTTCATGCCGAAGACGAGCTCGCCCAGGCCGATGATCCATTTGCCGAGCGGGGGGTGGGCGATGAATTCGCCGCTGGTTCCCATAGGGATGTTCCCGGCCAGGATCTGCGAATTAGCGTCATCGGGCCAGACGGTCTCGGTTCCCTGGTGGACCATCGACCAGGAATCCTTGGCGTAGTACGTCTCGTCGAAGGTGAACACGTCCGGGTGGGAGAGGTCCCAGAAGCGCAGGATTCCCGCGAAGAAAGTGATCAAAAGTGGGGCCAGCCAGCTTCCGTGACGCCCCATCACACGAACCAGGAAGGCGTACGCGCGCAGGGTCGCAGTACGGAAGTGGATAAACACGTCGTCAATTCGCCGATTCGTCAGGAGGGTTCTTGCTGCACAATGCCGGGACTGCATGAGTCGTCATTGCGAAGCGTAGTCACCAGTTGATCCGGACCCGGAAACGGACCGGGGTCGGGAGTGGGAGCGGATGAGTAGCCGGACACGGCAGGCCGGGGGACGGGGCGCCGGCGCGGGAGGGCGGCCGCGGCGGGCGAGGAAGCCCGGCGCGCGCAAGCGGCGCGGCTGGCGGCGGATCTTCCCGACCTGGCGGATGGTGCTCGGCGCGTTTCTCGGGATCGTCACGAGCGGGGCGGTGGTGTTCGCGCTCGGATTCGTGCTCGTGGGTGTCCCGGACCCGAATGCGGAGGCGACCGCGCAGGCCAGTGTCTTCGAGTACGCCGACGGTTCGAAGTTGACGAAGACCGGTGAAACCAACCGTGAATCCGTACCGTTGAGTGAGATATCCGAGGCGGCTCAGCAGGCGGCGCTCGCCGCCGAGGACCAGAGTTTCTACTCCGAGGGTGCGATCAACCTCAAGGGGATCACCAGGGCGGCCGTCGACACGCTCGGTGGAAAGGGAATCCAGGGTGGGTCCACCATCACCCAGCAGTACGTGAAGAACTACTACCTCACGCAGCAGCAGACGCTGTCGCGGAAATTCAAGGAGATGTTCATCTCGGTGAAGCTGGACATCGCCGAGTCCAAGGACCAGATCCTGGACGGATATCTGAACACCGCCTACTACGGGCGTGGAGCCTACGGTATCCAGGCCGCCGCGCAGGCGTACTACGGCATCGATGCCGCACAGCTGGACGTGGCCCAGTCGGCCTACCTGGCGGCGCTGCTCAATGCGCCCGGCGTGTACGACGTCTCCACGGACACCCCCGACCAGCGGCAGGCCGCGATCGACCGCTGGGACTACGTTCTGGACGGCATGGTCGACATGGGGAATCTGAGCCAGTCGGAGCGGGCGGGGATGACCTTCCCCGAGCCGCTGCCGCCCCAGGCGTCGGACGGGATGAGCGGGCAGTCCGGGTATCTGGTGACCGCCGCCGAGCGGTCCCTCGTCGACAGCGGCACGCTCACCCAGGCGCAGCTCGACCAGGGCGGGTACACCATCGAGCTGACCGTCGACCCGATCAGTGAGAAGGAGTTGGAGGCGTCGGTCGAGAACAGCGGGGCGGGTGCCGAGGAGATGCAGACCGGGGCGGTGTCGGTCGATCCGCAGACCGGGGAGGTCGTGGCGCTGTACGGCGGCGCGGACTACGACACCCACTACGTCGACAACGCCACCCGGCAGGACTATCAGGTCGGTTCGACGTTCAAGCCGATCGTGCTCGCCGCCGCGCTCGAGGAGGGGGCGACGACTCAGGACGGGCGGAAGATCACGCCGGACACTGTGTACGGCGGAGACTCCGGTACCCCGGTGAAGGGGGGGACCGGCACGGCCTATGCCCCGCCGAACGAGGACGACAAGGACTACGGCGACGTCACCGTGCAACAGGCCATGGACTGGTCGGTCAACGCGGTCTATGCGCAAATGGCGCAGGACGCCGGGCTGCAGAACGTGGTCGACATGGCGCAGAAGCTGGGGCTGCCGTCCGACACACCAGGCCTGGACGCCCAGCCGTCGGTCGCGCTCGGTGTGTCGACACCCAGTCTGATGGACATGGCCGGGGTGTACGCCACCTTCGCGAACGAGGGTCAGCAGATCACGCCGTGGATCGTGAAGTCGGTCAGCCATGACGGACAGAAGGTCGAGCTGCCGGACCACACGGCGAAGCAGGCGATCAGCAAGGAGACGGCGGACACGGTCAACTCCGTGCTGCAGGGTGTGGTGAGCGGTGAGGGCGGCACGGGCTCGGAGGCCCAGAAACTCGGCCGTCCGGTGGCCGGCAAGACCGGTACCTCCGACGACGACAAGTCGGCCCTCTTCATCGCCCACACTCCCCAACTGGTCACCGCCGTCGGGGCGTTCGGCGAGGATCCCTCGACCGGGGCGCAGGTCTCGCTGGACGGGCTCGGCGGCAACGACCGGGTCAACGGCGGCGGCTACCCGGCGCAGATCTGGACCGCATACACCGCGGCGGCCCTGAACGGCACGCCGGTCCGGCAGTTCGACTCCGGCCCGACGCAGTCCGCGTACTGGCCGGACGGGCAGACGACGGCGGCGTCCGGCACCGGCAGCACCCAGCCGTCGCCCACACCGTCCCCGTCAACGCCCGTCTCGAGCGGCGGAAGCGGCGGAAGCGGCGGCGACGGTGACCCGGTCGGCGGCTCGCCGTCGAAGAGTGGGGACTCCTCCGGCCAGGAGACGCCGCGAAAGGACTCCGGGACGAAGAACTCCGGCCAGAAGGCGGAATCCGACGGCAAGGGCACGCCCACGACGGGCAGGGACGGTGCGAGCCCGTTGCCTTCCGAGGCCGGGACCGCCTCGCCGGGGGAGGGTGAGCAGAGCCCTGCGGCCTGACTCACGAGCGCTGCGTCTTGCTCTTCGCTGCGGTTTCGGTGACCGCCTCGACGGCCGGGTCCGTGACCGCCTGGTGGTCGGCGGCCGCCTGCAGCGGCGCCTCGGCCGCCGGGCCCGCCACCGGTATTTCGGGGCCCGAGGTCTGTGCGGTCGCCGGGAGGCCGACGGTCATGACGGCGGCGCAGGCGGCACCCGCGAGCAGGTAGCGGGCCCGGCGGAGGTTTCGTGTCAGGGTCTTCATTGTGGTTCGTCTCTTTCTGGATGACGAGTCGTCATATCTGAATTGTTCGTACATATCCCATTCCATCCAGGAGTGCTGGGAAGATCATCAACGGCTCCCTAAGAATTCATGAGAAACCCACAGGGAGTTGAAAGGACGTCACTAAGCGGCCGTGTGCCGCTCACGCACCGAGCGTGGCCTCCTCGAGGTCCAGCGCGTGAAGGATCCGCTGGCGCACCGCGTCAGGGACCTTGCCGGTGACGTACAGGTGCTGGAGTTCGGCGGTCTCGGCGGCCAGCACGTCACGGCGCAGGGTGCGATAGCGGTCCAGGGGGGTGGGACCCGTGGGGGCGTCCGGTCCGGACTCGGCGTGGGCGAGGCGGGCTTCGAGGGCCCGGCGGATCTGCTCGACCACGACCTCGTCGTCGTCGGCCGAGTCCTGCGGACCGACGCCGGTCGTCTCGCGCAGCCGAGCCAGGCCGGCCATGCTGATCAGGGCCAGCGCCTCGGCCTCCTCCTTCGCGGTGTCGGCCGGCTCCAGTGCGATGCCCGAGCGCCGCACCACCGTGCCGAGCGTGAAGCCCTGGCCCACCAGAGTGATCACCACCACGGCGGTCGTCAGGACCAGGACCAGCTCACGGTAGGGCAGGGGCGAACCGTCGTCCGTCACGTACGGGATGGACAGAGCAGCGGCCAGCGGCATCACGCCACGGGTGCCCGCCCAGGCCATCACCGCCGGGACCCGCCAGGACAGCGTGGTGGCGCCGCGGCGCTTCTGCATCGCCGCCGACAGGGGGAAGACCCAGAGCATGCGGGCCGCGACCGCGACCGCCGCGAGCACCAGGGCCTGCCACCACCAGCCGCCCTCGTCCGCCTTCAACCCGGCCACGAGCGAGGGGAGTTCGAGGCCGATGACCGCGAAGACGGCGGATTCCAAAATGAAGACCACGATGTCGTAGACCGCGTGCACCTGAAGCCGGATCCTGGGCGAGGTGAGCCGGTGCCCCAGCGAGCCGAGCATCACCCCGCAGACCACCACCGCCGTCACGCCCGAGGTGTGCAACTGCTCGCCGACCACATAGGACGCGTACGGAGTGACCAGCGCGATCACCGTCTCCAGGACCGGGTCCTCGGTACGCGACCGCAGCAGGGCGACCACGCCCGCGACCGCCGCGCCCACGGCCGCTCCGCCCCCGGCCAGCAGCAGGAACTCGCCGCCCGCGGCGGGCAGCGAGACCGCACCGCCCGCCACCGCCATGCCGATCGCCACCTTGAACAGGACAAGCGACGAGGCGTCGTTGAACAGGGACTCCGACTGGACCAGGATCTGCACCCGCGGCGGCAGCGGCAGTTTGCGGCCGAGCGCGGTCACCGCGACGGGGTCGGTGGAGGCGAGCACCGCACCGAGCACGAAGGCCGTCGCCGCGCCCATCGGCGTCAGCCACACCGCCACCGCGCCGATCGCGAACGCGGTCATCAGCACCAGGCCGAGCACCAGCACGGTGACCGGCCGCCACATCCGCCGCAGTTCCCGCCAGGGGATCTCGGTGGCCGAGGCGTACAGCAGCGGCGGAAGGACGACGGTGCTGATCAGCTCCGGCGGCACGTGCAGGTCGGGCACGAAGGGAACCAGACCGACCAGCACACCGGCCACCACAAGGAGTGAGGGCGCCGGCACCGACCAGTGCCGCGCCCCGGTGGCCACCGCGGTGCCCAGCATCACCAGCAGGACGACGGTGGTGATGCCACCCATCTCGTACTCCTTCTCCGCACCGAATGCCCCCCGGACCAAACGGTCATATTATGACCGGCTAAAGGCGCAATGCCTGTTTTGCCCCTTCCGAGGTTACGATTTGGCCGACGAATGCTGAACGCCGGAGCCCGGCACTGGCCCCCCATGACGATGCGAGAGACCCCCACGATGACCACCCGCTCGGACACCTCTACCAAGACCCGGGCCACACGGCCCTGGTGGCGCAGGAAGCGCTGGTACGCGCTGACGGCCGGCCTGATCGCGGTGGCGGTACTCGCCTTCGTACTGTTCGCGCCGACCTCGTCGAACACGATCAGCAAGGGCGGCCTGCCCTCCATCACCGCGGGCACCCAGTACGGCGAGAAGCCGACACTGGCCAAGGGCAAGGGCACCGCGCCCACCTCCCTGAAGACCGAGGTGATCAGCCAGGGCGACGGCACCACTCTCAAGGACGGCATGTCGGTCTCCGTCGACTACCTCGGCCAGACCTGGGACTCCACCAAGCCCTTCGACAACTCCTACGACCGAGACCAGAAGTTCACCTTCATCCTCGGCGAGGGACAGGTCATCAAGGGCTGGGACCAGGCCCTCAAGGGCCAGAAGCAAGGTAGCCGCCTCGAGGTCTCCATCCCGCCCTCCCTCGGCTACGGCGCCGCGGTACAGTCCGGCATCCCCGCCAACTCCACCCTGATCTTCGTCATCGACATCGACTCCGCGAAGGCCGGATAGACACACCAGCCCAGGCCAGCCTTCCCAGCCCCCCCGAACTCGCCGCCCCCACCGCATGAGTCTGCCCCGAACCCATGCGCTGGGGGCGGGCCCCGGGCAGCCACGGACGCGGCCGGGACGAGACTTCGGTCTACACGCAGAAGACCTTGGTTGACATCTCCTGTAGCCGGATCCCGGCAGGATTGAGCAGTTGGGCCGCGCGACCCGCGACGCCCCACCGCTCAATCCGCGTACCAAGAAGATCGGAACCACGTGAGCTCGCAGTCCGCCGGTGCCGCGCCCGGCGCCACAATCCAGCCCGACCCCCGCCGCTGGTGGGCACTGGCGGTCATCGCCACCGCCCAGCTGATGATCGTCCTCGACGCCACGATCGTGAACATCGCCCTGCCATCGGCCCAGGCCGACCTCGGCATGTCGGACGCCAACCGCCAGTGGGTGATCACCGCCTACACCCTGGCCTTCGGCAGCCTGCTGCTGCTCGGCGGCCGGCTCGGCGACCGCTTCGGCCGCAAGAACATCTTCATCGTCGGACTGCTCGGCTTCGCCGCCGCCTCCGCGCTCGGCGGCTTCGCCCCCGAGCAAGGGACACTGTTCGCGGCACGCGCGCTGCAGGGTGTCTTCGGCGCGATGCTCGCCCCCGCGGCACTGTCACTGCTGGCCACCACCTTCACCGACACCGCCGAACGCGCCAAGGCATTCGGCGTGTTCGGCGCGATCGCCGGCGGCGGCAGCGCCATCGGCCTGATCGCGGGCGGTGTGCTCACCGAGTACCTGGACTGGCGCTGGTGCCTCTTCGTCAACGTACCGATCGCCATCGCCGCCGCATTCGCCGCATCCCGCCTGATCAACGGCAACTCCACGCGGGACACCACCAGCTTCGACATACCCGGCGTACTCCTCGGCTCAGCAGGCCTGTTCGCCATCGTCTACGGCTGCAGCGAGGCCGGAACACGCGGCTGGTCGGACGGACTCGTCCTGACCCTGCTCATCGGCGGCGCGGCCCTGCTCGCCATCTTCACGCTGGTCGAGTCGAAGACCGCGAACCCGCTCTTCCCACTGCACCTGATCATGGACCGCAACCGCGGTGGCGTGGTGCTTTCCCTGGGCATCGCGGTCATCGGCATGTTCGGCCTCTTCCTCTTCCTGACCTTCTACCTTCAGGTCATCAAGGGATACTCGCCGATGGAGACCGGCTTCGCCTTCCTGCCGATGACGGCCGCAATGATCATCTCCTCCACACAGATCGCGGCTCGGCTGATGGTGAAGGTACCGGCCCGCGCCCTGATGGTGCCCGGCCTGCTGGTCGCTGCCTCGGGCATGGCGCTGCTCACTCAGATGACGCCGACCAGTTCGTACTGGGCGCTGGTCGCGCCCGTGGAAGTACTGCTCGGCCTCGGCCTGGGATGCACCTTCATGCCGGCCATGTCCCTGGCCACCTCGGGGGTCGCTCCGCAGGATTCGGGTGCAGCCTCGGCCAGTGTGAACACCGCGCAGCAGGTGGGCGGTTCGATCGGCACCGCGCTGCTCAATACCATCGCCGCCTCGGCGACCGCTGACTATCTTCTCTCGCATCCCGCCTCGCCCACCGCGCAGGTGGACGGCATCGTGCACGGCTACGTGGTGGCCAGTGCCTGGGCCGCGGCGCTGATGGTGCTGGCCGCGGTGGTGGCGTTCGTCTTCGTCAACCACCGTCCCGTGCCCGAGACGCGTACGGCAGAGCCCGTTCAGCAGAAGCGCGTGCCCGAATCGATGGGCTGACGGCCCGTCCCCACGCACCTCACGTCCGCTTCATTTCTTGTGGAGGTACTGGTCGGCCCAGGCGCTGAGAATGCGAGCGGCGCGCTGGGCCTGACCGCGTGCGGGCAGCAGGTGGTCGCCTCCTCGAGTGCGACGAAGCTCTGCGGATGCCGTGCCTCACGGAAGATCTGATCGGTGTTGCCGATGCCGACGGTGTTGTCGGTGGGAGAGTGCATCACCAGCAGCGGCCGGCGCAGCGAGCGGATCCGGTCGTGCAGTTGCGCACGGCGGACGTCCTCGACGAAGGCACGCTTGAGGACGAGAGTCCGCCCGCCGGCGCCCGCCGGGTGAACCATTCGTGCGCCGTTACTGAAAGTCTCAGCGGCTATCAGTAATTCCGACGTTTCTGACGGATTGGTTCGTGACGGTGTCACCAAAGCGTGAGCGCTTCGGTGTCCTGAGGACGGTCTCTCGTTTCCTTCCCGCGTGGTGCGGGGACTGCGCCACCTGCCCGCCCCGGCGTGGCCTTGTGGTCACGGCGGGTGGTGCGGGTCTTGTGGTCGGCTCCACGAGGTTTCGGCACCACCATGGTGGTGTCCTGGTCTCCGGCCACTCCGGTACCAGTGATACAGGCTGCCGCGAGGGCGGCGAGGTTGCGTGCGGCATTCGCGTCCCGGTCGAGGACCAGGGGGCAGGCCTCGCACTCGAAGGTCCGGATGTGCAGCGGCAGTTTGGCTTTCACCGCGCCCCAGCCGGAACAGGTCTTGGAGGAGGGGTACCAGCGGCTCGCAGCCACGAGGCGGGTGCCGTGGCGCTGGCAGGTCTTGTAGCCGAACTGGCGGCGGATCTCGGCGAATCCGGCATCCGCGATCTGGCGGGCCAGGCGCCGGTTTGTGAGCATCCCGGTGACGTTGAGGTCCTCGACCACTACGGTGCCGTACTCGGCGGCCACGGCAGTGGTGAACTTGTGCAGGGCGTCCTCGCGCAGGTGCGCCACCCGGTGGTGGACCTTGTTCTGCTGGGCGTTGGCCTTCTCCCACCTGCAGGATGGCTTCTGCCCGGTGCGCCGGTCGGGGCCCTGGCGGCGGGACACGATCCGCGAAGTACAGCGCAACTGCTTGCGTGCCCGGTCGTAGTGGTTCGGGTTGGGCACCTCGCGGACCTCGCCGGTGCTGTCTGTCATCACCGCGAGGGTCTTCACCCCGAGGTCGATCCCGACCGCCGCCTCGGGCCGGGCCACGCGCACCAGGTCGCGCTTCACCTCGCACTGGAAAGACACCAGCCAGCAGCCCCGCTCACACCGGACGGTCGCCGACAGGATCCGGGCCGTCCCGGCCCGCAGGCGGTCGAGAAGCTTGCCGGTGGGCTCGTGGACACGGACCGTGCCGAGCCGGGGCAGCGTCACATGCCGGCCGTCGGCCTCCACGCGCATCACGCCGGTCGTGAACCGGCAGGACAGGCGCGCCGTCCGCTTCGACTTGAAACGCGGCATACCAACTCGCTTGCCCTTGCGCTGTCCGCGCCTGGACTTCGCATAGGTGTCGAACGCGGCAGCGGCGCTCGCGAGCCCGGTGTTATATGCCTCCTTGGAATTGTCCTGCCACCAGGCGGCGAAGTGCGGGTCGGTGTGCTTCGCGGCGTTGAACGCCTTGCGCAGCGCGGGCAGCGACCACAACCGCCACGGCGTCAACTGTTCCTCACCCATGCCGTACGACTCTTCAGCCTTGCGCTGCCACCACGACGCCTCGACCCAGCCCACTGCCCAGTTGTAGGCGGCCAGCACCGCACCGCAGTGCGACCGCAACATCCGCTCCTGGGCGGCATTCGGGTACGTGCTCAGTCGTCCTTCTTTGTGCGGGCTATGCCGGCCACCCGGTACGCCTCGGCTTCCTCCAGCGTCTCGTTCTCCAGGAGCGCCTTGGCGAGTGCGTCGAGCTGTGGGCGGTGCTCGACGAGGAGTCGGCATGCCTCGGTGTACGCGTCGTCAACGATGCGGCGCATCTCGGCGTCGACCGCGTCCAGGGTCGCGGGCGCGGCGGTCAGGCCGTAGGGGGACTGGCCGTCGTTGGAGAGTGCGGTGAGCCGGCCGATGCGGGGGCTCATGCCCCAGCGGCCGACCATGCCGCGGGTGATGTTGGTGACCTGCTCGAGGTCGTTCTCGGCGCCGGTGGTGATCTCGTTGAAGACGGTCTCCTCGGCGGCCATGCCGCCCAGCGCGCCGATGATGCGGCCGCGCAGGTACTCCTTGGTGTACGCGTAGCGGTCGGTGTCGGGGGTGGAGAGGGTGACGCCGAGCGCTCGGCCGCGCGGCACGATGGTGATCTTGCGGACCGGGTCGGCGCCCGGCTGCAGCATTCCGAGCAGTGCGTGGCCGCCCTCGTGGTAGGCGGTGCGACGGCGTTCCTCTTCCGGCATGATCAGCGGGCGGATCGCGCCGAGTTGCACCTTTTCCAGGGCGTCGGAGAAGTCGGTGCCGGTGACGGTTTTCTGCTGGCGCTTCACCGCGAGCAGGGCGGCCTCGTTGGCCAGGTTGGCCAGTTCGGCGCCGGACATTCCCGGTGTGGTCTTGGCGAGCTGTTCCAAGTCGACTGTGGTGTCGAGCGGGATGTTGCGTGTGTGGATCCCCAGGATGGCCTGGCGGCCGGTCCGGTCGGGGGTGGCGACCTGTACGGTGCGGTCGAACCGGCCGGGCCGGGTGAGCGCGGCGTCCAGCACGTCCGCCCGGTTGGTCGCCGCGATCACCACGACACCCTCCGAGCCGGAGAAGCCGTCCATCTCGGTGAGGATCTGGTTGAGCGTCTGTTCACGCTCGTCGTGCCCGGACAGCGATCCTCCGCCGCGTTGCCGGCCGATGGTGTCGATCTCGTCGATGAAGATGATGGCGGGTGCGACCTTGCGGGCCTCGGCGAACAGCTCGCGTACACGCGAGGCGCCGACGCCGACGATCATCTCGATGAACTCGGAGGACGAGGCGGAGAAGAAGGGGACGCCGGCCTCGCCCGCGACGGCGCGCGCCAGCAGCGTCTTGCCGGTGCCGGGCGGGCCGGCAAGGAGCACGCCGCGCGGCATCCGTGCACCCATCACGCGGTAGGCGCCGGGCCGTTTGAGGAAGTCGACGACCTCGCTGAGCTCGGCCTGCACCTCGTCGATGCCGGCCACGTCCTCGAAGGTGGTGCGCTTGCCGTCCTGTTCCGGCTGCACCGGTTTGGGCCCCTTCTTCCCTCCGAGTCCGCCGGGTCCGGTGCCGCCGCCCATGGCTCCCATTCGTTTGGCGGCGTAGAGCCAGATGCCGACGATGAGCAGCATCGGGAGGAGCGAGATGAGCAGCGAGGTGAGGAACGAGCGGTGGGTGAGCACCGGTGTCGCGGTGATCGTGACGTTGTTCTTCTCCAGCGTCTGCCACACATTGTCGTCGGCGAACGAGGGGCGCTGGGTGGTGAAGTCCTTGTATTTGCCGTGGGCGTCCGGCACATCGGCGGACTTCTTCAACTCGCCCTGGATCTCGTCGCCCTGGACGTAGAGCTTGGAGATGTTGTTGGCGTGGGCCTGCTGGGTGAACTCGGTGTACGAGACGCTCGTCCCGTTGTCGAGGAACGACAACAGCAGCCGGGTGATCAAGAATGTCACCAACAGGGTCACGACCACCGGCCGCCAGCCGGGCATCTTGCGGCCCGGCTTGCGGTCCGGCGGAGGGGGCGGGGTGCCCTCCGATCGCCAGGGCCGGTCCGGGTTCTGCCTGGGTGGGGCGGGAGTGCTCATTCCTGCATCCTAGAGATGCAGTTGATATATACCGAAATCACGCGAGAAATCTTTATTCGCCCCTTAATTAATAGAGGGCGAGATAAACTTTCATTTGATCTTGTATGCGAGGATTCTCCCTATGTCTCCCATTCCTAGGAGCCCGGACCGCGAGCCCGACCTCGTCGCGGTCGCGGTCACCGTCGGCGTCGGGACGGCCCACGCGGTAAGGGAGATCGCGGCGGTCCGGATCCGTCCGGACGGGACCGTGCGGGAGGAGCTGTCCACGCAGCTCGCCGACGCGCCAGGAGCGCAGTCCGCGATCCTCCCGGACCTGGCGGCGCTGCTCAACGGCGCGGTGCTGCTCGGCACGGACGACAAGCGGCTCGCCCCCGCCCTGGCCGATCTGCTGTTCCTGGACGAGCGGGCCGTGGAGGAGCGCCTGCTGCGCATACCGGCCCTGGCCCGTGAACTCACCCTTGCCGACGGCTCCGACGTGGCGGAACTGACCCGGCAGCTGCGACCGGAGAGCTCCCCGCAGGAGCAGGGCACCCGGAAGCCGGGCGGCGTCCCGGCCCGCCCCACCCCGCTGCAGTCCGCCCGGCTGACCACGAGCTTGTACACGGCGCTCACCCCCCGCCTCGCCCGCGGCCGTCTGCCCGAACCGCTCGAACTCGGCGAGCCTCCGGCCCAGCCCGCCACCTGGCGGCCGCGCATCGCCCGGCTGCGCCGGGGCAGCCACGGCTGGCTGTGGTCGCTGGCCGAGCAACTCCCGTTCTCCGACCGGCCCGCCACCGACGAAGAGTCCGCGGCCCGTTACCGCGAACGCCTGGGGGAGCTGCTCGCCGGGGGTCCTCTCAACGGCAACGGCGCCAAGGAACTCGCCGAACTGGCCACCGCCGCCTCCTTCACCAGAACCACCCTGCACCGGACCCACGCCACCTGGCTGCGCGACTGGCGGGACCGGGAGACGGCCCGGCTCCTGCGCGAGGTGCTGAGCGAGGGAACGCACCGCGAGGTCGACGCTGGCACTCTGTCGGCCGAACTCCCGCGCAAACTCGCCGAGTTCGCCGAACTCCTCTCCGTCGCCGAGCTGTCCCCGGCCGGCGAGGACACCGTCGCCTGCGGCAGGGAACTCGAGGACGTGATGCTCCATCTCACCGCCCCCTCCGACGAGCTCTGTCTGACCGCCGCCACCCGCGCCCTGCTGCACGGCGCCCGCCTCACCAGCAACGCTGAACACCCCGGCACCACCGTCGCCCTCGTCCCGACGGCCACCGCCGGGCGGCTCGGGACGTCGCCCGCCCCCGCCTCGACCGTGGTCGTCGCCGAGGCCGCCCTGTCGTACATGGAGCGGCTGATCAGCCGTAGCCAGCGCAACGCCGACCTGCTCACGCTGTCCATCCCGAAGGTCACCCGCAAAGCGAGCCCCTATCTGCCGGGGCCCGACCGGCCGCTGCCGCGGATCGCCGGCGACATGTGGCGGGACACGGGTGGCGACGCCCGGCAAAGTAGCGACGCCGTACAGGAAGCCGTACAGGAAGGCGACACCCTTCAGATGGACGCCATCCGGATCGTGCCCGCGGACCGTCCCGACGGCGACGTCGGCCCCGCCCTGTCCGCGCACGACCGGCCCGCACCCGAGACCAGCGAGAACGGCGAGAACGCGCAGGCCGACGAAGACGCGCAGGCCGACGAGGCGCGCACAGGGCAGCGCACCGTCTCTCTCATCTGCGCCGCCCTGGCCGCCGTGGGACTTGCCGCGCTCGGGGGCGGACGCCTCGTCGCGCATGCGCAGCACGCGCTGCTCCCGCTCCTCCTCGGCCTGGCCATGCTGCTCCTCACCGCAGGCGCCGCGGCCCGCCGGCCCCGGAATTGACGCGGAGCGGCTATCGCGGCGCCGTGGTGTCACCGTCCAGAGCGACGATGTCGGTGGCCGAGTAGGCCATGTTCCCGGAGTCGGAGGTGCTGTCGGAGGTGCCGCGCACCCAGACCATGTCGCCCTTCTGCAGATCGGTGTTGCCGTACTCCTCGGCATCCGAGATGTCCCAGGTCCAGGTGGTGCCGTCGCCGCTCTTCACTGTGATCGAGTGGCCGCTGACGGCGGTGACGGTGCCGCGCTGGGTGGCTTGAGTCACCCACTGCCCCGTGGTCGTGTCCTTGACGGTGGACACGCTGTGCGCCGGTGCGGAGGCCAGCTTGGAGATGTACGAACCGGAGCCGATTCCGCCGTCCGAGCCGTCGCCCGGGAAAAGGACGCCTGGGCTGGACTGTGAAGTGGAGGACGCCTTGGCCACTCTGACCTCGTGCACCACGTAGCCCGCACCCACCGTGAGCACCGCGACCAGCGTCAGCATGACGCCGGACCGCGCGATCCGGCGCCGGCCCCGGGCCGGGGCCGGGGACACGTCGGCGCTCTGGTCCGATCCGGGATGCCCGGCCGGCAGGACCGGTGGTGGGCCGTCCGGGATGAGCGGTGGGCCGTCCGGGACAGGCGGTATCCGCATGGTCTGGTCGGGGACGGGCGGTATCCGAGTGGTCGGGTCGGTGTCGGGCTCCGGCGCGCCGGTGGCGTCCGGGCGTGGGTCCGTCATAGGGCCATGCCTCTCGTGCGGCGGCGGACCCGCGACGTGCTGTGGCGGGTCCGCGCGATGGAGGAGTCTTCCTCTCCATCGAAACACGACAAACCGTGCCAAAAGGCCGCACTGGGACGGTGCTGGAAGGCGCCGCCCTCCAGCACGGCCCTTTCGGCGACACCTCCCGGTACTTGTGGCCACAATCCCGGCCGCATCGGCACCCACCCCTCCACCCCGCACCCCTGTGGGATGGGGAGATGCTCAGCTTCGACAAGAACGGCACGGCACCGCCACAGAAACCCGATGCGGCCGATGCACCGCAGGTCACACTGCTGCCGCCGGACGCCGCAGACGCTGAGCGGCCCGCATCCGGTCCCGGATACCGGGTCCTCGCCGCCCCGGCCGTGCGGCTCGGCGCGCGGCTTCTGGACTGGCTGGCCATCCTGCTCTTCGGCATGACCGCGGCGCTGACCTTCGGGGCGTTCCTGCACGGTTCGGCGCTGGGAGTGGCGTACGTCGTGATCGGGCTGATCACTGCCGCCTACGAGCCGCTGATGGTGTGGCGCTACGGCGCCACCCTCGGCAAACTCTCCTTCAGGGTGCAGGTCGTACAGCGCGACCAGCCCGCCGAAACACCCGGCTTCTGGCGCTCCACGGCCCGCTGGGCAACCCGCTTCGTCCCCTCCGTCGTCCCGTTCTGGCTGCTGTTCGACTCCATCTGGCTGCTCTGGGACCGCCCGGGCTACCAGTGCCCGCACGACAAGGCCGCCAAGACGGTGGTCGTCCGGCGGCCGTGAGCGGAGCACTCCCACTCCCCCAGCCCTCCGGCCCCGGCAGCCCGAGGGCACTCACCGGCGCCCACGCCCGCCCGCGAGCCCCCCACCACCCCGGCGAACCCCCGCTCCCCTCCCACCTGTCCCCCCGCCGCCAACAAGCACGCCGGGACGAACAGGACCGGCGCAGGACCCAACACAACCCGCGCCGGCCGGACAGGCCCCACCGGTTCGCGAATCGGCCGCCGGCCGACTGGCGAAAGCGGATCAAACGCGGCGTGATCATCGCGCTCTGCCTGCTGCTGATCACGACCGGCGGCACCCTCCTGTGGGCCGACAACCAGCTACAGCGCACCGACGCGATCACCTCCTGGTCGGGTGAGCCGGCCGCCGGTCATGGCACCAACTGGCTGCTGGCCGGCACCGACAGCCGAGAAGGCCTGACCTCCGAGCAGAAGCAGCAGTACCACACCGGCTCCGCCTCCTCCGCCGAGGGCAGCCGCGCCGACTCGATCATGATCCTGCACGAGGGCGACGACGGCCCGGCCCTGATGTCGATCCCCCGCGACTCCTGGGTCACCATCCCCGCCTACACCGACTCCGACGGCACCACGCACCCCGAGAACCAGAACAAGATCAACACCGCACGCACCGAGGGCGGCCCCCAACTCCTGCTCCAGACCGTGGAGTTGAACACCAACATCCACATCGACCACTACATGGAGGTCGGGTTCGCGGGCCTGGTGAACGTGGTGAACGCCCTCGGCGGCGTCGACATGTGCCTGTCCGAGCCGGTCCAGGACGAAAAATCGGGCGCCGACCTGAACGCCGGCTGCCAGACCCTGAACGGCGAACAGTCCCTGGCATTCGTCCGAACCCGCTACTCGCTGCCCGACTCCGACCTCTCACGCATCCAGGACCAACAGCAGTTCATCAACGCCATGACCAGCGAGATGACGTCCTGGTCCACAGTCCTGAACCCCTTCAATCTCTACCCGCTGCTGAGCGCAGGCCTCAACTCGGTCACCGTCGACGACAACACCTCAATGTTCTCGATCTTCAAGATGGCCAAGAACCTGCTGAAGGCGGGTGACAGCAGCGGCACCGTCCTGACCGTTCCGATCTCGAACCAGGACTACGAGACCAACGCCGGATCGGCGGTCCTGTGGGACTCCGACGCGTCCCAGACACTCTTCGGCGAGATCCAGAACGATCAGCCGATCACCGTGACCTCTTCGGACGGCGGCTGACGACCGCACCCGCCGAAGACACAAGCCAACCGGAAAGCCCAAATCCCCCACATCCCAAGGAAACAAGGAAGGAGGAGCAAGCCGCATGAACAAGTCACTACGCCTGGTGTCGTCGTTCTGCATCATCCTGGTGCTGGCCCTACTGGCCCGGCTGACCTGGGTGCAGGGCTACCAGGCCCAGGCACTGGACGACAACAGTGCCAACCGGCGGGTCGCGATCACCCAGTACGACCAGCAGCTCGGCAACATCATGGTGGACGGCCAGCCGATCACCGGTTCCGCCGAGGAGTCGTCCGGCGACATGCAGTACAAGCGGACCTACACCGACGGCGCACTGTACGCCCCGGTGACCGGCTACAACTCCCAGGTCTACGGTGCCACCCAGCTGGAGGGCATCTACCAGGACGTCCTCGACGGCGAGGACCCCATGCTGGCCACCGTCGGCTCCACCCTCAACGGCAACCAGGCCAAACCGGGCGATGTGTACACCACCATCGACCCGGACGTGCAGCAGGCCGCGTACAAGGCGCTCGGCGACGACGTCGGCGCGGCCGTCGCGATCGACCCGCAGACCGGGGCGATCAAGGCAATGGCCTCGACCCCGTCGTACGACCCCTCGAAAATCTCCGGCGACACCTCCAGCGACCAGGAAGCCTGGAACAAGCTCCAGGACGACGACGATCCGCCGATGCTCAACCGGGCGCTGCGACAGACCTACCCACCGGGTTCGACGTTCAAGCTGGTGGTGACCGCGGCCGCGCTGGAAGGCGGCTACGTGGACAGCATCACCGCGCCGACCAACTACCCCGACACCTACACGCTGCCGGGCACCACCACGGTCCTCACCAACGAGAACCAGGCAGACCCGTGCTCCGGCGCCAGCCTCGAAGTGGCCCTGGAGTACTCCTGCAACACCGTCTTCGCACCGCTCGCGGTCGAGATCGGGCAGAAGAACCTCAAGGAGATGGCCGACAAGTTCGGCTTCGACGACGACAGCCTGGACGTACCGACACGGGCAGCGAAGTCCACTTACCCGACGGGAATGTCCCCCGACGAGGTCGCCCAGACCGGCATCGGCCAGTTCGACGTCACCGCGACCCCCCTCGAAATGGCCATGGTCTCCGCAGCCGTCGCCAATGGCGGCACGCTGATGCAGCCGTACATGGTCGACAAGATCACCGACTCCGGCGGAGAAACGGCCGAACAGACCAGCCCCACCACCTACTCCGAGCCGGTCTCCTCATCCGTCGCCGAACAGATGCAGCAGGCCATGATCGCGACCGTCACCGACGGCACAGCCTCGACGATGGCGATCGACGGCCTCACGGTCGGCGGCAAGACCGGCACCGCCCAAAACGGCGTCGACAACTCCAACAAGCCCTACGCCTGGATCACCGGTTACGCCGAGGACAGCTCCGGCAACGACGTCGCGGTCGCGGTCGTCGTCGCCGACTCCAACGCCTCGCGTGACGAGGTGTCCGGCGGCGGCCAGGCCGGCCCGGTCGCCAAGGCGATGATGGAGGCCGCGCTCGGCAACAGCTGATGCCGAGCGGGAAGAACCGACAAAAATCATGATGGGAACCACCCACGCCGCGATGGGCGCGGCCGTCACCACCACGGTGGCGGCCGTCGCCCATCGCGTGTACGGATACGACATCGGCGCCGCGCACCTGGCGGCGGCCGCGGTGACCTGCGCGGGTGCCGCGCTGCTCCCGGACCTGGACCACCCGGGCTCTACGGCAGCCCATGCACTGGGCCCGTTCACCGGCTTCCTGGCGCGGTGCACCGAGTGGTTGAGCAAGGTCGCCTACAAGCTCCTCCGGGGGCCGCTGGACCCGCCGGACGCGGGCGCCCACCGCACCCTGACACACACGCTGTTCACCGCCGCGGCGACCGGTTACGGCACCTGGGCGGCGATCACGGCCTGGGGAAACGCGGCAGCGTTGGTCACCCTCTTCCTGTGCTGGACACTCGCGGCCTATGGCCTGGCCGGCCACCGCGCACACAAGGCAGGCACCTGGATCACCGCCATCGCCGCCGCACTCGCGGTCTGGGCGGTGCTGCGCTGGGCACCACAGGCGGTCCCGCCCCCACTGGTGGCCTGGTCGGTCACGGCCGGCTGTGTGGTGCACCTGCTCGGCGACGTGGTCACCGACCACGGCATCCCGGCCTTCTGGCCGCTGCCGCTACGGGGCCGCCGCTGGTGGCACCTGTGCCTGCCGGGCCCGCTGCGCATCACCACCGACGGCCCGGTCGAGACCAAAGTCGTCGTGCCGCTCTGCGCAGTACTCACCCCGGTCGCCACCTGGTGCGCACTCACATCCCCGTTTCATCACTAACGTGCTGCCCTGCGTGGTCTCCCTGAACCGGCTTGAGCATCAAGGCCGTTGGAGGCCTTCACCCCATGTCAGCACACATACGATTCCGCAGCGTCGTCGACCCCGAGCTGGCCGGCACGATCGGCCTGCCGGAGGGCGAGGTACGCGACTGGGGACTCCTCGTCCACGGCTTCACCCTCGGCAAGGACTCCCCCGCCGCCTCCCGCGTCAGAGACTGTAGTCCTATCGATCTTGAGTGCGGTGTGATCGAAAGTGGCTGGTGGGCTGGGTGATTCTGCCGTGGCCGCGCATGAACACAGGGCCTCTGGTGCAGTTCGGAGTTGCTGAGACAACGAACGCGCCAGGAGGCCCTGATGACTCTGTTGTACGCGGTCGAGCCCGATGAGCTCAACTCGTCGGCCATGTCGTGCGATTGCCTCGCTCATCGGTTCGGGAACGCGGCCGACCAGCCCGACAGGGCCCGGGCCTACGACACGGACCTGACGGACGCCCAGTGGCAGGGAGATCCGGCCGCTGCTGCCGGTGCCGGGGTGGCTGGAGGGCCGGGGCGGACGCCCGGAGGGCTACTGCCACCGGATCATGCTGGACGCCGTGTTCTACGTGGTCGACGGCGGCATCAAGTGGCGGGCGGTGCCGGCCGATTTCCCTGCCTGGGACCGGGTTTACGCCTTCTTCCGCCGCTGGCGGGAGCGCGGGCTGATTGCCGAGCTCCACGACCGGTTGCGCGGCAGGGTCCGGATCGCGGCCGGCCGGGAGCCGGAGCCGAGCGCGGCGGTCATCGACTCGCAGTCCGTCAAGGCTGACGCGGTGGTCGGCTCCGGCAGCCGGGGCTACGACGGCGGCAAGAAGATCAACGGCAGGCGCCGGCACCTGATCTGCGACACACTCGGCCTGCTGTTGATGATCCATGTGAGTGCGGGTGATGTCACCGACCGGCAGGCGGCCACCGACATGTTGCCCGCTCTGACCGGCCGTTTCCCCACGGTCACGAAGCTCTGGGCCGACGGCGGCTACACCGGCACCCTGATCACCTGGGCCCTGGCCGTCCTGCACCTGGTCGTCACGGTGGTCAAGCGCACCGACGACCTCAAGGGTTTCGCCGTCCTCCCGCGCCGCTGGTGCGTGGAACGATCTTTCGCCTGGCTGCTTCGCTCACGCCGCCTCGCCCGCGACTACGAACGCAGGCCCGACTCCAGCGAGGCGATGATCCAGTGGTCGATGACGATGCTCATGATCCGCCGCCTCGCGGGCCCGCGGCGAGCGCGAACCGCCCCGACGGCTCCTTGACCAGCCAGCCCCTGCGCACCAGCCGGTTCGCCTTGGACCGCACTCCCTCCAGCTTCGCCGCCACCGGCTGCACCCCGAGCCCCGCAGCCAAGTCCTTGCAGGTCAACGCCGACGCGGAAGCGGTCAGGACCGCCAACATCCGCTGATACTCCGGCGACAGCGCCGACACCTTGAGCCCTTCGCACCACGCGGGCACCACCGAACCCGGCACCGCACCCGACGGCGACGGCGACGGCGACGGCGACGGCGACGGCGACGGCGACGGCGACGGCGACGGTTCAGGATCCCCGGACGCCGGCGGGTCCGCCTCCACCACACCGTCCGGGTCGGCGAGAACCTCGACGACAGTCTCCCGGGAGACGACGAACCGCTCCCAGTCGAGTTCCGCTTCCCGCAACGCGGCCAGCACCCGGTCCGCCTCGGCCCGCAGTACTTCCACCCGCTGAGCAGCAGCGCTCGTTCCCGCTCCTCCAGCAGCCCGATCACCGACGGCATCCCGCACCTCCACGACCGCACCGACACGACGTGTCCTTGCTGCCACAGAACCCATCACACTATGCCTGACCAGCGCGAACCCGACGATCAAGTACGGAAAGACAACAGCCTCTCAGCTTGACTCTGTCGGGGATCTTGGAGCTGGCAGGTCAAGTCCCCAGGGTGCGCCAGGATTTCGGCCGGGGTATCTCGCGTTGATCGAGGTAGCTCTGGAAGGCAGTCGGTCGCCGGGGTGTGGGGGCTTGTTCGGTCGGTGGTAGTCCGCTGAGGTGCTCAATGTTGACGGCGATGGCCGTCAGGACGTGCTGGACGTGGGCCTTTCCCTGTCCTCGGTAGCGGCAGCGTCGCATGCCGTGTCCGTGGGCGAACTCGTTGACCGTGCCCTCCACTCCGGAGCGGACGGCGTAGCGGGCCTTCCATTCGGGCGTCTGTTGCTCGGTGCGGACGCGGAGTTGCAGGTCGCGGAGCTCTCGTGGAGGAAAGCCCACGGTGCGGTGGGTTTCGCGGGAGGTGGTGCACTGAGCGCGAGCCGGGCAGGGTTGGCACTGGCTCTTGGTGAACCGTGCCACGATCAGCGGGGCCGCGGTGGGTGAGGAGGTCGGGTAGGGGCCATGCCAGCCCGCGCTGACCTGCCCCTGGGGGCAGGTGACCTGCCGACGCTCGAAGTCGATGTGAAAGTCGTCCCGGGCGAAGCCCTCGCCTCGGCGGTGCTGGCGGGTGGGGTTGCTCTTCAGCGGCCCGGAGACGGTGACCTGGTGGTCGCGGGCGGCCTGTTCCAGGTGGGGCAGGAAGGTGTAGCCGGCGTCGACCAGGTGCTCGGCGGGCAGCAGGCCGCGTCGGGCGAGACGGGTGTGGATGCCCGGCAGGATCTGGCTGTCGTGGGTGGTAGCCGCTGTGGTGGCCACGTCAGTGATCACGTTGGGGCCATCCGCAGCACAAGTCTCGGTCAAGTGGGCGGAGAACCCCTTCCAGCTGATGATGTGTCCGTGCCGTGCATAGCGGGCCGAGGTGTCGTAGGGCGAGACGATCGCCCGCGACGAGGGCGGCAGCCCGGGTCCGTCTTCCTTCTCGGCCGTGCGCCAGCGCAGGTGTCCTGCGGCGTCATGGTGGTAGTTCTGCACCATGATCTGGCGCAGAGCCTGGACACGGGGACCGGACGTGCGGTCCGTGCCGTGCCGGTAGAGGTGTTCCAGGAGCCGGACGGCGTCACCTCCGGTGGCAAGGATCCGGGTCTTCGGTTTGGTGGGGTTCTTGCCCAGGCGGACCGGCCGGCCGTAGCGGCGCCCCCAGTCCTCATCGACCAATTCATCGAGCAGGTTCGGGGCGCTGCCGACGACTTCTTCGAGCGCGGCGCGGACCGCCTCGGTGATCAGCTCCAGGCGGGTCAGGTCACGCACCGCGGCCAGGACGTGGGTGGAGTCGGTTCGCTGCGTGGTGCGCTCGCGCACCAGACCGGCCTCCTTGAGGCGGGCCAGCGCGAGGTCCAGGAGCCGGTCAGCGCGGTCGTCCTCGGTGAGACGGTCACGGAAGTCAGCCAGCACGCTGTGGTGGAAGCCGGGATCGTCCAGCTCCATGGCCATGGCGTACTTGAAGTCGATGCGACAGCGCACCGCCTCGGCCGCCTGCCGGTCCGACAGTCCGAGCAGGAACTGCAGCACGCAGACGGTGGCCAGCTGTGCAGGTGAGAGACCCGGGCGCCCGTCGCGGGGATACCAGTCGGCGAAGTCCTCGTCGCACCACAGCCCATCGAGGCGGTCGCGTACCCATATCGCCGTCGTACCACCCGGGTTGCTCGCCCGCGCGACCTGCGCAGTCAGAGACGGGACGTGCTCACCGGAACGCGGGCGCAGGGACAACGGGCACCTCGACAACTGCATCGGTCGGCGGAACCACCCGAGCATGCCCGTTGATCATGCTGCCACGCCGGGAAACTCCAAGATCCCCGACAGAGTCAAGCTCAGGTGCCAGCGGTATGGCCGTGCCGACCATCCGCACCTGCGCCAGCTCGGCCTTCTCAAGTGGCCATCCGCGCCGCTGGTCAACGCCTAAGACGATCTTGGAAGACCCGATCCCTATACAGACCCGGACCCGGGCACCGGTTCCTTCTGCGACCGCGCCCGCGCCCGTTCCCTGCGTCCCGGTCCCGCCGCCGGATCGGCGCGCAACTCCCGTACCAGCGCGGCGCACATGCCCAGAAGGACCAGTACGAATGGCAGGGCGACCACGATCGTCGCGCTCTGCAACGCGTCCAGCCCGCCCGCGAGCAGCAGGGCGGCCGCGGCTGTGGACATCACCAGGCCCCAGGTGACGACCAGCCAGCGACGGGGGTGCAGGGCGCCGCGTGAGGTGAGCGAGCCCATGACCAGCGATGCGGAGTCGGCGGACGTGATGAAGTACGTCATCACCAGGATCATTGCCAGGACGGAAGTGACCGCGCCGAACGGCAGTTGGTCGAGTACGGCGAAGAGGGAGGCCTCTGCGTCGGAGGCGGAGTTCACGACCGCGGTGACGTTCTGTTCGGCCAGGTGGAGGCCGGTGCCGCCCATCACGCAGAACCAGACGACGGTCGCGCCGGAGGGCACCAGAAGCACGCCGACCAGGAATTCACGGATCGTACGGCCCTTGGAGATACGGGCGATGAACGTGCCCACGAAGGGCGCCCACGATATCCACCAGGCCCAGTAGAAGATCGTCCAGGAGCCCATCCAGGACGGGTCGCTGAAGGCATCGGTTCGGGTGGCCATCGGGATGAGGTTGTCCAGGTAGCCGCCGACGGAGGCCGGGATCGTATCGAGGATGTACGTGGTGGGGCCGAAGAGGAAGACGAACATCATCAGCAGCGCGGCCAGGATGACGTTGAGCGTGGACAGCCACTTCACGCCCTTGTTCAGGCCGGAGAAGGCCGAGGCGGCGAACGCGGCCGTCAGCGCGATGATGATGATCATCTCGACGGCCTCGGTCTGCGTGATGCCGGTGGTGATGTCGAGGCCCTGCGCAACTTGAAGGGTGCCGATGCCGAGCGAGGTGGCGGTGCCGAAGACGGTTGCGAACACGGCGAGCAGGTCGATGACCTTGCCCAGCCAGCCGCGGGCGCGCCGCTCGCCGATGAAAGGGACGAAGGCGGCGGACATGGTGTTGCCGCGGCCCTTGCGGAAGCAGGAGTAGGCGAGCGCGAGGGCGGCGACGCCGTAGATCGCCCAGGGGGTGAGCGTCCAGTGGAAGAGGGAGTACTCCAGGGCGGACTGGGCGGCGTTGGTGGTCTGCCCGATCGCTTCGGCGCCGGGGCCGGGGTCCATGTAGTGCTGGAGCGGTTCGCCGACGCCGTAGAACATCAGGCCGATGCCCATGCCGGCGCTGAACATCATCGCGATCCAGGCCAGCCGGCTGAATTCGGGACGATCGCTGTCCTTGCCCAGGCGGATGCGGCCGAATCGGCTGAAGACCAGCCAGACGGCGAGGACCAGGAAGGTGTCGGCGGCCAGGACGAACAGCCAGTCGAAGTTGGTGAGGACCTCGCCCAGTACGGCCGAGGAGGCCGAGGAGAAGGAGCCGGGCCAGAGCAACGCCCACACGACGACGGCAAGGACGAGGATCAGGCCGAACAGGACCAGGAAGCGGTCGGGGCGATTGATGGCACCAGTATCCGCGTCGGGACCGAGCCCGGGGCCTGCGTCGAGGCCCGCGTCGGCGGAAGGTGGGGCGTGCGGGGCCGGAGCGGTGGCGCCGGGGTCGGTGCGGACGGTGAGCTCGGGATCATGGTGCTCCTTACTCATATCGGTCACCGTAGGCAGGTGGACGGGGCGTGGGAGTAGGCTCCCGGCCGGTTCCCCGCCCGAGGGACAGACTTCGGCGCCGGGAGTTGGTGCTCTTTATCCCCCGACGGCCCCCTCCGTGAATCCAAGGAAGACGTTTGGCGTGGCCAGGACTTGCTCGGCACGACGTCGCGTAGCGGGACGCTGGTGGCCGGTATCGCTCTGCGGGTGGCGGGTGTTGCGCGACACGGGTCTGGGCGCCCGGACCGGCCGGGGCTCCGGAGCGGGTACACGCGGGCCGGCCGTTACGTGTTCGGCTTCTTCTGCGACTTCTTCTGTCTCCCGTCCGGTACGGACAGCGCACGCAACACGGTTGGCAGGACGTCCCATTCGAGGCTCTCGTACGCGCCCGGCGGGCGGCCGGGGGTGGTGTACCGCTGGGCGGCGAGCCCCTCGTGCACGGCCAGGGCGAGGCGTCCCAGGTCGCGGGGAGGGAGGTCGCTGGTGCGGCCCCAGGACGTGAGGATGCGGCCGAAGATGGCGCCAACCCCCTGGTGACGTGCGGCCTCACGCTCCGCTAGGGCCTCGGCAACGGTCGCGTCGCGCATGGCGAGCAGGCCGAACTCGGCGGAGATCATCACCCATTGACGCTCGCGGTCGTCGTCGACGGCGGCCGGCCCGGGACTGCCCCCGGGCTTGAGCACGTGGCGCACATGGGCCTCGAACCGGGCCATCCGCTCGGCGACGACCCGGTCGTACAGGGCGAGGAAGAGGTCCTGTTTGGTGGCGAAGTTGGAGTAGAAGGCGCCGGTGGTCAGGCCTGCGCGCTCGCAGATGTGGCCGATGGAGGCGCCGTGGTATCCGCGTTCGGCGAAGGCGTCGAAGGCTCCGGCGAGCAGGGCGGCGACCGTCTGCGGGCGGCGGCGGGTGGGGTTCTTGGGCATGGGCGGTCTTCCATTCGGGAGGGACGTCTTGCAGGGGGCCGCTTGCATCGATAGGGACTGCTATCCGATAGGGACCTCTATCCGATATGTTACGTTCGCCCTATTACGCCACCTTCTTCTGTTTTCTTCGATTCTTTCGGATATGTCGCTTTCTACTCTTCATTCGCCTTCGCGCTGAAGTGACAGCAGGAACGGACCGCCCTTCTCATGCCCGCCACGACCCGACCGGCACCCACCACCCCAGGACCCGTGCACCACCACGACACCCCGCACCGCCACGACGGCCGCACCGTCCTGGCTCTCGCGTTCGCGGCGATCGTGGTGGCGATGACACAGACGCAGCTGGTGCCGATCCCCGCGCTGCTCGAACAGCAACTGCACACGAGCGCCGCGAACATCAACTGGGCGACCACGGCCGCGCTGCTCTCGGCGGCCGTCGCCACCCCGCTGCTCGCCCGGGTCGGCGACCAGTACGGCAAGAAGAGGACGCTGACCTCTCTCTTCCTGCTGATGATCGCCGGGTCGCTACTCGCGGCGCTCACCACCTCGCTGGCCTGGCTGATCGTCGGGCGGGTGCTCCAGGGCGCCGCGACCGCGATGTTCCCGATCGCCTTCTCGGTGGTGCAGGAGTCGGTGGCCCGGCGCCTGGTGCCCACCGCACTGGCCGTCATCAGCGCGGCGCTCCTGCTCGGCGCCGGCATCTCGATGGTCGCCACCGGCCTGCTCACGCACGGCCCCAACGCCGACTACCACGCGGTGTTCTGGCTGCTCGCCGCCCTGTCCGCGCTCGCACTCGTACTACTCGTCGTCTGCGTACCCAAGGACGACGCGGTACCGCGCGGCCGGGTGGACTGGCTGGGCGCGCTCACCCTCGGCGCGTTCCTGGTGACCCTGCTGCTCCCTGTCTCGGAGGGCGGCGACTGGGGCTGGTCGAGCCCGTGGACGATCGGGCTGTTCTGCGCGACACCCGCGCTGGCGGCCCTCTGGCTCATCACCGAGTCGCGGGTCCGCGCGCCACTGGTGGAGCTGCGCACCTTCTTCCTCAAGCCAGTCGCCTTCACCAACCTGGCCGGCCTCTTCTTCGGCTTCGGGATGTTCGTGGCCCTGATCGGGGTGTCCTATATCGCACAGATCCCGGATCAGTTGACGGGTTACGGGTTCGGGGCCTCGGCGCTGCGGGCGTCGTCGGAGTACCTGCTGCCGGCCTGCCTCGGCGGCCTGGTGGTGGCACCGGTCGCGGGGCTGCTCGCGCGGCGGCTCGGTCCGGCACCGGTCCTCGCGGCCGCCGGGCTGATCGGTGCGGCCGGATTCGTCTGGCTGGGCCTGGCCCACAACTCGACCTTCGACGTGATCGCGGCGGGCGTGCTGGCCGGTTCGGCGACCGCGATGGGATACGCGACCATGCCCTCCCTGATCGGGGCTGCGGCGCCCGCCGACCAGACCGGCATCGCCAACGGCATCAACTCCATCGCCCGTTCGGTCGGCAGCGCCGTCGCCTCGGCAGTGATCACCACGCTCCTCACCTCCGACCCGGTACCAACTGCCGTACCGGGCCTGTCCCTCCCGGCGGAGGACCGTTTCACCACGCTCTTCCTGATCGCGGCCGGCTGCTTTGCCACGGTCTCGCTGATCGCGGTGACCGTTCTGCGTACGCACGACAAGGCGGTGCGGGCGCGCTGAGAGCGAGGAGCGCGCCGACTACGAGTCCGTCCCCTGCTCGCGAAGCAGCGCCACGACTTCCTCGAAGGCGCCCTCGCGTACCTCGGGCAGCAGCAGCGCGAACGCCATGAGCAGTTTGCCGAGGAGGAAGGTGGTGTCGGGGGTGGAGCGCACCAACTCCCTTACGGTTTCGGTGTCTTCGCAGGCCACTGCGGTCAGGAGCAGAGCCGTCTCGGGGGCGCCCTCCTCGTCGGTGAGGACGTCGCGGGCGCTCTCCGGGTCCGGGGCGCGCCGGGCCAGGTGCCGCAGGACCTGGTCCGCGGCGGCGGGCAGGTGGGAACGGCGCACCCCTTCATTGGCTATCCAGCACAGTGCGCCGATGAGATAGCCGGACCTCTCGTCGGTGCCGGCCTTGGCGATCAGATCGTCGAAGGCGAGCTGGTTGCCGTGCCGGTAGGCCAGGAGGAGGTCGGCGGCGAGCGCCTTGCCCTCGTCGGCCACCGGTGACTCCGGTGGAGAAGGAATTGTCTGCTCAGGCATACGACAGATCCTATGGGCGATAACGGACAAACATGCGATTTCAGGACTGCGCTCTGTGTCACCCAGAGGGCGTTAAGCCCGTCCCTGGTAGCGGCCTCGTCCGGGTTGGGTGAGGAAGCCCGTTCCACCGGACTCTTCTTCCTCCGCGGGTTGTTGGCACTTCCCGACCCAGGAAGAAGAGTTCTCAGCCACCAGATCCCGCACCGAACCGCCCGGCCCGCTCACAGTCCGCGGCCGGCGCGAACAGGCCCGGGCCGTCCTCGGTGAGCCCACGCCGCCGCGCCAGCCGCCTCAGCTTCGCCCGCACCGACTCCACCCTCGAAGATCTCCCGCCCCGGCCGATACGGCCGTGAGCAACTCCTGCAGCTGCCGATGCGGCCAGCCATGCCGGCTCTGTGCCTCAGCTCTTGGTCTTGTACTTCCGGATCGCGATCGGCGCGCAGATCATGGTGATCACCACGGACCAGCCGATGGTGGTCCAGGCGCTGTGCGCGACCGGGCCGCCGTCGATCAAGCCGCGGGAGGCGTCCGCGAGCGTGGACAGAGGGTTCCAGTCGGTGAAGGTCTGCAGCCAGTCCGGCATGGTGGACGGCGGAGCGAAGATCGACGAGGCGAACTGCAGAGGCATCATGACCAGGAAGCCCATCCCCTGGATCGCCTGCGCGCTCTTCATGGTGACCCCCATGATCAGGAAGATCCACATGATGGAGGACCCGAAGAGCAGCGCCAGGCCGACCGCGGCCAGCAGGGCGACGAACGAGGTGTTCACGGTCAGGCCGAGCGCGAAGCCGACGGCCAGCAGGATGACGATGGCCACCAGCATCCGGATGACCTCAACGATGATCTTGGCGATCAGGACCGAGGAGCGCGATATCGGCAGTGACCGGAACCGGTCCATGACGCCGGTCTGGAAGTCCTGGTTGAAGCCCGTGCCGACGCCCATCGCGATCTGCATTCCCTGCATCGCGAGCATGCCGGGAATGATGTAGTTGACATACGTCTCCTGGTTGCCGTTGCCGGCGATGGCGCCGCCGAAGACATACACGAAGAGCAGCGTGAAGACGATCGGCATCAGGATGACGTCGAACATCGACTCGGGGTCCTGGCGGATCCACAGCAGATTGCGACGGACCAGCGCACCGATGTGGCGAAGGTTGCCCATCAGCCCGATGGAGGGCTCATCCGTGTCGGATGCAGCCGGCTTACGGGTGGGGGGCGCTGCGGTTGCCGCGCTCATGCAGCGACCTCCTTGTGCTCAGTGTCGGGGGTTGCCGGCTCGTTGCCGGTGATGGACAGGAAAACCTCGTCCAGGCTGGGCAGCTCAGTGGCGATGTCAGCGAGGCCGAAGCCGCGCGCACCGAGCAGGCCGACGACGGCGGTCAGTTGCTCGTCACTGAAGATCGGCACGTACAGTGCGTCGTCGCTGACTTGCGTGGCACCGAGCCCGTCGAGCCCTGCTTCGGCGACGGCGTCGGACATCGCCGCGAGCTGCGCGGGCTCGGACGGGCGGATCCTGATCTTGCGGCCGCCGACCTTGTCCTTGAGTTCTTCGATACCGCCCTCGGCGATGACCTGGCCGCGGTCGACGACGGTGAGCTCATTGGCGAGCTGCTCGGCCTCCTCCATGTACTGGGTGGTGAGCAGGACGGTGACGCCCTCCTCGTCGACCATGCGCTGGACTTCGTCCCACACCTCGTTACGGGTACGGGGGTCGAGGCCGGTGGTCGGCTCGTCCAGGTACAGGACGGACGGGCGGCCGATCATCGAGGCGGCCAGGTCGAGGCGGCGGCGCATACCGCCGGAGTAGGTCTTGGCGGGCCGCTTGGCGGCCTCGGTCAGCGAGAACCGCTCGAGCAGCTCGTCGGCGCGCTTCTTGGCGTCGCCCTTCGAGGCATCGAGCAGCCGGCCGATCATGTAGAGGTTCTCCCAACCGGAGAGCTTCTCGTCGACCGAGGCGTACTGCCCGGTCAGCCCGATCACCCGGCGGGTGGCGCGCGGTTGGCGCACCACGTTGTAGCCCGCCACGTACGCCGTGCCCGAGTCGGGCTGGATCAGAGTGGACAGGCAGCGCACCAGGGTCGTCTTGCCCGCGCCGTTCGGCCCGAGGACACCCATGACGGTGCCCTCTTTCACATCGAGGTCGACGCCGTCGAGCGCCTTGGTCTCGCCGTAATGCTTCTTGAGGCCCCTGACCTCCACGGCGTTTTCGGTGATTCGCGTCATGCCCCCAAAGTGCCACGCAATACTGACATTCGAATGGCAGCTGGCCGATAACGGGATCGAACAAAAGAGAATAGTGACGTAAGCCCCTTCAATGTGAAGGCCAATGGCCCACCGGGGGTGCCTCTACGCGCTCCGTCACACACGCATGGCCGGACGCCGGCTGAGGTCGGCGGACCCTGCCGGAATCACGCAGGAGATATGGGCTCTACTCACCCTCTATGCAAGTCCTCCGGATGGCCATGGTCGAGGCCGCCGAGTCCACACCGGACACCGACCCGGATCGCTGCAGTTTCACCGTCGCCCTCCAGGCCGCCCGCGATCAGGTCGTCCGAGCCGCCGACGTCCTCGTGACCGGAACCGCCCCGCCCCTCGGGCGCAGCGTTCTGGCCGCCGTTCTCCCGTCCCGGCGCCGGCGGGCGAGCACCCTCAAGGCCAAATCGCCCATCTCCCGTTACAACGAACGCTTCGACGACCTCGACTTTCGCTGTTCTGACCTACCGTCAGGCGGATAGCTCGCGCAGGTGACCTGTGGGCGTTGGCCTGCACCGGGGGCGGACAGTAGGGAAGCATCGGCGGTGCTTGCACCACCTCCCGAAGAAGGGGTCCGCCGATGCCTCCGGATCCGACCGTACCCGCATCCCTGCTCGCCGTGCTGGGTGCTTTGCCTGCGTTCCACAGTTGAGAGGGCTTCGCGGGGGTGCCGCGAGGTATCGGTGCAGGTCAGGCTGTTTCCGCTAGTGCGAAGAGTCGGATTCGCCTAGACGAGTAGTTCCAAATGCTGAGTGTCTGCCTGGAGACATGACGAGGGCGCCCAAGATCGTTTTGTGACGAACGAAAACCTGGACGCCCTCATCACCGGACTGTACGTGAAGATCGACGACGAGATCGGAGGGACCCGATGGCTGGGCAGGCCCCCGCAGTTGAGCGACTCCGAGCTGGTCTGCCTGGCCGTCGCGCAGGCGCTGCTGGGCTTCGCCTCGGAGGCCCGTTGGCTGCGCTTCGCCCACGCCAACCTTGGCGCGATGTTCCCGTACCTGCCCCGGCGGCCGGGCTACAACAAGCGGCTGCGGGCAGCGTTGCCGCTGGTCAAGCAAGCGATACGGCTGCTGGCCACGGACACCGACTTCTGGTTCGACAACCACTGGGTCGTCGAGTCCACGCCGGTGCCGTGCGGGATGTCGCGGCCGACGGTGAAGCGGTCGGACATGGCCGGCTGGGCCGGATACGGATACTGCGCCTCACACTCGCGGTTCTACTGGGGCCTGCGCCTGTTCCTGGTCTGCACGTCGACCGGGATGCCGATCGCCTGGGCACTCGCGAACCCGAAGGTCGACGAGCGGGAGGTCCTGGCCGCGATGCTGGATCGCGAACCGCACCTGACCGCGGACCGGCCCGGCCTGCTCGTCATCGCCGACAAGGGCTTCACCTCCAGGGAATTCGAGTCCCAACTCGCCTTCCAGGGCGCGGAGTTGCTCCGACCGTCCTTCAAGCGGGAGAAACGCCGCAAGGGCGAGTCGCTGCTGAAGTCGGTACGGCAGCTGATCGAGTCGGTCAACGACACGTTGAAGGGCCAGCTCGACCTGGAACAGCACGGCGGGCGGACCTTCGAGGGCGTCGCCGTCCGCATCGCCCAGCGCATCCTCGCGATGGCCTCAGCTATCTGGCACAACCACAAGACCGGTGCGCCGGTCCTGCGGTCGCTGACCGCATTCGATCACTGAACACATCGGAACTACTCGTCTAGTGGCAGGTCGCGTCCAGGTGAGGGTGTAAAAGCGCCATGAGCGTAGGTTTCGTACTGAACCGTCCAAAGTTCGTACGGAAGGACGCACGCCCGTAACTCGTCGAGTATCCCCGACCGAGGCCATCCGAAGCGAGATCGATGCCGTGTTCGCCCAGGGGCGGCCGCTGGCCGACTGTCTGGAGGATGTCGCCCGCCTCGGCGCGAAGCTGATCATCCAGTCCGCCCTGGAGGCCGAGGTCGATGAGTTCCTCGGCCGCGCCCGCTACCCGCGCACCGACGCCGCCCCCAGGCCGGTGACGTCGCCGACGAGGCAGAACAGACGGCCGCGCCGGTGGTGCGGGCCGGTCACCGAAACGGCCACCGCACCACGACCATCAAGACGACCTCGGGCCCGGGCCCGGTCACCGTCGCGCGCCCGAAGCTGCGGGGCACCACGGAGGCATTTGCCTCCCGCCTGTTCGGCAAGTCCGTGACCCGCACCAACGCGCTGGAGTCTTTGGTGATCGCCTCGTTCGTGCGCGGCCTGTCGACCCGGGACGTGGAGCACCGGATCGACGACTTCGCCGCCCACGGGGAGAAGACGTATCCGGCGGCGGTCACGTCCCTGCTCACCGACCGGAGTTCGCTCACCGCCTACCTGCGATTCCCCGCCGAGCACCACAAGAGGATCCGGCACTCGAACTTCATCGAGCGGACCTTCGGCGAAACCCGGCGACGGGTGAAGGTCATCGGCCGGCTCCCCGGCGAGACCTCCTGCATCTCCCTCGCCTTCGCCGTCCTGGACCGGGCAGCGTCCGGCCGGCGCGGCTTCACCACCACCCCCACCGGCCTACGCCAACTCGAGCGCATGCGCACCGACTTGCTCCACCCCGCCGACGTGATCCACCTCGCACCCCGCCCCAGCGTGTCCCTCACCAAGGCCGCGTAACATCAACCCCACGGAACCAGCCCTTGCGTGCTTTTACACCGCAGACTGGACGCGGCCCCGTCCGCTGCCCTCATTCGCGTGGATTCAGCGGCATGATGCCCGTACTTGCGTACAGGTGCGGTTGCAGAGAGAGCACGGTGAGCGGAGTGCCGGCGAGTCCGGCCTCCCAAGCAATTGCCGCCGGGTGGGCAGCAGCGATCTCGGTGCGCGGCCAGGCCACCGCCTGTACGGCGTGGTCGGTGGTGAAGGGCCGGTGTTCGACGTGGTGGAGCCGGGCCGCGTGAGTTCCGGCGCCGGCGCGGGCGAGCTCGGCGGCCCATACGCTGGCAGCGGGGATCACGATCCGCCCGCGCTGATGGCTGGCTTCGATGTACAGGCCGGTGAAGAACTCGTCGGCGTCGTACAGCGCAATCAACGCCGTGTGGTCCAGGGCCGCGATCTCGGTGTGGTCACTCACGCGGCGCGGCCGCCGCCACTCTCGGCCTTCCGGTGGGCCCGAATCTTTTCCCAGGCCGAAGCTCCGGCCGCCTTCACCTTCGGGGTGTAATCGACGCCGAGTTCGCTAGCGGCAGCCTGAGCGTGTTGCTCGCGCTCGGCCTCGGTCAGCTCGCCGACAGCGAGTTCCTCGAGGAGCGCGGTCACCGTCATGTGCCGCTCTTCCGCCAGAACCTTGAGGCGGTCCCGGACGGCTTCCGTGGTCTTGATACTGGTTCGTTTCGACTCCTCCATGCCCCAGAGTCTACCGCTGGTAGCCCCGCAACGGGGCCTTGCCCGCTGTGCAGCCCCGACTCACTGTGCACCCTCGCTGTGGGCAGGAGCAGATGGTCGGGTAGCCCGGGGCATCTCAGCCCCGGGCTCCCACAGATCCGTACGTGACGTTGGCGTCATACGGCTCTTGTCGCTCTGGTCATCTGACGGCCGCGAGGTCGCTGGGGTCAATGAGCCGCGCGGGGATGGGTTCTGGATGGTGGCCGAGGTCCTCAAGGTGTGGTCGGACCTGTTTGATCATGCCTCTCATCTGGTTCTCCCCGACGCGGAAGAGGTAGGCGGTCAACGCTTCCCCGGAGTCGAACTACACCCAGTTGGGACTGTCGCCACAGGCTCGGGTTGACGGTGGCAGGGGCCTCTCCGGCGAGGAAGGAGTAGGCGTCGTTGTCCCATACGACGCGGCCGTCATCGGCGGTGACAGCGTTGGGTGTGCGGCGCGCAATCAGACCGCGTGCCGCATCCTCGAAGTGAGGGGCGTCAGAGAAGGGGAGCCGGGCGCGAAGCGCCTCCTGCTGTAGGGCGATGAATGGTTGCGCAGCCTTCGGAGTGACAGCAATAGCATCATATGTGCACTTTTTATGCGTAACCGGAAGGTTTAAGAGGGTCCGCCGGCGCCTCGCCGACCGATACGTCAGGCGAGGGCCGGCTGGACCGCGTTCTCAGCCCATCTCCTCCAGGGCTTTGCCCTTGGTCTCGGGGACGAACTTGAGGACGAAGAGGATGGAGAGTCCGGCGAATACGGCGTAGAAGATGTACGAGAGCGACAGGTTCCACTCGGACATGCCGGGGAACGTCACCGTGACCAGCCAGTTCGCTATCCAGTTCACGGCAGCGCCCAGACCGAGTGCGGCGGCGCGGATCCGGCTGGGGAACATCTCGCCGAGCAGCACCCACATGACCACTCCCCAGGACGTCGCGAAGCAGAGGACGAAGACGTTGGCCGCGATCAGGGCGACGGTGCCTTGAAGGCTTGGCAGGATGCCGGCGGCGTTCTGGTAGGAGAACGCCCAGGCGCAGACGGCCAGGGACAGGGTCATGCCGACGGAACCGAAAAGGAGGAGCGGGCGGCGGCCGATCCGGTCCACCAGCGTCATCGCGATGACGGTGCCGACGATGTTCACCAGCGAGGTCTCGAAGGAGTAGAAGAACGAGCTGGAGGGGTCGATGCCGACCGACTGCCACAGCATCGACGAGTAGTAGAAGATCACGTTGATGCCGACGAGCTGCTGGAACGCGGCGAGGCCGATACCGATCCAGACCACCGGCTTGAGACCGAAATTCCTGTCTCGCAGATCCTTGAAGGTGGGCTTGTGATCACTCTTCAGGCTCTGCTGGATCTCATGGACCCGGGCGTCGAGGGTCTCGGGGGCGGCCTCGATGTCGGCTAGGACGCGGCGGGCCTCGGTGAGGCGGCCGACGGAGACCAGGAAGCGGGGCGACTCGGGGATGGCGAAGGACAACAGTCCGTACACCACGGCCGGGACCACCATGACGGCGAGCATCCACTGCCAGGCTTCCAGGCCCGCGATCTGGCCGCGCTGCTGCCCGTCGGCGGCTTCGATGATCGCCCAGTTGACCAGCTGGGAGGTGGCGATGCCGAGCACGATGGCGGCCTGCTGGAAGGAGGCGAGACGGCCCCGGTAGGCGGGCGGGGCGACCTCGGCGATGTACGCCGGGCCGATCACCGAGGCCATGCCGGTCGCGAGACCACCCAGGACCCGCCACAGCACCAGGTCCCAGGCCCCGAAGCACAGTGCCGATCCGACCGCGCTGACCGCGAAGAGGACCGCGGAAATCTGCATGACACGGATCCGGCCGATCCGGTCGGCCATCCGGCCAGCCAGTGCCGCGCCCACCGCGCAGCCGAGCAGTGAGGTCGCCACCACCTGGGCCAGCTGCCCGGAGCTCAGGGAGAACTGGTCCTGGATCGCCATTGTCGCACCGTTGATCACCGATGCGTCGTAGCCGAAGAGGAATCCGCCCATCGCCGCCGCAGCCGCGATGAAGATCACGTGACCGAGGTGCTCCCCGGCCGCCGGACGACTGCCGGTCCGGGCTTGCGTGCCTGCCATCGTGCACATACTCCGTTCGTCGGCCGGTTCCCGCACCGGGCAGGCACCGGACCGCGCGCAGCTCCGTTGCCGCCCGCGGGCGGAACCACACAACCATTCCGCCTCTCCGGCATGCTTGGGGCGCTGGTCCTGGTCGTCACAGGATTTTCATGGACTTCTGATGCATAAAAAGCATCTATGGGGCATTTCGCTTGCTCCGGTCATGAGCTGCCGCTGGCACACGCGACGGCCAGCGTTCGCCGCGCACTCTGGCGCGTACCACTCACAGCCGGCATCAAGGTGCCCGCCAGGAGAAGCCGTCTCATGTGGCGACCTCATAGGGTGCAAAGGTGAAGGAATGCCACGTTCTCACCTGAAGGTCCTCACCCTGGCCGAGAAGCGACGCCTGGCCGGCATGGGCGGCTTCGTCGCCCTCCTCCACGCCCTCGGCTGGGGCACCCTCCTCCTCTTCGTCGCACCCCACCACTGGGACATGGGCGGCGATGAGTACTTCGGCATCGGCATGGGCCTGACCGCCTACACCCTCGGCATGCGCCACGCCTTCGACGCCGACCACATCGCCGCCATCGACAACACCACCCGCAAACTCATCGCCGACGGCCGGCGCCCCCTGTCCACCGGCTTCTGGTTCTCCCTCGGCCACTCCTCGATCGTCTTCGGCCTCTGCGCCCTGCTGGCCCTCGGCATCCAGTCCCTGGCCGGCACGGTGGAGAACCCCGACTCCACCCTCCAACAAACCACCAGCCTCATCGGCACCGTCGTCTCCGGAACGTTCCTCCTCCTCATCGGCATGCTCAACCTGGCCGTCTTCAGACCTGTACAAAGTCTTCCGTCAACTGCGCGCCGGCACCTACGACGAAGCCACCCTCGAGGAACACCTCGCCCGCCGCGGCATGATCAACCGCCTCCTCCGCCCCGCGATGAAACTCGTCCGCAAGCCCTGGCACATGTACGGCGTCGGCCTCCTGTTCGGCCTCGGCTTCGACACCGCCACCGAGGTCTCCCTCCTCGTCCTCGCCTCCGGCGCCGCCGCCTTCCAACTCCCCTGGTACGCGATGCTCGTCCTGCCCGTCCTCTTCGCCGCCGGCATGAGCCTCCTCGACAGCATCGACGGCACCTTCATGAACTTCGCCTACGACTGGGCCTTCTCCCGCCCGGTCCGCAAGATCTACTACAACCTCACCGTCACCGGGCTCTCCACTGTCGTCGCCCTTGCCGTCGGCGGCATCGAGATCGCCTCCCCCGCGTCCTCAAACGCGCCATGTTCCTCTCCGCGTTCGCCGCCCTGCACGACCCCGCTTCCCGCACCTACTACGACAAATGCCGGGCCCGAGGAAAGACCCACACCCAGGCACTTCTCCGCCTCGCCCGGCAACGCATCAACGTGCTCTTCGCGATGCTCCGCGACGGCACCTTCTACGAACCCCGAACGCCTCGCTTCGCTTGACGAAGGACATAGAGGCACCCCCCCCGCCTGCGCCCGCGCGTGGTGGCGGCACGCTTGCGCTCGCTCAGCGGCGGGCCGGGGCCGGCGTGTGAGCCACTGCTCGTACACCGGGAGCACCCGGTTGACGGGGGTCTGCTGGAGCATGAACTCGCTGACCATCACGCCCCACGGGCCCGCTCGGACTCCGGTGGGGCGTCACCGGACTTGCCACCCTTGGGTCACCCCTGGACGTTCAAGAGCGGTGTGTGCCGCGCCGCGAGCGGCCGTCGCCCGCCGAGCCGTACCCGGCCCCGGCGGGCCCAGGACCGGCGAACCACCGCACGACCCCGTTCCCGGATCCCCGCATCGCCTCGGTCACCCGCGCTCCCGGCCGCGTCAACAGGCGTACGACGAGGAACGCGACCAGGGTGCCGAGCAGCAGCCCCACCGCGACGTCATGCGGGTAGTGCACGCCGACGAAGACGCGGGAGAACGCCATGAGGAGCGCCATCGGCACCGTCAGCCAGCCGATCCTCGGCCAGGCGAGCGCGAGGCCCACGGCCGCGGCGGCGGCGATCGTGGCGTGGTTGCTGGGGAACGACCAGTCGCCGTAGGCCGGGCAGTCGATCAGCGGGGCCAGCGCTCCGGAGACGGCCCGGCACGGGCGGTCCTCGTCGATCCCCGACTTGACCACCTCGCTGATCACGTACGCCACGGCGGTGGCCAGTGGCGCGAGCACCGCGACGGCGAAGGCCTTCGGGTCGTTGCCCCGTGCCCGCCACCAGGCGACGACGAAGAGCACAGCGAACAGCAGCAGCCCGACTTCCGTCCACACCTCCATGAGGTGCTGAAACCACGAAGGGGTGTCGTGGGCGAAGTCGAGGATGCCGCGATACAGGTCGGAGTCGATGGTTCCCATGGTGACGGACAGTATGCATGACCCTGTTATGCATGCCCCCCGTTACTGTCACTTCAAGTGATGGTTGGGCGGCGGCCGGACGGCGATGCACTGCCCGCGACGAGTCGGGCGGTTCCGGCGGCTCGGGTTCCGGGTCCGGCGGTAGGTACGCCGGGGACCAGGTCCCGGCCGACTCCTCCAGCCTCCCGGACTGCACGGCGGGCGTTATGGCCCTGAAGGTGCGCAGCGTCCACAACTCGTACGCGCCCGGGGACACTTCAACTCGTCGCCAAGAACACGGCGGACAAGTCCTGCAAGGTCGGCCGAGGGCCGAACACTGCGACAGGCCCTCGCGCAGGGCGGAGAAGGCACGTCGCGCGGGAGGGCGGGCTCCTCCGGCAGCCCACCGGCCCGGTGATGACGGTGGTAGGCGTGGGACAGTGGCGTGTTGTCTGTCTGGGGGTGTGCGGGTGTGCCGGGTGGTGTGACCGTGCCAGGCCGTGGAACGGGACAGGTGTGCCCGGCACCCGTTTCTGCGCTTCCTGGGCCTTTGGTCGGCAGACGTGGGAGGCCGGGATGCGCAGTTTGTGGTGTGGCCCGCCCGGCAACCTTGGCAGGTGAGCGCGGGCGGGCCAGGACCGTTCCGGACCGCGTGACCGGGACGGCCGGAGGAAGCAACTTTTCCCCGCTTGCGCGAACGGGGCTCCTCCTGCAGGCATTTGTATCGGAGTTCGAGGAGTTCGAGTGCCGGTGTGGATGCGACGTGCCGCGTATCGAGTGGAGGTTCGCCCGGATGGCCTGGACCGCGGGGGTTGCCAACTGCTTCCTGCGGAAGGCGGTTAAGAGATCGTCTCAATTGGTGAGTCTGCGGTAGCAGATGAGGGTGCAGGCGATGCTGGTGAAGGCCAGGAAGTGCTCGGCTTTGCGTTCGTAGCGGCGGTGGAGACGTCGGCAGCCGGCGAGCCAGGCCATGGCGCGTTCGACGGTCCACCGGTGGCGCCCCAGCTTCTGTGACGTCTCAACTCCCTTGCGGGCGATGCGCGGGGTTATGCGGCGTAGGCAGAGCCATTCCCGCAGGTGACGGTTGTCGTAGGCCTTGTCGGCGTGAAGCTTGGCGGGGCGCCGGCGACGTGGACCGCGCCGGGATCTGATCGGTGGGATGCCACGCACAAGTGGCTCGAGGGCCTGGCTGTCATGAAGGTTGGCGCCGGAGATGCCGACGGAAAGCGGCAGCCCTGTCCGCTCGGTGATCAAGTGGATCTTCGAGCCGTACTTGCCCCGATCTACAGGATTCGGACCCGTCAGGTCCCCTTTTTGAGGGCCCGCATGTTCACCGAGTCGATCGCGCACCGCGACCAGTCCAGCTCGCCTCGCGCCCCCAGCTCGTCCAGGACCAGACGATGCAGTTTCGCCCAGACCCGTTGTCGGCTCCACTCCATGAACCGGCGGTGAGCCGTGGCCCCGGATGGCCCGAACACGGGCGGGACCTGCGACCACGTGCACCCGGTCGTGGCCACGAAGACAATCGCCGCCAACACCTCACGGTCACCATGGCGGCGCCGACCACCACCCTGCGGCCGAGTCGGCGCCTCCGGCACCACCCGCTGGAACAACTCCCACAGCCCCTCGGGGACCAGACGCTCAGTCAGCAACACAACGCCACACTACCGGCATCACCAATTGGGATGACCTCTAAGTGTGCGTAACCTTGCGGGAGCGGTGGCGTTATCGGCATATGAACCTGACTGAGCTTCCCCCGCTGTTCGGGAGTCGCTGATCAGCAGGTCAGGGCGGGTTGACGGGGCTTCAGGTTCGTTCGTTCGGCCGGTACCTGGTCGGCGTAGTGCTTCTCCTCGAACTCGATCGGGCTGAGGTAGCCGAGGCGCTTCTGGATGCGTCGGCTGTTATAGAAAGCCGTCGATGTACTCGAAGAGTGCGAGGTTCGCCTCGGCCCGGGTGGCGAAGACGCGGCCGCGCACGCACTCGGTCTTGATCAGCATCCACAGATTTTCCGCGAGTGCGTTATCGTACGAATCTCCGACGGAGCCCATCGAAGCCTCAACTCCCGCTCTGAGTAGGTGGGTTGTGATCTTGATGGAGGTGTATTGGGTGAGTTCAACCGGTGGTTGCAACATCGGGTTGTTGTAGCGAGCGTAGCTGTTCTTCGAAGACCTCGTTCGGCGTCCGCCAACCGAGGGCCTTGCGGGGCCGATTGTTGATCGCCATGGCGACGGCTTCGAGGTCCGCGACCGACCACCGGGAGAGGTCGGTGCCCTTTGGGAAGTACTGACGCAGCAGCCCGTTGGTGTTCTCGTTCGTCGGTCGTTGCCAGGGCGAGTGCGGATCGGCGAAGAACACCTTCGTCCCGGTGTCGAGAGCGAATTGGGCGTGGCCGGAGAGTTCCTTCCCGCGGTCCCAGGTGAGGGTCTTGCGTAGCTGCTCGGGCAGCCGGGTCATCGACGTCGTGAGCGCCGCGTTCATCGCAATCGCGCCGTATCCGCCGAGCGAGGTGCCGTTCTTCACCGGCGGAACCGTGCCCCAGCCCTCGAGTCGGGGCAGGTGCACCAAGAGCGTGGAGCGGCTGCTGCGCTCGACGAGCGTGCCGATCGCGGAGCGGCCCGTCCCGATGATCAAATCACCCTCCCAGTGTCCCGGGACCGCGCGGTCCCCAGCCTCGGCGGGGCGTTCACTGAGGACGACGTCCGCAGTGACATGCCCTTGCGGCTTGTTCTGCGACCGTGCCCGGGGAGTGCGCAACGCCCGGCCGGTACGCAGACACATGACCAGCTCCCGCTTGAGCGCGCCACGGCCCTCGATGAACAGCGCCTGGTAGATCGCTTCGTGGCTGATGTGCATGGACTCATCATCGGGGAAGTCGACACGGAGGCGGTGTGAGATCTGCTCCGGGCTCCGTGCCGTCGCCCATCTTCTGTCCTGCCGGTGCGGCTTGTTCAGCCCCTTCCACGCGGGCGTCCTGGGCCCGGAGACGATCGTGCCGTCGGGACGACGGACACTGCCGGCGAGCCGTTCCTGTACATATTCACGCAACCTGTCGTTGCCTGCGAGCTTCGCAGTCTTCGGGCGCTTCGCGGCCTGTTGGGCCTTCCACTGAGCGACCGTGGCCCGGTACTCCTGCTTCCCGCTGCGGGTGGCGGCGTTGCGGCGCAACTCGCGTGAGATCGTCCCCGGGTCACGCCCGATCGTGCGGGCGATCTCCCTCACGCCCTTGCCCTGGGCCCGCAGAATCGCGATCTCCTCACGCTCCTCGAAGGTCAGGTAGCGGCCGGCGGACTCGGCCAGAGAGATCGGCGGCATGCCGCCAGCGTGACGGAACCACCGAGTACCGACCGGCCATGACACCCCGACCCTCAGCGATGCCTCAGCCGTCGTGACGCCCGTGGCGATCAGCCGCCAGAACTGCCGCTGCACCACCCGCGACGGATCAGGCCGACCAGGCGAGCGCATCGCCGGCCTCAGCGCCCGGTCAGCGCGCCACTGCCGCCGAAGCACCTCGGGCGCGTCGCCGGTCTTCCTGCTCCAGTCCTCCGTAGCGATCTTGAACACCTCCGGAATCAAGGTGTTGCGACGACGAGTTGAATCCGCCTTCACTGCCGCGGTCCGCGTGATGGATGAGCTGTCCGGGCTCGACCTCGCGCGAGGCCAGTGCGTACTCGAGCGAGGACAGGACCAGGTCGGCGTCCGCGCGGGCCGAGGTCTCCCAGGCCACCACCCGTCGCGAGAACGCGTCGCGGATCGCGGAGAGAGCCACAAGGGCCCCTCGCCGGTGGCGATCATCGTGAGGTCGGTGACCCACAGCCGGTTCGGTCCGGGCGCGGTGAAGTCCCGCTAGACCAGGTCCGGGGCGAGCGTGGCCTTCGGGTCCCGGCGCGTGAAGCCCTTGCGGCGTGGGCTGAGGCCCGCGATGTCGGCCTCGCGCATCAGACGCTCGACCCGCTTGCGCCCGACATGCACGCCGTGGCGTTTCAGCACGGCGTGCACCCGCGGGGATCCGTAGATCCCGCCCGAGTCCGCGTGGATCTCCTTGATCTGTTCGGTCAGTTCCGCGTCCCGGCGCTTGCGCTCGCACGGATCGCGCTCCGCGCGGCGCCAGCGGTAGAAGGTGGAGGAGGCGATGCGCAGTTCCCGAAGTACGCACTCGACTCCCAGGCGGGGATGCTCGTCGATGAGCGCCGTCACCTGGGCCGGGTCGGGTCGAGTTGCGCCGCGAAAAACGCCGAGGCCGTCCGCGGGACCTCGTTCGCGCGCTTGAGCTGGACGTTCTCCGCAGGGCCTCGGGGTGCACACCGAGCTGGACGGCGAGCTTCTTGATCTCTGGCTTCGGCTCGGTGGTGCGATACATCCGTACCGCACGCTCGCGCAATTCGAGCGAGTATTTCCGGGGTGCAGCCATGGTCGATGTTCCTAATCAGTTCTGGGAGTCGGCCATCCGGCAGACTCCTGGCGGTAGCCGGCGGCAGGTGAGCACTCGTTGTTCCCGGATGTTGAGTCCTGATGAGAGACCGTGCCCCTGCCGTCCGGCCTGGAGAGTTGATCGCTGATGGGATGTCGTGCCCGCCGTTGCCGGCGTGAGCACTGCTTGATTAGGTCGCTGATAGTTCTCCGGCTGGCTGCTGAACGTGACCGGTATCGAGAGCGGGAGGATCGTTGCGACTGTTCGTGGGAGACGACTGGGCCGAGGACCATCACGACATCGAGGTGATGGACAGCTCCGGCCGGCGGCTGGCCAGAGCCCGGCTGCCCGAGGGTGTGGCCGGGATAGCCCGGCTGCACTCGATACTCGGGGAACTGGCCGGAGAGGACGCCGACGAGGTCGAGGTCCTCGTGGGCATCGAGACCGACCGGGGTCCGTGGGTACGCGCCCTGATCACCGCGGGCTACACGGTACTTGCGGTCAACCCGCTGCAGGCCGCCCGGTTCCGCGACCGGCTGGGGGTCTCCGGGGCCAAGAGCGATCCCGGCGACGCGCACGTGCTGGCCGACATGGTCCGCACCCACGGCCACGAACTTCGCCCGGTTGCCGGCGACTCGGCGCAGGAATGTGGCCACCAAAGCAGCGGCGATCCAGACGGCGCTGCGCGCCGACCACCTCGGCCAGCCGGAGGCGGTCACCGCCGCCTACGCCGCCTCCGTTGGCGCGCTGCTCGCCGTCCTTGACGTGCTGAACAGCCAGATCAAAGCCCTGCAAGGGCAGGTCGAGGCGCATTTTGGGCAGCACCCGGCTGCTGAGGTCATCCTCTCCCAGCCCGGGCTGGGAATCGTCCTCGGCGCCCGGGTGCTCGCAGAGTTCGGCGACGACCCCGCCCGCTACACCTCCGCCAAGGCCCGCAAGAACTACGCCGGAACCTCCCCGATCACCCGCGCCTCCGGCAAGAAGAAGGTCGCCCTGGCCCGCTACGTCCACAACGACCGGCTCATCGACGCCCTGCTCACCCAGGCGTTCAGCACCTTGCGCGTCTCGCCCAACGCCCACGCCTACTACCAGCGGCAACGAGCCCGCGGAGTCGGCCACAACGCCGCCCTGCGCCAGCTCGCCAACCGACTCGTCGGCATACTCCACGGATGCCTCAAAACAGGCACCCGCTACGACGAGGCAACCACCTGGTCGCATCACGCGGAATTGGCTACGAGTTGACATCTACGCTCCTGGGATGTCTCTCATGAGAACCATCTGACCCACTGTCAACAGACTCCGCATCTCGGGGAAGCTCACCCCTGGAACACCGCCTCGACGCTGCCCGCACCGAGTGGGAAGCCGGTGTCGTGCACGTCGTACGCGGCGGGAAGAAGCTCCTCAGCACCCGCCACCATCTCGCTGCCACCGACAAGACGCCCGAGCAGTGGCATATTTACTTACGGTCGCGTAGGTACCATGCGGGGATGAGCGTCGCCACCGAGCAGCCCGAAGCCCCAGCAGCCCAGCCCTCCGTGCTGAAGCCAAGACTGCGCGGCTGGCTGCACGCGGGCATGTTCCCCGCCGTGCTGATCTCGGGCCTCTTCCTCACGGCACTCGCGGACTCGACGCGCGGCCGGATCGCGTGCGCCATCTTCGTGCTGACCGCCTGCCTGCTGTTCGGCGTCAGCGCGCTCTACCACCTGGGGAACTGGGGGCCGCGCGCGGGCGGAATCCTGCGCCGCCTCGACCACGCGAACATCTTCCTGATCATCGCCGGCACGTACACGCCGCTAACGGTGTTGCTGCTGCCCGACGCCAAGGGGCAGTGGCTGCTGTGGGGCATCTGGGGGGCCGCCGCGGCGGGCATCATCTTCCGCGTGTTCTGGGTCGGCGCCCCGCGCTGGCTCTACACGCCGTGCTACATCGCGATGGGCTGGGCCGCCGTCTTCTTCCTGCCGGACTTCATGCGCACGGGCGGCATCGCGGTGCTCGTCCTCGTGATCGTCGGCGGACTGCTCTACAGCGCGGGCGGCGTCATCTACGGCATCAAGCGCCCGAACCCCTCCCCGCGCTGGTTCGGCTTCCATGAGGTCTTCCACTCGCTCACCCTCGCGGCGTTCGTCGTGCACTACGTCGCCATCTCGCTGGTCGCGTACCAGCACGGCTGACCCCCCCCTCCCCTCCACCTGGCCGCGGCTTCTCGTCGCGGCCTTTTTCATGCCCTCTTTCACGCCCTCCTGAATAATATTGACAGTCAGCCTTCTCCAAGCTGGCGGTGCTGACCACGAGTTGGACGGTCCTGCGTAACGACGAAGCTCCTGGTAGACGGGTTCTCGACCAAGATCACCCGTGTCCGCCAGGAGCTTCGCGTGCTTGTCTACCCGTCGTCTATCGATCTGTCCACTCGCACTCTGCGCTTCCTCGCCGGGCAACTGACCGCCCGGCGGAAGGAGATCGGCACGCGGTGGCGGCGGCTTCCCGCAGCGCGGCAGGCCCTCCTGGCCCTGGCCCACCTGCGGTGCGGTGACACCTACGCCCAGCTCGCGGCCGGATTCGGCATCGGGATCGCAACCGTCTTCCGGTACATACGCGAGGCCGTCGACATCCTTGCCGCCCTCGCCCCGTCACTGGCCGAGGCGATGAAGACGATCGGGGTGAAGACGTTCGTCATCCTCGACGGCACTCTGTTGCCGATCGACCGGATCGCCGCCGACACCCCGTACTACTCCGGGAAACATAAAGCGCCATGGCATGAACGTCCAGGTCCTTACCGATCCGTTCGGACGACTGCTCTGGGCCTCGCCCGCTCTGCCCGGCTCCACGCACGACCTCACCGCCGCGCGGCAGCACGGGATCATCGAAGCCGGGGCTTCCCCTTGAAAGCTGGACACGTCTTATGCCGCTTGCGGCAGGGTAGTTGATGGTTCGTCAAGGTGGTGTTCGTAGGCGATCGGGCTCTGTTGTCCGAGACGGGAGTGGCGGCGTCGGGTGTTGTAGCGGCCGGCCCAGCGGAAGGTGTCGAGGCGGGTCTGATGCGCCGATGGCCATGCCCTCGCGCCCTTGGGTGTCTCCCGTTTCAGGGACGCGTTGAACGACTCGGCGGCGGCGTTGTCCGCGCTGCTGCCGACCGCGCTCATGCTCCTGTGCACGCCTGCTGACCTGCAGGCTTCGGCGAAGGCCCGGCTGGTGTACTGGGCTCCGTGGTCGGCGTGGAAGATCGCGCCGGCCAGGCTGCCGCGGGTCCGCTCGGCGGCCGCCAGGGCGTCGATGACGAGCTCGGCCCGCATGTGATCGGCGATCGCCCAGCCCGCCAGGCGGCGTGAGCACAGGTCGATGACGGTGGCGAGGTAGAGCGGTTTCGCGCCGCTGACCGGCAGGTAGGTGATGTCGCCGACGTATTTGGTGTTCGGGTACTCGGCGGTGAAGTCCCGTCCGATCAGGTCCGGTGCCTTCGCGGCGGCCGGGTCCGCGATGGTGGTGCGGTGCTTCTTGCGCAGGCGGATGCCGACGATGCGGCGCCGGCGCATGGGGCGCTCGACGCGCTTGTGGTTGACGTGCTCGCCGTTCTCGCGGAGTTCTGCGGTGACCCGCGGGGAGCCGTAGGTGCCGTCGGAGTCCTGGTGGACTGTGCGTATTCGGGCGGCGAGTTCGTCCTCGGCCGCCACTCTCGCCGCCCGGCCCGGTGCGGCCTTGACCCAGTGGTAGAAGCTCGAGCGCGCGATATCGAGCACCGAACACAACCGCTTGACGCCGAAACGGCGCTTGAAGTCGGCAACGAACTGGAAGCGGTTCACGAGCGCGTCTCCCCGGCGAAATACTTGGCCGCCCGGCGCAGGATCTCCCGCTCCATCTCCAGCTCCGCGATGCGCTTGCGCGCCGCGGCGAGCTCGGCCTCCAGCCCCGTCACCGGCACCGCCGGGGTGGTCTTCCCGGCCCGGCGTCCGCCGTCGCCGGCCGCCCGCAGCCAGTTCCGCAGTGTCTCCGGGTTGATGTCCAGATCGGCGGCGATCTCCTTGATCGTCGTCCCGGGCCGCGACTGGCACAGCGCGACCGCGTCCGCCTTGAACTCGGCGGGGTAGTGCTTCATCCCCACAGGGACTCCGTTCTCCCGGATCCTCAGATCCAGTGTCTACGGTGTCCAGCTTTCAGGGGAATGCCCCAGGTCATCGAACTCCTCGTCCTTGAACACCACATCCAGCCGGTCCTGTATCAGCATCAACACCGTTCGCGCCGGGATCCGTTGGTAACTCCTGGCCCGGAAGGACATCTCCGGCCCTCTCCCCGGAACCACCCCGCCTCACTCCAGGGAACTGCCGAACAGGCGAACTGTCAGCACCCCCGGCAAGATCGCCAACAGGGTCACAACATTGACCCAAAGGCCCCGAGACCAAGGGCTTTAGCCCTTGGCGCAGGGCGCGACGTACACGCCAAGATGATCTTGGTAGGCACTCGCTCTGGGCAGGCATCAGCGCAGGGACGCTGGAAAGTCCCTTGACGCCGTCCAGCCGCTCGTCTGCCGTGCAGTGCTTCCCAGGAGAAGGGTGAGCCACTGAATGTGGAAGTACGAGTATTCGTTCTGGACCGATGCCGCCAGCGAGTCGATCTGGCCGCTGTACACCCACTGCGATCAATGGCCCTTGTGGGACTGGGCAATAACAGAGGCCACGTTAAACGGTCCGTTCCGCTCAGGAGCGGAAGGCACGGTGACGCCCCGGGGAGAACCCCCCATGCCTATCGCGCTCACCGATATTGCAGAAGGAACGGGGTTCGCCTACCGCGCCCGCATCGGCGAAGCCGCACACCTGCAGGCCCTGCACCACCTGACCCCGGTGGAAGCCGGAAGGTGGTCGACGCTGCCTGGCGGCGGCACGAAGATCACACACAGGTACGAGATCACCGGCCTCGCCGCAGGCCGGATCGCGCCGGGCTTCGCCACCAACATCGCGCACGCAGTGACGCGTCTGGCGGAACTGGCATGTCTGAATGAGGTAACGGAATGACAACGTCGGAACAAGCCCCACAGAATGCGCGGGGCCGAGGCCGCTTCCTGGCCAACCTCTTGAAAGAGGAGCGACGCTTCGCGCCGCCCGCTGACCTGGCCGCGAACGCCAACGTCACGGCCGAGGCGTACGAGCAGGCCAAGGCTGACCGGCTCGGTTTCTGGGCCGAGCAGGCCCGCCGCCTCACTTGGGACACCGAGCCGACCGAGACCCTCGACTGGTCGAACCCGCCGTTCGCCAAGTGGTTCAAGGACGGCAAGCTCAACGTCGCGTACAACTGCGTCGACCGCCACGTGGAAGCGGGGAACGGCGACCGCGTCGCGATCCACTTCGAGGGCGAGCCCGGCGACAACCGCGCGATCACCTACGCCGAGCTCAAGGACGAGGTCAGCCGGGCCGCGAACGCCCTGACAGAGCTGGGAGTTCGGACCGGGGACCGGGTCGCGGTCTACCTGCCGATGATCCCGGAAGCCGTCATCTCGATGCTCGCCTGCGCGCGCATCGGCGCCGCGCACTCCGTCGTCTTCGGCGGCTTCTCGGCCGACGCCATCGCCAAGCGCATCGAGGACGCCGACGCCAAGGTCGTCATCACCTCCGACGGCGGCTACCGGCGCGGCAAGCCGTCCGCGCTCAAGCCGGCCGTCGACGAGGCGGTCAGCCGCGTGGACGGCGTCGAGAAGGTCCTCGTCGTGCGCCGCACCGAGCAGGACGTGGAGTGGACCGAGGGCCGCGACGTCTGGTGGCACGACCTCGTCGGCCGCCAGTCCGCCGAGCACACGCCCGAGGCCTTCGACGCCGAGCAGCCGCTCTTCATCCTGTACACGTCGGGTACGACGGGTAAGCCGAAGGGCATCCTGCACACCTCCGGCGGCTACCTGACACAGGCCAGCTACACGCACCACGCCGTCTTCGACCTCAAGCCGGAGACCGACGTCTACTGGTGCACCGCCGACATCGGCTGGGTCACCGGCCACTCGTACATCACGTACGGCCCGCTCTCGAACGGCGCGACGCAGGTCATCTACGAGGGCACCCCGGACACCCCGCACCAGGGCCGCATCTCCGAGATCGTGCAGAAGTACGGCGTCACGATCCTCTACACGGCGCCCACCCTCATCCGTACGTTCATGAAGTGGGGCGACGACATCCCCGCGAAGTACGACCTGAGCAGCCTGCGCGTGCTCGGTTCCGTGGGCGAGCCGATCAACCCCGAGGCCTGGGTCTGGTACCGGAAGAACTTCGGCGCCGACAAGTGCCCCGTCGTGGACACCTGGTGGCAGACCGAGACCGGCGCGATCATGATCTCGCCGCTGCCGGGCGTCACCGAGGCCAAGCCGGGCTCCGCCCAGCGCGCGCTGCCCGGCATCTCCGCGACCGTCCTCGACGACGAGGGCAACGAGGTGCCGAACGGCGGCGGTGGCAACCTGGCCCTCACCGAGCCGTGGCCCTCCATGCTGCGCACCATCTGGGGCGACGACCAGCGGTTCATCGACACGTACTGGTCCCGCTTCGAGGGCACGTACTTCGCCGGTGACGGCGCCAAGAAGGACGAGGACGGCGACATCTGGCTGCTCGGCCGGGTCGACGACGTCATGCTCGTCTCCGGGCACAACATCTCGACCACCGAGGTCGAGTCGGCGCTCGTCTCGCACCCTGCCGTCGCCGAGGCCGCCGTGGTCGGCGCCGCCGACGAGACGACCGGTCAGGCGATCGTCGCCTTCGTGATCCTGCGCGGCAGCGCGAACGCGGAGGACGAGTCGCTGGTGGCGGACCTCCGCGCCCACGTGGGCACCGCTCTCGGCCCGATCGCCAAGCCCAAGCGGATCCTGCCACTGGCCTCGGTCCCCTACACGCGCTCCGGCAAGATCATGCGCCGCCTGCTGCGCGACGTCGCGGAGAACCGGGCGGTGGGCGACGTCACCACACTCGATGACCCCTCCCTCATGCACCTCATCCAGTCAAAACTGGCAACACCATCCGCCCCCACCGGCAATGAGCTTGATGTTTAGTACTGCAACGGCCTTTGTCCTGATGGCTGGGCAGTTTCTGGTGGTGTGTGCCCGCGTCGTTTGTAGTGGCTGATGCGGGCTTGGTGTTGTCGTCGGCGGCGCCAGTAGGACCAGTGCAGGATGTGGTCGATGTGGGGTGGTCGGCGGTGTGTGAGGCAGGTGGTCAGGCGTCGTATTTCGGCGAGGCTGAGGTGGATGAGCTGGGAGGATCCGTTTCTGCTTTGTCCGTGTCGAGCTCTCGGGCCCGCAGGACGGTCAGGCAGGCGTGGCAGCCATGGCGAGAGTCATGTGACGGTGCCAGCCGGGGTAGCGGCGGACTTGGTAGTCGCCCAGGCCGCATTCCTGCTTCGCCGTCTGGAAGCATTCCTCGACCGCCCACCTGCTTCCGGCGATGCGGATCACCTCGTCCAGCGTGGTGTCGGCGGGGCAATAGGCGATGTAGTAGGAGATCTGATCGGGCCGGCTAACGCTGCGGCGGGCGAGCACCCAGTGCCGGCGGTCTTCGCGGTGCCAGGGGCGGACTTCGACGCGTGCCCAGTCGTAGATGCGTTGCCCGTGGGCTCCCGCGCCGCAGGACCGGCGTTTCCACTTCTGCCGCGGCAGGCCGGTGAACAGGTCGTGGACGGGATGGTCGAGTGCCCAGCGGGTAACTACGGTGTCGTGCCTCGTGGTGGCCATGACGTGGAAGACGTCCGCCTGCTCGAGCTCGAACCGCCAGCCCTTACTGAAGCCGTAGGCGGCGTCCGCGGTCACCCAGCAGGCAGCGTCGTTGACCGCGCGCAGGGTGCGCTCCAGCGCGGACGCCTGCACGGCGTCCGGCACGAGCTTCACCTGCACGACGGTCTTCACGCCGTTCACTTTAGCATTGATCTATGTCACCTCGATGGGAACCAAACCCCAGCATCCGCAGGGGAAGAACAGTCATCTACACCCTCCACGCCCACTTGGTCTTCACACCGAAGTACCGGCGCGGACCCTTCACCGGCGAGATTCTTCGCCGTTGCGAGGACGTCATGCGTGACGTCTGTGCCGACTTCGGCGCGGAGCTGGTCGAATTCAACGGCGAGAAGGACCACGTGCACCTGCTCGTGCACTATCCGCCCAAGGTCGCCCTGTCCCGCCTCGTCGGCTCCCTCAAGGGCGTATCCGCCCGCAGGCTCCGCCAGGAGTTCCCCGAGCACATCCGCACGTACCAGTGGGCAGACCACTTCTGGTCCCCGTCCTACTTCGCCGCCTCATGCGGTGGCGCACCCTTGGCGGTGGTCAAGGAGTACATCGAAAACCAGAAGCGCTCGGAGTGAGGCATTCGCCTGCGGCCCACTGCTGCGGCGCTCCGCGCCGCTTACCCAAGGAAGCGATTCCTCCCGGGCGTGAACACCCGGGGTTCCTCGCTAGATCATGCTGAAGTCTGCGCCGCAGCTTGAGGTCCAGCTCGCGGCGCCGGTTGCGCTTGCGGCCGGAGTGTTGGATGCCTGCGCAGAGTTGACCCCGTAAGTGGGTCCACAGACGGGCGGGCCACAGTATGCACATACGCGGGCCGACAGAACCGAACCCGGACCCCGCCCCCGACACGTGAGTGCCCCGCCGATGCCATCGCCGGCGGGGCACTCACGCCCGGAAAGCAACGGCACCGGAGTCGCACCCCCGGACCGCCCGCATCCACCCTCATTGACCACGTCGTCGCAAACCAAAGTCAACAAGAACACACACGTTGCTCACCAAAGCGTAAGCGGGACCATCCTATATATCTAGTTTGTCCAATTTTCCCTGCAGGATCCCGACCCCACACCCGAGCGCAGCCTGCTACGCCCTCTGCTTGGGCAGTTGGCCCGCCAGGCCCCGCATCTGACGGCCCCGGCTCACGCCCTACTGGCGGATGCTCTCAGTGAGCCGCGCGCCTCCGTCGCCGCACGCGCACCACGCCGCTGATCGCCAGCGCCCCGAAGATCACGGCCGAGACGAGCAGCTGATCACGGCCGTCAGGGGTGGAGGCGAGCACCACGAAGATGCCCGCGATCGCAACCAGGACGAGATAAGTGAGGTACGGGAAGCCCCACATCTTCACCACGAGCAGCTCGGGTGCCTCGCGCTCCAGGCGGCGGCGCATCCTCAGCTGGGTGACGCAGGTGAGGGTCCACACGATCAGGATCGCGACGCTGGTGGTGTTCATCAGCCAGGTGAACACCTTGTCCGGCGAGACCATGTTCAGTACGACGGCGAAGAAGCCGAAAGCGCAGGACGCCATGACCGCCGACATCGGCACCCCCTTGACGATCTTGCGCAGGAAGGCCGGTCCCTCGCCGCGCAGCGCGAGCGAGTGCGACATGCGGGAGGCGCCGTAGATGTTGGCGTTCATCGCGGAGAGCAGTGCGACCAGGACGACGGCCTGCATGATCTTGCCGGCGGCGGGGATGCCGAGCTCGTCGAGGACGGCGACGTACGGGCCGTCGGTGGCGAGGGCCGGGGAATCCCAGGGAACCAGGGTGACGACGACCGCCATCGAGCCGACGTAGAAGATCGCGATGCGCCAGACGGCGGTGCGGACGGCGCGGGCGACGTTGCCGACCGGGTCGTCGGACTCGGCGGCGGCGATGGTGACGGTCTCCAGACCGCCGTAGGCGAAGACGGCGGTGAGCACACCGGCGGCCAGTCCTGACATGCCGGTAGGGAAGAAGCCGCCGTGGCCGGTGAGGTTGTCCATGCCGGGGGCGTCGCCGATGACACCGCAGATGCCGAGGACGCCCAGGATCAGGAAGGCCACGATCGCGCCGACCTTGAGGGCGGCGAACCAGAACTCCAGTTCGCCGAAGTTCTTCACCGCGGCCAGGTTGGTGAAGCAGAAGAAGGCCATGAACAGGGCCATCCACGCCTGTGCGGGCAGCAGTCCGATGAGATTCTCGGCGTAGGCGCCGGCCGCTACCGCCTCGGAGGCGACGCCGACGCAGAGCATGATCCAGTACGTCCAGCCGGACATGAAGCCGGACCACGGGCCCAGCTCCCGCTCTGCCTGCACGGAGAAGGAGCCGGAGGCCGGGCGGGCCGCGGACATCTCGCCGAGCATCCGCATGATCAGCATGACCATGAAGCCGGCGCCCGCGAAGAGGAGGACGATCGCGGGGCCCGAGGCGGCGATGCCGGCGCCGGAGCCCACGAAGAGGCCGGCACCGATCACGCCACCGAGCGCGATCATCGAGAGATGGCGCTGCTTGAGGGTGTGCTGGAGCTCCGGAGTCTCGCCGGGCTGCTTTGGCTGCGTGTCCGTCGGGGTCATCGTGCTGCCTGTTCACTGGGGGGACACAGAGGGCGACATTCTGGTTTATATATCTTGAAAGAGGATATAAACGCCTGCTATTCGGACGTCAGTGTCACGTTTGGTGACCGATCGTGCGCAACCGGGTGCGGTTCACGAACTTGGTATGGGTCCCCAACGGGGCGGGACTTCGCGGCAGCCGGGTACGCTAGCCGCGAAGGATGGCGTCCCGTCGGACGGTGCAGCCGGTCAACTGGTCGGCTTGTTGGTGGCGTTGGGTAGTGCGGGGCACTGTCCGGGAGCTCGAGGCAGATCTCGTCCATGCTGCCTTCGGGGAGGTAGCGGCGGGGGAAGGCGATCTACTCGTCGTGCTCTCAGCGCCAGAACAGAAGACTCGCTTCCCCCGACCTGACGACCGATGCACTACGAAAGAATCTCGGTCGCGGTCCTGCCCGGGAAGGATCGCATCCCGTTGTAGCGGTGTGGAGCACCGCAGCAGCGTGGGGCGCGGAGCGGTCTCAGGAGGGCCGGCTCGGAGAGTCCGGTGAGGAATATTCGGCGTTCGAATGCCGGGGCATGGGTGGGTGTGTAGCGTCGGGTGGGTGAAGTTGGCCGTGCAGGTGAAGTTGCTCCCGACGCCCGTGCAGGCGGCGGCACTTGAGGCAACCCTGCATACGTGCAACGTGGCGGCGACCTGGGTTTCCGAGGTCGCTTTCGAACAGGACGAGAAGTTCGTCTACGCCTTGCGCAAGCACACTTACGCCCAGGTCAAGGAGCGGTGGGGGCTGGGCGCGCAGGCGGCCCAGCACGTCATCAAGAAGATGTGACGCGTATACGACCCTCGAGGCGAACCTGGCAGCCGGGAACCTCGGCAAGCCCTTCTCCAAGCGCTACCGGCGGGCGGTGGAGAAGCCGGTGGCCTTCCGGCCCGAGGGCGCACAGCCCTATGACGACCGGATGCTGTCCTGGCAGATGGAGGACCGCACCGTTTCCATCTGGACGCTTGAGGGTCGGGTCAAAGGTGTGGCGTTCACCGTCTCCCCCGAGCACCTGGAGCGACTGGCCCGCTACCGCAAGGGTGAGTCGGACCTGCTGTACCGCGACGGCATGTGGTTCTTGAACGCCACCTGTGAGATCCTCGAGGCCGAACTGAACACCGGCGCAACCCAGTTCCTCGGCCTGGACCTGGGGATTGTGAACATCGCGACCACGTCGGACGGCGAGATCATGGCCGGGCGGCAGCTGAACCGCGGCCGGTCCCGCGAGCGTGGTTTGCGGACGAAACTGCAGCGCAAGAACACCCCGTCGGCCAAGCGCCGCTTGAAGAAGCGGCGGCGCAAGGAGGCCCGGCGGGCCAAGGACATCAACCACAAGATCGCGAAACATGTGGTGGCCGAGGCGACACGCACCGGTCGCGGAATCGCCCTGGAAGATTTGACAGGGATCCGTGATCGGGTACGGCTTCGCAAGCCCCAACGGGCCACCCACTCCTGCTGGTCCTTCGCCCAGCTCGGAGATTTCATCGCGTACAAGGCCCGCATAGCAGGGGTGCCGGTGGTGCACGTCGATCCGGCGTACACCTCGCGCACGTGCGCCGAATGCAGTCACGTAGACAAAGCGAACCGGGTCTCCCAGGCCTGGTTCGCGTGCCGGTCCTGTGGATTCGTTGATCACGCAGACCGGAACAGCTCCCGCAACATTCGCCAGCGCGGCGAAGTGTTGTGGCGACGCGGGGTGCAGTCAACCGCCCCAGGCCCACGCCGAAAACCACGGCGGGGGACCGGACGCAAACGCAGCACCACAGCCAGTGGCGCCCGTTGTGCAAGCCCAGGACTTTAGCCCCGGGTCGTTGACGCATGGGCCAGTTCCAGGAACTCGTGCAGGGCGTGTGCCGCTTCGAATGCGCACAGGCTGCCAGCCAGCAGGAGAGTGCCGGTGGCCAGCAGAAGGAGAGGTCGGCTGCGTGGCGGGGGCTGGAGCAACGCGGCCACCCGTCGAGGCACTGTCCCCGGACCGACCGCACGGTCGAGCAGGCCTAGGGCAACGGCCGGCACATACCGCCCGCTCTGGTGGCTGCGCTTGGTGGCGACGGCGGCTCTCGCGACGGTCTCGGCGACCGCCCGCCGGTTGCCGGTGTCCTCGGCGGCTTGTTCGTCGGCCCACCGTTCCACGGTGTACGCCACGGTGTTGGCCAGCGGTCGAAGCAGGGGGTTGGCCGCAGCGCACAAGTGAGTCAGAGACACGAAGGCGTAGTGGTGGTGGCGCAGGTGGGCGTATTCGTGCGCCAACAGGATCTCGCGGCCGGCGGGGCCGAGGGCGTCGAGCATGCCGTGGGAGATCACGATGCGGCCGGGCAGTCCGGGAACGGCGTAGGCGTGCGGGCCGTGGTCCTCGGTGACGACAACAGTGCCGGGTCCGGGCAGGCACGCGGCGTCGAGCGCCGCCGACCACAGTGCGCCGGCCCGGCGCACGGCCAGGCGCGCGGTGGCGGCGGTCACGAGCACGAGCAGGATGCCCGCGGCCACGGCCGCCGGCCAGGCGGTCGGGTCGTGGCGGGCGACGGCCTCGGGGGAATAGCCCTTCAGTGATTCCACCAGTGGGATACGGGCCAGTCCGGAGACGGTGAGCAGCCCTAGGACCAGAGTGCTGGAGCCTGCCAGGATCAGGGCGGCGGTGGTGAGGAGCCAGGTGGCCGGGCGCGGGTTCATCCGCCGGGCGAGGGGGCCGGCGGCGAAGGCTCCCACGGCGGGAAGCAGCAAAGGCAAGTACAGGGCGGGGCGCACGGTTGCCCTCTACTCGCCGCTGCCCAGCAGGGCCCGCAGGAGTTCTTCGTCGTCGTCCGACAGCTCGCCCACGAAGTGCGTGAGGACCGACGTGCGGTCCTGCCCCTGAGTCATGACCGTGTGCATGTGTCGTGCGGTCAGACCGGACTCGTCCGCGACTGGTGCGTAGGTGTAGCTGCGCCCTCGGGGTGAGCGTTCCAGCAGGCCGCGGGTCTGGAGGCGTGCCAGAGTCGTGGCCACCGTGGTGTGCGCGGGGGAACGGGTGAGGCGTTCGCAGACCTCGCCGGGTGTCAGGGGCTGACCGGCGGCGTGCAGGACGGTGAGGATCTCGCCCTCCAGGGCGCCGTTCGCGCGGCGCCGGCCCTCTGGGCCCGGCAGTTCTTCCTGAGCGCCCAATTTCGCCCTCCCGGTATGAGTCGTCTACGCTCACCGTATCTTCTATTCGCGCATAGAAGATACGGTACGTTCAGTGGCCCCAGCGCCCAGGGCGTTTCCGCGACCGCACAGCCCTGTCAAGGATGCCTGATGCCCGAGCCCTCCGGTTACGTCCCCCGACACTCCGGCCCCCGATGGCGGGCGCCACTCGTCCTGTCTCTGGTCGGCTGCACCTTGCCGACCGCCCGGCTGGTGGTCACGGCGCACCGTGATGGCGCTCCGTTCGCCGTGGCCTGCGCCCCTCCATCGCCTGGCGGCTGCAGTTCGTCGCCAAGGACGCCTTCAACGCGTTCGTCGTCCACCGCATCGCGGCTGGCATTCTGCTGATCACCCTCCTGAGCACCGGAGTGCTCAACGCCTGACCCGCCCGCGCCCCGGGCGAACAGGGGCCGGCCCGCCGCCCCTTACCCCGCCCCCCCTTTCCCTCAGGAGCTCCAGCATGCCGCTCGCCCTCGGTCCCCAGTGGATCGATCCTGACCACCTCATCTCGACCTTCGGGCTCCTCGGGATCCTCGTCATCGTCTTCGCCGAGTCCGGCCTCCTGATCGGCTTCTTCCTCCCCGGAGACTCCCTGCTGTTCACCACCGGCCTGCTCGTGGCCGGCCACCAGTACCTCACCCAGCCCCTGTGGCTGATCTGCCTCCTCGCCACTCTGGCAGCCGTCCTCGGAGACCAAGCGGGCTACCTCTTCGGCCGCAAGGTCGGCCCCGCCCTCTTCCGGCGTCCCGACTCCCGCCTCTTCAAGCACGAGAACGTCGACAAAGCCCGCGCCTTCTTCGACAAGCACGGCCCCCGCTCCCTCGTGCTGGCCCGCTTCGTCCCCGTCGTACGCACCTTCACCCCGATCATCGCCGGGGTCACCAAAATGCCCTACCGCACCTTCACCCCGTTCAACATCATCGGAGCCACCCTCTGGGCCGTGGGCGTGATCGTCCTCGGCTACTTCCTCGGACAGATCGCCTTCGTCAAGAACCACATTGAGTTCATCCTCGTCGCTCTGGTCACCCTCTCCGTCATCCCCCTGCTGGTCGAGTACGTGCGCGCCCGTCGACGCAGCCGATCGTCTACTTCTCGGGGCTGAAGCCCCGAGCCTGCAGGTAGCGCCCGGCTGGCTGTCGGGTTGGCTCCCGCGTCTTGGCCGCTCAGCCAGGTGTCTGGGTGGCCGGAACGCGTGACTCACGCCCCGCGTTCCACACGATCACGCCGCGCTGGGCGATGTTGTGGGAAGCGTTCCGGTCCGCGTGCGCAACAACGCCGCAGCCCCGACAAATGAAAAGTTCCTGGCCACACGGTTCTTCCGGTCTGTGTGGCCGCACGCGCAGCACCACTGCGACGTGCGGCCGATGGCTGTCCTACTCGGTCGGCGTGACCATCACCGACGCCATCCATCAGGCCATCCTCAAGGTGCCCGGCTTCGCGTGGACGCCCGCCGTCGACGGCGACGGTAACGTCCGTGACAGCGCCTGGGTCGCCGAAAACGACGCCGTCAGTGACTGCCCGAAGGGCATGCGTCTCATCGTGCGCAGAGAACGCCCGTACCCCGGCGCCCAGTTGAGGCTCACCGACGCAGGCGGGCTGCGACTCACCACGTTCGCCACCAACCCGCCCGGCAAATCGGTCGCCGCACTCGAACCGCGCCACCGCCGTCGCGCCCGCGCCGAGGACCGCATCCGCGCCGCCCGAGCCACCGGCCTGCGCGACCTCCCACTGCACGACACCACGCATAACCAGATCTGGCTCGAGATCGTCCAACTCACCCTCGGCTTCCTGGCCGCCAGCTCGTCACCACCGCCCGCCGTCGAAACCTGAGGTTCGCCTGCCACTGGCCCTGGACCGACGTCACCACCGGCGTGATCGGACGACTCGGCGCACTGCCGAACCACGGCTCGTCAGCACGTCCCCGCCCTACGAGCAGCACCACCGGGCCGAAGCCGTGACATAGGACCTGGTCGCCGACCTGTCCTCGGGTGTGAGGCGGGTCAGCCGAGGCTGTCGCCGGTCTTCTCGCGCTCCCTTGCGATCGCGGCGACGCGGCCGCGGACCTTGAACCAGCCCGCGACGAGTGCGAGAGCGATCAGCGGCAGGCAGAGAATCGTGGTGCGCCCGATGGGCTGGTCGAACCACATCAGGACCAGGACACCGAGCAGGAAGGCGATGGTGACGTAGTTGGTGATCGGCGTGCCGGGCAGGCGGAACGTGGGGCGTTCCAGCTCACCCTGCTCCGTCTTCTTCACGAACTTCAGGTGGCAGATCATGATTGTGATCCAGGTGGAGATGATGCCGAGCGAGGCGAAGTTGATCACGATCTCGAAGGCCTGTTCCGGCAGCCATGCGTTGAGGGCGACACCAAGCACGCACACGAGCGAGGTGAGGACGATGCCGCCGTAGGGCACCTGGTTCTTGTTCATGCGCGCGGTGAACTTCGGGGCCGAGCCGGCCATGGCCATCGAGCGCAGGATGCGGCCGGTGGAGTACAGGCCGGAGTTCAGTGACGACATGGCCGCGGTCAGGACGACCAGGTTCATCACGTCACCGGCGTGCGGGACACCGATGTTGGAGAGCACGGTCACAAACGGGCTCTCGTCCGCCGAGTACGCCGAGGACGGCATCAGCAGGGCCAGGAGCACGACCGAGCCGACATAGAAGACGAGGACCCGCCACATGATGGCGTTGACGGCCTTGGGTACGACCTTGCGCGGCTCGGCGGTCTCGCCGGCGGTGACACCGACCAGCTCGAGGGAGGCGTAGGCGAAGACGACGCCCTGCATCACCAGGACGACGGGCAGGATGCCGGAGGGGAACCAGCCACCGTTATCGCTGATCACGGAGAGACCGGGGGTGACCTGGTCGACCGGCTGCTGGGTGACGAGCAGCCAGATGCCGATCAGCATGAAGGCCACAAGCGCGGCGACCTTGATCACCGCGAACCAGAACTCCATCTCGCCGAAGAGCTTCACCGAGATCATGTTGACCACGAACACCACAGCGAGCGCGATGAAGGCGAGTACCCACTGCGGGATGCTGGTGAAGGCGGCCCAGTAGTGGGCGTAGAGCGCGACGGCGGTGATGTCCGCGATACCGGTCGTAGCCCAGTTCAGGAAGTACATCCAGCCAGCGGCGTAGGCGCCCTTCTCGCCGAGGAACTCTCGTGCGTAGGACACGAACGAACCGGAGGAGGGCCGGTAGACGACCAGTTCGCCGAGGGCGCGCACGACGAAGAAGGCGAAGATGCCGCAGACCAGGTAGGCGATGGCCAGGGCGGGACCCGCGTCATGGAGGCGGCCGCCTGCTCCGAGGAACAGGCCGGTACCGATCGCGCCACCGATCGCGATCATGTTTACGTGACGGGCCTTGAGGCCCTTGCTGTATCCGGCGTCGCCCGCGTCGTGCGCGGTTGACTGTTCGGCGGCGCCGCCCTTGGAGGCGGTTTCCGTGCTCACAGTTGTTACCTCGTCTTTGAGGCCGGGGCCGTCGCTGCGTCCCGGACCAGAGTGTGCGGATGACACAGCTCCGGAACCAAGCGCACACTAAAGCGGGATGGTCTATTCCATGTCGGTGCGCGATCTCGCTTCGCGGTCACCTTTCATGGGTGTGGGGCGCATTCTGGCGTTTCCTGTGACAAGTCCGCGTAAGCGCAGGGGGTGCGCGGGCGACTCTGTCCTGATGCTCCGCCTACGGACCATCTTGCGGTTGGTGGTCTGGGGCGCGGTCGGGGAGCCTGCCCTCCACCTGGGACTCGGGCCAAGTCGAAGGGCATGTCTGCAGAGTCAGAAGCTGTTTTCGATCCGCTGATCTGTGACGCTCCGTGAGAGTCCATTTTTGATCTTCGATTTGCGCTGCTGGTAGGTCCCGTGGCCGGGCACCTGCATGGCTCCCGGAGGCGCTCCTGATGACCGAGGCCATCAGGGGGGACGGGCAACGGCCGGTGATTTTCTCCACGATCCGCAGTCATAGATCATGGTTGGTGCGCTGCAGCCACGAGTGTGGTCACAGCGTGCACCGACCGAGCCTGCTGAGAACCGGCCACGAGACACCGAGGAACCTTAGATGCGCACCCTGATCAGCACCGCCTTCATCTCGCTCGACGGCGTCGTGGAGGCTCCGGGCGGCGAGCCCGGCTACCGGAACTCGGGGTGGACCTTCAAGGACATCGAGTTCCTCCCCGAGGCGTTCGCCATCAAGGGCCAGGAGCAGCAGGAAGCCACCGCGATGCTGATGGGCCGGGCCAGCTACGAGGCGTTCAGCCCGGTGTGGCCGGACATGGAGGACTTCGCCGACTACAAGGTGATGCCGAAGTACGTCGTCTCCACCACCCTCACCGACGACGGCCTGGTATTGAACTGGGGCGAGACCACGATCCTGCGCTCGCTCGACGAGGTCGCCGCATTGAAGGAGACCGAGGGCGGCCCGATCATCGTCCACGGCAGTGCCGCCCTGAACCAGAGCCTCTCGGACGCCGGCCTGATCGACCGCTACCACCTGCTCGTCTTCCCGCTCCTGCTCGGCGCCGGCAAGCGTCTGTTCAGCGCCACGGACAAGGACACCCAGAAACTGAAGCTGGTCGAGCACGAGGTCTACGCCAACGGCCTGCAGAAGAACGTCTTCGACGTCGTCCGCTGACAGGGGATCCCGCCCTGCCGTCGCGTCCGGTGGAAGTTCACCACCTCCGGCCTGGACGGTCTGCTGGCCAGGCTCGACCGGCACACCGCCGATCGCCCAGAAGAATCCTCCGTCGCCCCTGACAGCATGATCACCCCCCGGAGGATTCCCGGAGCCGGCTTAGTCAGTTCAAGGAGGCGGAAGCCAGGCGGATGGTCTGCGCCTGCGGCCTCAGGCGGATGGGCTTGAGCTCGGTGACCTTGGCGATCTCCTCGACAGGGCGGGGCGCCGAGCGGGGCGGACGGGGCGGACGAGTAAGACGACGGGCCATCAGCGTGACGAAAGTCCAGAGAAGGTGGGCCTCGCTGTGCGAGATGAGCCGCTCGTAATCGCGGACGTTTCTGCGGGCCCGCATGATCCACGAGATCGCCCGCTCGACGCGCCACCTTTTTGCCAGGACGGCGAAGCCGTCCTGGTCGGTGCGGCGGGGGACGGTCTTGAGGGTGAGGTCCAGGCGGTCGTGGGACCAGCCGATGAGGGTGCCGCCGTAGGCGGAGTCGGCCCAGACCGCGGTGAGTTCGGGATGCGTCAGGCGCAGGCGGAAGAGCAGGTCGCGGGCCGGAACGCTGTCGTGCGGGGTGGCGACGCCGACCATGACGGACAGGGGCATTCCCCGCATGTCTACCGCTATGTGTCGCTTCCTCCCGTTGATCAACTTCCCGCCGTCAAATCCGCGGGTGTCCTGGCCGACCGTCTCGGCGCCCTTGACGGACTGCGAGTCCAGGATCACGGCGACGGTGCGGGGGTTGAGCCCGTCATGGACGCGGACCTGTTCATGCAGCTCGGCATGGAGGCGGGCCAGGGCTCCGCTGGCCCGCCACCGCTTGAAGAACCCGTAGACCGTAGGCCAGGGGATTTTGAAGTCGGCGGGTACGGAGCGCCATTTGCATCCGTTGTCATTCACGTAGCGGATGGCATCGACGACGTTGCGGCGCGGGTGCTTCTCGGGGCGCCCGCCGCCGGGCAACTGGCAGGCGGGGGTGGGAAGGAGGGATTCGATGACGGCCCACTCGGCGTCCGTCATGTCGCTGGGGTAGAACGGTCGGCGCTCGGCCGGGGTGTTGTCGGTGCGGGTCATGTCAGCGTTCCATGCGGGAGAGGACTTCCAGGGTGGCCTTGACGCCGCCGAGCTGGTCGAGCACGAGGCGGGCCCACTCGTCATCAGGGGTGCGTTTGGCGTGCGAGGCGACGATCCCGGTGATGAAGTTGGTGATCCGGTGCAACTCGGCCGTAAAGATCGCGCGTTCGTAGGCGATCCACACGGCGGGGTCGTCGGACAGCTGGAAGCCGTCCGTCTTGTTGAAGGTCACTGGCGGCAGCCCTTCCTTGACCGCGACTTTCCGCAGGAACCGGATGCCCGTCCAGACCTGCGCGGGCGTCCGCTTGGTGGCGTAGATCAGCTGCTTACGACTCAGGCCGGCGGGCTTGGCTTCGAGCAGGGCCTTGCGGACGGCATCGCCGTGATTGTGAGCGGGCAGTCCCGCCCGCCGCTTCATGGCTACTGGCCCCGCAACAGCTCGGCCAGGGCCTCATCGAGGTCGACCTTGCCCGTTGAGACGGCGGTCTCTATCCAGTCCGCCGTCGCCCGAATTTTCTCCAGGTGGCGTGTGACCAGGGCGTGTTGCGACTCGGTGAACTCGCGGCCGCGGAGCTTGGGCACCAATCGGCTCGCCCCGGCGACGAACCCCTGGCACACCCCGATCAAGTCGGTGAACTCCATCGCGCGATGAAAGCCCCGCACGATCGTGACCGGATCCCCTTCGTCCTCGCCATCGGTCCCGGACGCGTCCCACCAGTCCTCCTCGTCGCTGTCCTCGACGAGTTCGGCCTGCTCGAACTGGGCCTGATTCACCAGCTCACGGGCTTCCGCATCACGCATGGCACGGAAAACCACTTCGGGCCGGTGCAGCAGCTCGCACGCCGCCAGGGCAGCGACCTGCTCGTCGGCCGCGAGATCCCGGATCGCATCAACCTTCTCTGCCACCGTCACCGGCGTCGCGGTCGCCCACCCCGCCGCCCGCTTCGCGGCATCCCCGCTCCACCTCGCCTGCCCCGTCCGCTCGTTCACCGGCGGATTCCGGATCAGCTCGTACGCGTCCTCACTCGCCGCGAGGATGCGGTGGACCTCGAAAGAGACGCCGTCCTGGCGCTGGTCCTGGGGCCACTGCGCGGCCACCCACCGATACGTGCGCACCGTATGGAAGGACAGCCCCACCGCTTCGGCGAACAGGCGCAACGCGCCCTCCACTCCGATCTCCTCGCCCTCGCCGAGAGCCATGTTCCCGCCGTGCGACCGCAAGGGGGCGATCTCCAGAGCGATGTCCCCCAGGGCCCACTGGCACCCCGTCATCACCCTGACCAGCTCTACCGACTGGTCCACGAGAGCATCGAAGCGGTCGTACGGCACGCTGCCGATCGTCTGGGTCACAGGAACCCACTCCTGGACGGGCCGAAGGAGGCCGGCGGTCCACCGGCCTCGACAGCCCCAGCCCGCATGCCCGACAGGCTCCGCCGACCGCACTATGGTCACCATGCTTGACCGGGAATATCCCGCTTCACGCACGAACCGTCCCGCTCCTGCCCGAACGCATCTCCTATCGCGGCACACAGTCGACCGATTCCGCCTGCCGCCACGGAGTGTCACAGATCAGCGGATCGAAAACAGCTTCTCAGGCTCCTCAAGAGCATGGACTTCGGTCGCGCGCACTTCGACCTTCTCTGCCGATGCGCACTCCTCAACCGCTGAACCCGACCGGCATCACAAGATCTCCCACAGAGCCGGAACCCGTGACCGCTCGCAGACCGCGACGCTCTCGTACATGTCCAGTAGTACGTCACCGGAAGTCTCGATCTTGGCGTCGCTGACGTTGCACCAGGCACCCAACGACGCCTCTGGCGGCGCCAGTACGCCCTTGAAGACGCGGGGCCACATCGCCGGCAGATGGACCAAGATCACGAACTCTTCACGTAAGAACTATGATTTCGAGAGATCTCACCGAGCCCCACCCGTCCAATCACCTCAGGTCGTCCGGTGGGCACCCCCACTGGTTCGTATAGAAAAGGAAGTAACGGCATGTCCACTCTTGCTGCTGAGGTCTCCGGCTCCCTCGGTTCCATCGGTTACGGTCTCGCTGCCATCGGCCCCGGCATCGGCGTCGGCATCATCTTCGGTAATGGCACCCAGGCGCTGGCCCGCCAGCCCGAGGCCGCCGGCCTCATCCGCGCCAACCAGATCCTCGGCTTCGCCTTCTGTGAGGCGCTCGCCCTGATCGGCATCGTCATGCCGTTCGTGTTCGGCACATGATCACCGTCTGAATCGCCCCGGGTCTGATGGAGACATTGGTGTGTTCCGGGTTGGACGCCGAGCTTGGCTGGACCTCGCCAGTACCCGGACGAACTGCGCAAGCGTGCAACGCGGTTGACGATCGAGGCCCGCAAGGACCCGGCCAGCCGGGCCGCGGCGATCAAATGCACCGCCGACCAACTGGAAGCGCATCCCGAGGCTTTGCGGGGATGAGTGAAGCGGGGTCGAGGTCGACGACGCCGTCCTGCCAGGCATGACCAGCGCAGAGGCGGCTCGGATCGTGGAGCTGGAGCATCCGCTGCGATGAAGGTCGCCTACATCGACCAGCACGAGGAAACGTTTGGCGTCCAGCCGATCTGCGACGTCCTCGCCGAGACGGACGCACCGAGCACCTGCTACGCCGCCCACACCGGCCCACAGTCGGCCCGCGGCCGGCGCGACGATCAACTCACCAAACGGACAGGCCGGATCCACGCCGACAACTACGGCCCTTACGGAGCCCGCGGGGTCCTCTCCCTCGTGGCCACGGGTCGCTCGAACGCGGCCTGCACGTCTCGTCCGGGACCGTCGAGAAGGTCGAGAAGCAGGTGGCCGCCATCTCCGACCATCTCCGCACAGCTGGGCCTACCGGTCTCTCCGAGGACCACAACCGCCGCATCCTCGCCGTCACTCGTATCCTCCACCAGGCCCCGGAGAACTGACCGCCACCAGCCTCTCCAGACAGCAGTACCGCGCACCCTCCCAACGGATCCCTCTGTGGGCTGTCCGCGTGCTTACGGTGGTGTGAAGTCGTCGGCGGCCATGCGCAGGGGGCGGAGGAGGGCGACGATCTCTTCGCATTCCTCGGCGTCGTAGGCGCCGAGACCGAAGTTCATGAGCATCAGATCACGTGTCGCCGCCTCGACAACCTCCCGCCCCTTCACGGTGATCGATGCCAACGTCCCCCGCCCGTCCTTCGGGTTGGGCCGCTTGTCGACAAGCCCGGAGCTCACGAGCCGGTCCACCGTGTTCGTGACAGATGCCGGGTGCACCATCAAACGCTCACTGATCTTCGACATGGTCAGCTCCCCCACTCTGGAGAAGGTGAGCGGCACCAACGCCTCGTACCGCGCGAACGTCAGCCCGTACGGCCTGACCACCGCGTCGACCTCGGTGAGAAGGATCTGCTGGGCCCGCATGACAGACGTGATCGCCGCCATCGACAGCACGTGACCCCAGCGCTGCCTCCAGTGCTCCTCGGCACGCGCGATGGGATCGAAGGAAAGATCGAACGGCTTTGAGAGGGCGTTAAGTCCGATCTTCCTCGGTTCGTGATCGCTCGATCGTGGGACTGATCGTCGCGCGGGCCGCCTGGTGAGCATGTCCATGCTGAGGTGCGGGGCGTGAAGAGAGATCCGTACCCGAGTGACTTAGCGGACGAGCAGTGGGCGTTGATCGAGCCGATGATCACGGCCTGGAAGCAGGGCCGGGTGAAGCGGTCGGCGACCGGCGATCCGGGGTCCTGTGACCTGCGGGAGGTCGTGAACCCGATCTTCTATCAGAACCGGACGGGCTGCCAGTGGCGCTATCTGCCTCACGACTTCCCGGCCTGGTCCGCGGTGTTCTACTACTTCGGCCTGTGGCGCGAGGACGGGCTTGACCAGCGCATCCAGGAGCTTCTGCGCTGCCAGGTGCGGGAGAAGGCCCGCCGATTAGAGGACCCGTCCCTCGTCATCATCGACACCCAGTCCGTGCGCGCGGCCGCGGGTGTCCCCAAGGTCACGACGGGGCTGGACGCGAACAAGAAGGTGTCGGGCCGCAAGCGGGGACTCGCCGTCGATGTCCTGGGACTGATCATCGGCGTCGTCGTGCTGGCCGCCTCCACCCACGACAACACGGCCGGCACCACCCTGCTCGACCAGGCGGCCGAGAGGTGCGGCAACCGGCTGGAGAAGGCCCTGGTCGACCAGGGCTTCAAGGACGAAGTCCTCATCCACGGCGCCCTGTTGGACATCGACGTCGAGGTCGTCCGCCGCAACCCCGACGACCAGGGCAAAGGCTTCGCCCCCCAACCGAAAAGGTGGATCGTGGAGCAGGTCAACGGCACCTTGATGCTGCACCGCCGCCTGGCCCGCGAGTGCGACCACCGCCCCGACACCTCCGCCTCGCGCGTCTACTGGGCCTCGATCGCGAACATGACCCGCCGCCTCACCACCCCGAGCCCGGCCTGGCGCGACACCTTCGAGCTGACCGCGTGAACATCACCGAACTCCTCGTCGACCTCCAGCCCAGCACGACACGACCGCAGCCCGTATCGGCGAACTGCACGACCAGATCGAGCAGTTGACCGCCGCTCTGGCGGAGGCCGAAGCACGGCTCGCCGACCTGGCGACCGCCCGGAAGGTCATCACGGAACTCGCACCGGCCCCAGGCGCCCCCGAACCGCCCGAAACGAACAGCGCCTACCAGGCCATCGTGAACGCCTTCAACGAGCATCCCGACCGGGAGTTCCGGGCGCGTGAGCTGCACGAACTCCTCGGCATGCCCACCGACGAGGCATTGATCAACGTCACCCGCGCCCGCCTCGCACGTCTCCTCCGCCAAGGCTTCCTCACCCAGCCGGGACGAGGCCGCTACCAGAAACGGACTTAACGCCCTCTGACACGCAGTCGCCAATCCCTTTGAGCTGTACAGACCTTCCAACTGGCCACCTACCGCGCAGAGTTGACCCCGTAGACGTGTCCACAGCCGAGCAGGCCACGGCATGCGCACACGCCGGGCCGGCAGAACCGAACCCGGGCCCCGCCCCCAACACGCGAGTGCCCCGTCGATGCAATCACCGGCGGGGCACTCGCGCCCGGAAGCAACGGCACAGGAGTCGCACACCCCGGACCGCCCGCATCCACCCTCGTTGACCACGTCGTAGCCAACCGAAGCCAACGAGAACAAACACGTTGCTCGCCAAAGCATAAACGGGACCACCCCATATCTCTAATTTGTCCCACTTTCTCTGCAGAATCCCGACTCCACGCCCGAACGTCACCCCGACAGCGCCGATTGAGCATCACGGGGCCTCCTGGCCGACCCACAAGCGGAGGTCCGGTTCCGGCGGAAGTGTGCCGACACCCACCGAACAGTGAAAACGATTATCATGTATGTACAGTGGTCGGGTCGCCGCCCCGCCCGGCGCATTCAGTATCAAATTCCTGTAACCAAAGGCGAATCGTGCCCATAGCTGTATCCCTGTGCACCTTCTTCGTGACGCTGGCCGGCGGTCTGACCGCGGGTCGGGTCACCGACCGCAGACACCTCGTCCTCGGTCTCGCGGGCGGCCTCACGCTCGGTGTGGTCGGCCTCGATCTGCTTCCCGAGGCCCTGGAGGCAATGGGAGGCGAACTGCACTGTGTGCCGGTACCGCTGCTGCTCTTCGTGGCCGGCTTCCTGCTCGCCCACGCTGCCCGGCACCTGACCGGGCAGCGCAGGGATCGGCGGGTGGGGCTCGTCACCGTGGCCGGTCTGGTCGGGCACAGCTTCCTCGACGGCGTCGCAATCGGTGCGGCGTTCCAGGTCGGCGGCGGCATGGGCGTCGCGGTGGCGATCGCGGTGATCGCGCACGACTTCGCGGACGGCTTCAACACGTACACCCTGGCCGAGCTGTACGGGAATTCACGCCGCCGGGCCCTGAGCACGCTCGGCGCGGACGCGCTGGCCCCGGTGGCGGGCGCCGCCTCCACCCTCCTGATCGCCATCCCTCAACCCCTGCTCGCCGGCTACTTCAGCCTCTTCGGGGGCGTCCTGCTTTACCTGGCCGCCTCCGAGATCCTCCCTGAGGCCCACCACGACCACCCGGCCGTGCCGACGCTACTGTGCACGGTGGGCGGCACGGCCTTCATCTGGCTGGTGGTGGGGTACGCGGGCTGAAGTTGCCCCGTGGGCTCAGATGCTGAGACGTTATCTCATTTGGTGAGTCTGCGGTAGCAGATGAGGGTGCAGGCGATGCTGGTGAACGCGAGGAAGTGGTCGGCCTCGCGTTCGTATCGGCGGTGGAGTCGCCGGCATCCGGCGAGCCAGGACATGCTGCGCTCGATGGTCCACCGGTGGCGTCCGAGTCGCTGAGAGGTCTCAATGCCCTTCCGGGCGATGCGTGGCGTGATGTTCCTGCTGCGCAGCCAACGACGCAACGCCCGCTTGTCGTACGCCTTGTCGGCATGCAGCTTGGCCGGGCGGCGCCGCCGGGGACCGCGGCGGGACCGGATGGGCGGGATGCCACGCACAAGCGGCTCGAGTGCCTGGCTGTCGTGGAGGTTGGCTCCGGAGATACCGATGGACAGGGGCAGTCCGGTTCTCTCCGTGATCAAGTGGATCTTCGACCCGTACTTCCCTCGATCCACAGGATTCGGGCCGGTCAGGTCCCCTTTTTCATGGCCCGCATGTTCACCGAGTCGATGGCGCACCGCGACCAGTCCAACTCGCCGCGGGCGCCGAGCTCGTCGAGGACCAGGCGGTGCAGCTTGGCCCAGACCCGGGCCTTCGACCACTCCGCGAAGCGCCGGTGGGCCGTCGCTCCCGACGGCCCGAACGAGGCCGCCGGGAGCTGCTGCCACGTGCAGCCCGACGTGGCCACGAACACGATTCCAGCCAGTACCTCCCGGTCACCGTGCCGACGCCGACCACCGCCCTGCGGTCGGCTCGGCGCCTCAGGCACCACCCGCTGAAACAGTTCCCACAACTCGTCCGGCACCAACCGCTTCACGATTCCCACAACCGCAGACTACCGAACCAGCCAAATGAGATGACGTCTTACTCGTTATGCCACGAAGGTGCCGCCGTCTGGTCTCGGCTGGACTGAGGTGGCCGAGACCTTGCGGCTGTTCAGGTAACGACGGTCGTAGAAGTTCTTGTTGAAGGTGAGGCCTCGGCACGTGCGGTGGCACGACTGGGCCAGGCCCGGGTTCCAATCTCCTCGTTGGGCAGGGGCCAGAAATACTCCGCGGCGGCACTGCCGAAGCACGATCCCGTGCATCCGCAACTCTGCTGAAGACCCAACGCGCGCATACATGCGTAGAGTTGATACCGGGCAGGAGAGCCGATTTACCCGACTCCCACCCACACACCGCCGGAGCGGGCCCGCATCTGGCGGTTCGCCGAGCTGATCTCAGGCCGTTCGCAGCTTCGAGCGGGGCCAGGACTCCTCTCCTCCTTGAAGGACCTGTAACCCTCCCTCCCAATAGGCGTTGTCCATGGCGATGCAGACCGACATGACCTTGGACTGGCGCCAGGAACGCTTGCATGCGATGACGTAGCCCTGAGTCGAGCTGCGGTCCGGGTCGAAGCCGAGCCGGCGAAGCATCTTCCGCTTCCGCTCGTACGTCTTCCACTGCACCGTCTGCACTTGACTTGACATCACCTGCAGCGGGTCCAATGGTCGACCTCCGCGAACACCCTGACGGAGTCCGCGAGTCCGAAATAGGCAGCCCAGCCAGCGGTGAACCGGTTGAGCCTGTATGCCATCGAGACACAGCCGCGGGACCCGGCGCCCACCCAGGGTCGTTGCGCGTTTGGGATTGGTCCGGTTCGCCGGTCTGGTGAGTGACGTGGTGTCATGTCCGTTGTATGGCAGGGCCCCGGAGAGCAGAGCAGGCACGGTGCTGGTGATCATGTGGTTGTCGAGACCCATGAGAACCGAGCGAGACCGTGCCTGCCCGAACATCTTCGCCCATCCCTTCCGCGCTGGAGCAACTGGGCTCCCCGATTGATCCGCTCACCTCAAGCGATGTCGCTGACCTGCGGCGTTTCCTGATCCTGGTCGCCGATCCCCGCGATGCGCGAGGTCTGCGGTATCCGGCCCTCGCGTTGCTGTGCGCGGCCGTCTCGGCGGTCCTGACCGGGGCCCGGTCACTCATCGCGATCAGCGAGTGGATCACGGACGCCCCGCAGGACGTGCTGGGTGTCCTCGGCTTCGCTGCCGACCCGCTCACCGGTCTGCGGCCGGTGCCACACTCCGCAACCGTGCGCCGCCTGCTGCAGCGTGTGGACGGTGACGCGCTGGATGAGGCGGTCAGCGCGTATCTGCAGGCCAGAAGGCCGCCCCCGGTCGAGCCGGACGTGCAGGAGCGGCCGGTGCGACGGGTGATCGCGGTCGACAGCAAGGTGGTCCGCGGCTCGCGAACCCAGACGGCCGCGGCGATCCAGTTGCTGGCGGCGATGGACCACCATGGCGTGGTCCTGGCCCAGCGGCAGGTCGCTTCCAAGAGCAACGAGATTCCGTCCTTCGCGCCGTTGCTGGACGGCCTCGAGCTGGAGAGCACGGTGGTGACTGCCGACGCCCTGCACACCCAGCACGACCACAGTGCCTATCTGACCCGTCGCGGCGCGCACTACGTGGCCGTTGTGGAGAAGAACCATCCGGGCCTGTATGCCCAGGTCACAGGGCTGCCCTGGAGGGACATCCCTCTCGGGCACCGCACGCGTGACCGTGCCCACCACCGCGATGAGGTCCGCCGGCTCAAGGCCGCCGCGTTCAGCCACCTCGATTACCCGGCTGCCCGTCAGGCCATCCAAGTCGTGCGGTGGCGACGCGCCTTGAGTACCGGGAAGCTGACTATCGAGCGCGTCTACCTGACCACCAGCCTGACCGTCTTCGACGCCACCTGCACCGAGCTCGCCACCTGGATCAGGGGACACTGGGGTATCGAGAACCTCCTCCATCACGTCCGGGACCGCACGTTCCGCGAGGACGACTCCAAGGTCCGCACCGGCACCCTGCCCCGCGCCATGGCATCCCTGCGCAACCTCGCCATCAGCGTCTTCCGCCAGGACGGCCAGACCAACATCGCCGCCGCCCTCCGCCACACCGGCCGCGACCCCCACCGGCCCCTACGAGCCCTCGGCCTCACGTGACGAACCCAGACAGATCTTGATCATGCAATGCCCCTGGGCGCCCACCCGACGCGACAGCCGGGCGATCAACCTACCCGCCTCCTGCACAACAAGACGAAAAGGCCCACCAGCCGCCCCGATGAGCCGTCACGAAAGTTGGAGGTTAGATCACTCCCCCTGTTCGGCCTGCTCCGCTTGTCCGGCCTGTTCCGCCTGTTCCGCCTGTTCGACGCGCTCGCGGCCGACCAGCATCATCAGCCAACCGACACCGATCAGCGAGACGAGCAGCAGACCGCAGTTGCTGAAAACCGTGTAGAGGTGCTGCTGGGCATCGGTCGGATGGGGCACGTAGCCGTAGGAGAACAGGGCGCGCTGCAGGCCGTCCCCGGTGAGGCGGCAGGTCAGCCAGATCGCGATGCCGTGCATGGAGTCCCAGAGTGCGTGCAGTGCCGCTACGCCCAGGTAGGCGGTGATCACCGGGCTGGTGAAGCGGAACCTGCCGTCCGCCTCACGGAATTTCAGCAGGACGCCGCCCGCGATGGCGGTCCACAGCCCGTGCCCGAACGGGGCGAGCAGGCCGCGCAGAACCTCGGTCCCGAGCAGTGCGTGCAGGTCCAGGCCCTGCAGGGTGATGGTGGCGTTGAAGGCGTAGCCGGCGGACTCGACGGCAGCGAAGCCGAAGCCCACCGAGGCGCCGAGCATCATGCCGACCCGTAGTCCGCGCAGATGAGGCTTCTTGCGGATCATGTAGATCAGGGCGCCGAGTTTCACGCCTTCCTCGATCAGTCCGACGCCGACGAAGAGCCAGACGGAGGGGTTGAGGAAGTAGTACTCCAGGACGGAGGCGCCGAGAACACCGAGCACGCCGCCGATGGCGAAGCATCCGACGATCAGGCCGAGTCCGAGGTCCGAAGCGTGCTTCTCGTAGGCCCACAGCACGAAGCAGCCGGGCACGAGGAAGGAACCGAGCAGTATCAGGGTGGGCAGGAGGGTGGTGTTTTCCGTGTAATAGGTGACGGCGGCGGTGAGTACCCAAAGCACCAAGCCGCCGGTCAGGCAGCTCTTCCACAGGCCGGGGTGGCCCCCTGGGGGCGGCAGCGGCTGCGGCGCGGCTGGTTCCGGATCGGGGGTGTCTGCCGGCTGAGGTGTCTGCTCCACTGTGTACCGAACTTTCCGCCCAACCCGGGCTTTTACGCTGCTAAGCTCGCCGATCGTCTTATACAAGCATATTCACGGTTTCTTTCGATGAAAGCCTTCGACGCGAGCAGAGGCCATGGCACACGCCTGTGAGCAGGACCCTTCTGGTTCCGACGACGAGATATACCTGGCCGGCCGCACCGTCCTCTTCCCCGCCGCCCGCCGCCGCCCGCCGCTGCGCCGGGTCACCCACCGGTTGCTGCTGGCCACCTCGGTGCTGCTGCTGGCCGCCGTGATCGTCTATATCGGCCGGGACGGCTACAACGACAACTCCGACGGCGACGTCGACTTCCTGGACGCGCTCTACTACGCCGCTGTCTCGCTCTCGACCACGGGTTACGGCGACGTCGTCCCGGTCGACAACGCCGCCCGCCTGGTCAATGTCCTCGCCATCACTCCACTGCGGATCGTTTTCCTGATGATCCTGGTCGGTACCACCCTCGAGGTGCTCACCGAGCGGTCCCGGCACCAACTGCGGCTGCGCCGCTGGAGGTCACACGTGCACCACCACACGGTCGTCATCGGCTACGGGGCCAAGGGCAGGCACGCAGTGCAGACCCTGCTCACCCACGGCGAGAAGAAGTCCCACATCGTGGTGGTCGACCCCCAGCGCCGGGTCTGTGAGGCCGCCACCCATGCCGGGCTGACCGCCGTCCAGGGCGATGCCACCCGCTCCGAGGTGCTGCGCCGGGCCCGCGTCGACGAGGCGGGCAAGGTGCTCGTCGCCCCGCAGCGCGACGACACCGCCGTCCTGGTGACCCTGACCGCACGCCAGCTCAACGACCGGGCCACCGTGGTCGCCGCGGTCCGCGAGGAGGAGAACGTGCCGCTGCTGCGCCGCTCCGGCGCGGACAGCGTGATCACCTCCTCGGGCTCGGCGGGCCGGCTGCTCGGCACCGCCTCGGTCTCCCCGGACGTCGGGACCGTCCTGGAGGACCTGCTCAGCTACGGGGACGGGCTGGACGTCGCCCAGCGGCCGGTGCACCAGGACGAGATCGGCCTGGCACCACGCGCCTGCACGGACCTGGTGGTCTCGGTCGTCCGGGAGCGCACGCTGCTCCACTTCGCCGACCCCGGCCTCGGTGAACTCCGGGCCGGGGACCATCTGGTGGTGATCCGGCCGGCAGCCGAGGGCGACTGAGCCCGGTGAGGCAGTGTCGTTGACGGACGAGTCGTGAACGGCTGGGGCCCGGATCGACAGCAGTCCCGCTGCGCTCAAGGCGGAGATCGCCAAGGCCGGTCCGCACACCGCGCTGCCCAACATCAGCCAGGGCCTGCAAAAAACGGTCAAGACGCTCACTTGACCGACCCCACCCCTTCAGGAATGACACACCGTCGCCCGTCGCCCGTCGCCATCAGCCCCTCCACGACTCCGAAGACGACCACTACATGAGCGGAAATACCTATATATAACGGGCGATTGGTACGTTGGCTACCCGCACAGGCATCCGCGTACGTGGTTGATCAGCGCAAGGAGGGGCCGTGTCAGCGAGTTCTCACGGCGAGAGTCCGGGCATCGACGGAGCAGTCAGCGATCTGCTTCTGAAGACTGGCAAGTTCTTCACCAAGGGCAAGCCGTCCGACGACCGGCGCGCCATCTACAAAGAGGGCGGACGCCAGGGCGACGTCTTCTACCGCGACCGGTGGAGCCACGACAAGGTCGTGAACTCCACGCACGGGGTGAACTGCACGGGATCCTGCCGCTGGAAGGTGTACGTCAAGGACGGCATCATCACTTGGGAGACACAGGCGACGGACTATCCGTCGGTCGGCCCCGACCGTCCCGACTACGAGCCGCGCGGTTGCCCTCGCGGCGCGGCGTTCTCCTGGTACACGTACTCGCCGACCCGGGTGCGCTACCCGTACATCCGCGGCGTCCTGCTCGAGATGTACCGCGAGGCGAAGCAGCGCCTCGGCGACCCGGTGCTCGCCTGGGCCGATATCCAGCAGGACCCGCAGCGGCGCCGGCGCTACCAGAAGGCGCGCGGCAAGGGCGGCCTGGAGCGGGCCACATGGGACGAGGCGGTGGAGATCGTCGCCGCCGCACATGTGCACACCATCCGCACCCACGGCCCCGACCGCGTCGCCGGCTTCTCGCCGATCCCCGCCATGTCCATGGTGTCGCACGCGTCCGGCGCACGGTTCATGTCCCTCATCGGCGCCCCCATGCTGTCGTTCTACGACTGGTACGCCGATCTGCCCGTCGCATCCCCGCAGGTCTTCGGCGACCAGACGGACGTGCCCGAGTCCGGTGACTGGTGGGACGCCGCCTACCTGATGATGTGGGGCTCCAACGTCCCCGTCACCCGCACCCCCGATGCGCACTGGATGGCCGAGGCACGCTACCGCGGCCAGAAGGTCGTGGCCGTCTCCCCGGACTACGCGGACAACACCAAGTTCGCCGACGAGTGGCTCCACCCTCATCCCGGCACCGACGGCGCGCTCGCCCTGGCCATGGGCCACGTCATCCTCAAGGAATTCTTCGTCGACCGCACCACCCCGTTCTTCGACGGCTACGTGCGGCAGTTCACCGACCTGCCCAATCTGGTCACCCTCGTGCCCCACGCCGACGGCAGCCTCATACCCGACAAGTTCCTGCGCGCCTCCGACCTGGGTGACACCACCGAGGGCGCCGAGTGGAAGACCGCCGTCATGGACGAACGGACTTCCAAGCCCGCCGTCCCCAACGGCTCGCTCGGCTTCCGCTGGACCGAGAGCGGCAAGGGCAAGTGGAACCTCGACCTCGAGGAGATCAGCCCCAAGCTGAGCCTGTACGGCGACGCCACCGGTGTGGAAGTGCGTCTCCCGCGCTTCGACACCGACGGCGGCCCGCACGGTCAGGGACGCGGCGACACCGTCACCCGCGGAGTGCCCGCCACCCGGCTCGGCGGCCAGGACGGGCCGCTCGTCACCACTGTCTATGACCTGCTGCTCGCGCAGTACGGCGTCGGCCGTGACGGGCTGCCCGGCCAGTGGCCCCAGGGTTACGAGGACGCGGCCACCCCCGGCACTCCCGGATGGCAGGAGGAACACACTTCCGTGCCGGCCGCGACGGTCGCCCGCATCGCCCGCGAGTTCGCGACGACCGCCGAGAAGTCCCAGGGCCGCTGCATGATCCTCATGGGCGCCGGCACCAACCACTGGTTCCACTCCGAGACCATCTACCGCACCTTCCTTGCCCTGCTGCAGCTGACCGGCTGTCAGGGCCGCAACGGAGGCGGTTGGGCCCACTACGTCGGACAGGAGAAGTGCCGCCCCGCCACCGGCTGGGCCACCCTCGCCTCCGCCAACGACTGGTCTCGCCCGCCCCGTCAGATGATCGGTACCGCCTACTGGTTCCTCAATACCGACCAGTGGCGTTACGACCAGTTCAACACCGACGTCATGACGTCGCCGCTGGCCAAGGGCAAACTCGCGGGCATGACCGGCGCCGACTGCGTGGCCGCCGCGACCCGCGCCGGCTGGATGCCGTCGTATCCGACATTCGACCGGAACCCGCTCGACCTCGTCGACGAGGCGGGCGACGAGGACCCGGTCGCACACACCGTCGAGGAGCTCAAGGCGGGCAGGCTCGGCTTCGCCTGCGAGGACCCCGATGCCCCCGAGAACTGGCCGCGCGTGCTCACCCTGTGGCGCTGCAACCTGCTCGGCTCGTCCGCCAAGGGCGCCGAGTACTTCTCCCGCCATCTGCTCGGCACCGACTCCTCGCTGAACGCGGCCGAAGCGCCGCCGGAGGTCCGCCCGAGCACCGTGCGCTGGCACGACAAAGCCCCCGAGGGCAAGCTCGACCTGCTGCTCACCCTGGATTTCCGGATGACGTCCTCGACCCTGATGTCGGACGTGGTTCTGCCGTCGGCCACCTGGTACGAGAAGAACGATCTGGCCAGCACGGACATGCACCCCTACGTCCATTCCTTCACCCCGGCCGTCGACCCGCCCTGGCAGGCGCGCAGCGACTTCGACGCCTTCCACGCCATCGCCCGGCGTTTCAGCGACCTCGCCCGCGTACATCTGGGTGTACGGAAAGACATCGTTGCCACCCCGCACCAGCACGACACACCCGGCGAGATCGCCCAGCCAGGCGGGGTGCACCTCGACTGGCGGGCCGGCGAGTGCGAGCCGGTGCCGGGCAAGACGATGCCGCAGCTCACCGTCGTCGAGCGGGACTATCCGGCCGTCGCCGACAAGATGGCCACGCTCGGGCCGAACGTCGAGACACTCGGTACGCCGGTCAAGGGCATCGTGGTCAAGCCGGACGAGGAGGTCGGGCACCTGGGGCGGCTCAACGGCACCTTCCGTGGCGGAGCGGCCGACGGCAGGCCCCTGATGGACACCGCCGTCAAGGCCTGCAACACCATCCTCGCGCTGTCCGGCACCACCAACGGCCGGCTCGCCACCGAGGGCTTCCACACCCTGGAGAAGCTCACCGGCCAGGAGATGGCACACCTCGCCTCCGAACACGAGGGCAAGCGCGTCACCTACGCCGACACGCAGGCTGCCCCCGTCCCCGTGATCACCTCGCCCGAGTGGTCGGGCAGCGAGTCCGGCGGCCGCCGCTACACCGCGTTCGTCCTCAACACCGAACACCTCAAGCCCTGGCACACCCTCACCGGACGCCAGCACTTCTTCATCGACCACGACTGGATGCACGAGCTCGGCGAGGCGATGCCCGTCTACCGGCCGCCCCTGGACATGAACCGGCTCTTCAAGGAGCCCGTCCTCGGCCCCGACGGAGAACGCCACGTCACCGTCCGCTACCTGACCCCGCACAACAAATGGTCCATCCACTCCGAGTACCAGGACAACCTGTTCATGCTGGCGCTCTCCCGCGGCGGACAGAACATCTGGATGTCCCCGCAAGACGCCGCCTCCATCGGCGTCAGCGACAACGACTGGATCGAGGCGGTCAACCGCAACGGCGTCGTCACCGCACGTGCCATCGTCTCCCACCGCATGCCGCAGGGGACGGTGTTCATGTACCACGCGCAGGACCGCACGGTGAACGTCCCGAAGACGGAGACGACCGGCAAGCGCGGCGGCATCCACAACACACTGACCCGGCTCATCCTCAAGCCGACCCATCTCATCGGCGGCTACGCGCAGCTCTCCTGGGCCTTCAACTACCTGGGCCCGACCGGAACCCAGCGCGACGAGGTCACCGTCATCCGGCGCCGCTCCCAGGAGGTGACGTACTGACATGCGTGTCATGGCACAGATCGCGATGGTGATGAACCTCGACAAGTGCATCGGCTGCCACACCTGTTCCGTCACCTGCAAACAGGTGTGGACCAACCGTGACGGAGTCGAGTACGCCTGGTTCAACAACGTCGAGACCCGCCCCGGACAGGGCTACCCGCGCCGCTACGAGGACCAGGAGAGGTGGAAGGGCGGCTGGGAGCTCAACAAGAAGGGCCACCTCAAGCTCAAGGCCGGCGGCCGCTTCACCAAGCTCGCCTCGATCTTCTCCAACCCCAACCTGCCGGAGATCAAGGACTACTACGAGCCCTGGACGTACGACTACAAGAACCTCATCGACGCCCCTCTCGGCGACGACATCCCCGTCGCCGCCCCGCGCTCCCTCATCACCGGCAAGCCCACGAAGATCGAGTGGAGCGCCAACTGGGACGACAACCTCGGCGGCGCCACCGAGCACGGCGGCGCAGACCCGATCGTCGCCAAGGTGCGGCAGGAGGCCGAGGAGAAGGTCAAGTTCGAGTTCGAGCAGGCCTTCATGTTCTACCTGCCGCGGATCTGCGAGCACTGCCTCAACCCGGCCTGCGTGGCCAGCTGCCCCTCGGGCGCGATGTACAAGCGCAGCGAGGACGGCGTCGTCCTGGTCGACCAGGACCAGTGCCGCGGCTGGCGGATGTGTGTCTCTGGCTGCCCGTACAAGAAGGTGTACTTCAACCACCGCACCGGCAAGGCCGAGAAGTGCACGCTGTGCTACCCGCGCCTGGAGGTCGGCCTGCCGACCGTCTGCTCCGAGACCTGCGTCGGCCGTCTGAGGTACCTCGGCGTCATGCTGTACGACGCCGACAAGGTCCTCGAAGCGGCCACCGTCAAGGACGACAAGGACCTGTACGAGGCACAGCTCGACGTGTTCCTCGACCCGGCCGACCCCGCCGTACGCCGGGAGGCCGAACGCGCGGGCATCCCGCACGAATGGATCGAGGCGGCACGCCGCTCCCCGGTACACGCGCTGATCAGCAAGTACAGGATCGCGCTCCCACTGCACCCGGAGTACCGCACCATGCCGATGGTCTGGTACATCCCGCCGCTCTCCCCCGTCGTCGACGCGCTCACCGCCACCGGCCACGACGGCGAGGACGCCGGCAACCTCTTCGGCGCCATCGACACCCTGCGCATCCCGCTGGAGTACATGGCCGAGATCTTCACCGCCGGTGACACCGGACCCGTCCGCGCCAGCCTGGACAAGCTCGCCGCGATGCGCAGCCACATGCGGGCGATCAACCTCGGCGAGGCCGAGGAGGGCAGCACCGAACCGGATGGCGCCCTCGACGCGGTCGGCATGAGCGCACGCGAGATCGAGGACATGTACCGGCTCCTGGCCATCGCCAAGTACGAGGACCGCTACGTCGTTCCGACCGCGGCCCTGGGTGACGCACGCCGTCTGGAGGAATCCGCACTGCCGGACACCTGCAGCCTCGACCACAGCGACGAGGACACCGGAAGGGAAAACGTCCCGGCCGGCGCGACGGCGAGCTTCCACGCCCTGCGCGACCGGCAGACCGCCGACGAACCGTCACCGCCCACAGCGGGCCGCGTCAACCTCCTGAACTGGGACGGAAACGGCCGTCCCGACGGCCTCTTCCCCCCTGACAACGAGCAGGGGGCCACCCGATGACCGCGGCACTGCACCAGGCGGCCGCCCGTCTGCTCACCTACCCGGACAGCGGCCTGTACGGTCAACTGCCGCTGCTGCGAAGCGTGGTGGATGCCGAGCGCGGCCAGGCGGCCGACTCACTCACGTCCTTCCTCACCCACGCCGAGGCCACACCGCAGGCCGAACTGGCACGCCACTACGTGAAGACATTCGACTTCAAGAACCGCCGCTGCCTGTACCTGACCTGGTGGACCGACGGCGACACCCGCCGCCGCGGCATGGCACTCGTACACATCAAGCAGGCGTACCGGGCGGCGGGACTGGAGTACACCGACGCAGACGGCGAACTGCCCGACTTCCTCCCCGCCGTCCTGGAGTTCACCGCCAGGGCCGGTGACACCACCCTGCTGCAGGAACACAGGCCCGGCCTCGAACTCCTGCGCCTCTCGCTGACCGAATGCGGGACACCGTACGCGCAGATCCTTCAGTCCGTCTGCCGCACCCTGCCCGGCGCCTCGCCGAAGGACATGGAGGCCGCCCGCGCGATGGCCCGCAAGGGGCCGCCGCGCGAGGACGTCGGACTCACCCCGTACGGAAGGGAACTCCCGCTGCTCCCCGTCTCTCCCGGAGCCCCACGATGAACACGTTCCTGTGGGGCTCCGTGCCCTACATCGCCCTCGCTGTGCTGGTCTCGGGCCTCGTCTGGCGCTACCGCTACGACAAGTTCGGCTGGACGACGCGCTCGTCGCAGTCCTACGAGACGAGGATCCTGCGCATCGCCTCGCCGCTGTTCCACTTCGGCATCTTCGCGGTGATCGCCGGCCACGTCATCGGTCTGGTCATCCCCGAGGGCTGGACCGAGGCGCTCGGTGTCACCGAGCACCAGTACCACCTGGTGTCGCTCTACACCGGAACAATCGCGGGCATCGCCGCAGTGCTGGGCATCGCCCTGCTGATCTACCGCAGGCGCACCAACAGGGCCGTGTTCAGGGCAACGACCATCAACGACAAGTTCATTTACGTCGTGCTCTTCGGGGCATTGGTGTGCGGCGTGGCCGCCACCCTCAGCCAGGCGAGCGGCACCGGCTACGACTACCGCGAGACCATCGCCCCCTGGTTCCGCAGCCTGTTCACCCTGCACCCCAAGACCGACCTGATGGCCGATGTGCCGACCATCTACCAAGTGCACATCCTCATCGGGCTGACCATGATTGCGGCGATCCCGTACACCCGGCTGGTGCACATCTTCAGTGCACCCCTGACGTACCTGTTCCGCCCGTACCTCGTCTACCGCAGCCGGGACCAGCGAAAGCTCGGCTCCCGTCCCGACCGTCCCGGATGGGAGAAGAACCGATGAGCATGACCACTGCGAAACCGACTCAGGTGCAGGTGTCCGGGGCCGGCTACCGCAACCTGGTGATGGCCACCATCACCTTCGCCGTGACCTTCTGGGCGTGGAACCTGATCGCCCCGCTCGGAACACAGTTCGCGGAGAACCTCGGTCTCGACTCGTTCTCACAGTCGTTCATGGTCGCGATCCCGGTGATCGTGGGCTCGCTCGGCCGCGTGCCAGTGGGTGCGCTCACCGACCGCTACGGCGCAAAGCTCATGTTCCCACTGGTGACCGCGCTGACGATCATTCCCGTTCTGCTGCTCACCGTCGTCAAGGACAACACGGTCGGCGTCTTCATCGTCGCCTTCTTCCTCGGCCTGGGCGGCACGACCTTCGCGATCGGCATCCCGCTGGTCAACTCCTGGTTCCCGCCCGCCAAGCGCGGTCTCGCGCTCGGTGTGTTCGGCATGGGCATGGGCGGAACCGCGCTCTCCGGGTTCTTCACCCCGCGCATCTACGACAGCAACGAGAACCTGCCGTTCTTCGTGGTGTCAGCGGCCCTGGCCGTCCTCGTCGTGCTCGACTACTTCCTGATCACGGACCACCCCGGCCGCGTCGTCCCGACCACCCCGCTCGGCCAGCGCCTCGGCGCGGCCGGCCGGCTCAAGGTGACCTGGGAACTGTCCGCCCTGTACGCCATCGGCTTCGGCGGCGTTGTCGCCTTCGGCGTGTACCTGCCGACATACCTGAAGACCTGGTACGGCCTCGACCCCACCGACGCCGGCACCAAGGCCGCCGGATTCGCCCTGGTCACCGTCATCTTCCGCCCCATCGGCGGCTGGCTCTCGGACCGGGTCCACCCTGCGGTGGTCACCGCCTGGGCGCTCGGCATCGCCGCATTCTTCGCCGTCTGCCAGGCCTTCGACCCCGAGCTTTACCCCATGGGCACGATTTTCCTGCTGGTGATGGCCGCAGGACTCGGTACCACCAGCGGCTCGGTGTTCGCACTCGTCTCCCAGGTCACTCCGCAGCCGCAGGTCGGCAGCGTCACCGGCATCGTCGGCGCCATCGGCGGACTCGGCGGCTTCGTCCCGCCCCTGGTCATGGGCGCGATCTACAGCAACAAGAACTCGTACGCCATCGGGTTCATGCTCCTGGCGATGCTGGCCATGGCGGGATGTGTCTACGCCTACGGCAGGATGCGGGACATCCAGCCGGACAGCTGACACCTCGCTGCACGCGCAGGCCGTCCAGGCGTTCGCCCCGGCCTCAGCCCTGCCACCAGCGGCGGATGGAGGCGACGACGGACGTGGCAGTGTCGTGATCAGTGCCGACACTGAGCCTTTGCCTCCCTACGAAAACGACGAAAGGCGAGAGCTACCGCACCGAACTTATCCTGAAATGATCGGCACGCTCGTATGGTTGGGAATGGCCAAGTGCACCCAGCAAATGGGAGGTTCGCCATGGTTCCCACCGCCCCCGCATCCGCCAGCGCATGGGTGTCTCTCACCCTCGGTGAAGGTGTTACCGGGAACGGCTTCGCGCGCCTGAACGGCGACAGGGTCGAGACGTTCGGACGACTGTCCAAGACCGACGGGTTCACGAGCGGCGACGTCATCGCCACCCTGCCCGAGGCATTGAGGCCCACATCGACGCAGGACGGCATCTATGCCGCCACGAACGGTGGTGTCTAGACGCTGGGCCTGGTGCGCTGTGACATCTACACCGACGGAACGATCACGGTGATCAGCCAGCTTGGCCAGATCGACGTGGCAGGCACTCCGACGGCGACGGGAACTGGCGGCCCCTACCCCTGGATCTCCCTGTCCGGCTCGTTCTACAAGACCTCCCCGGAAAAGGAGGGGCCGATCACCACGACGGGGACGCCTGCTCTCCTCCTCGACTCGGTGCCCACCCAGAGCACTTCCACGGTGATGCAGTCGTTCGCGATCGACTCCGATGCGCAGGAGCTCTACGTCGTCCAGTGCATACCCGACGGGGTTCAACTCGACGGCGAGAGCGCTCCAGTGTCCTACGCCGACCGTGCAAAGGACGGTGACCTGCTGCTCTCTCGCATGAACCTGGCCACGGGTGACGTGCTCGACTACATGTACCTGCGAGGGTTCGGCCACGGCACCCAGTTCGGCGTGCAGCGCACCTCGAGCGGATCGGTCAGCCTGTGGCTCGAAGGGGACTCCACAGCGGAGTACTTCACAACCAATGGCTACGGAACGGCGATCAGCACCACCCCGTACAACGCTGGCGCCACCGTCGACTGCTCCGACACCACCACCGTCACCACCTACACCGATGGCACCACCCCTGCCTTCACCTTCCCCGCCATCGACCCCACCACCAACAGGCTATGCGTCGCCGCCAACTCTGGCTCCACCGACGAGTACGTCTACTCCCTCTACGATCTCGCCCAGGTCGAGCAGGGCACATGGACCCCGCTGAAGCGCATCACCAGGAACGGCGGCGAAAAGGGCTTCCCCCAGGGAATGGCGTCCATCGGCGAATACCTCTACATGTGGGTCGGCCACGGCGACAAGGACGACGCCTACATCACCACCCTCGACTGGAACACCGGCGACGTCGTCCAGCAGACACAGGTCCCCCGCGAGCCCACCGACGGCGAACGCGAACCGGAGGGCCTCTCGGCCCAGGCCACTGCCTCCGCCGTCCGCCTGTGCTGCGGCTTCACGATCCGCGATGTCGAACGCGACAGCGACGGAACCCCCATCTACGACCCCGACGGCAACATGACCGGCACCGGCCCACGCACCTACACCATCAAGCACTGGGAGTGAACGGCTCAAGGACGCGCCAGCAGACGGCGGGAGCCGCAGAGTCAGTCTCTCCCGCCACTCAGCTTGACTCTGTCGGGGATCTTGGAGTTTCCCGGCGTGGCAGCATGATCAACGGGCATGCTCGGGTGGTTCCGCCGACCGATGCAGTTGTCGAGGTGCCCGTTGTCCCTGCGCCCGCGTTCCGGTGAGCACGTCCCGTCTCTGACTGCGCAGGTCGCGCGGGCGAGCAACCCGGGTGGTACGACGGCGATATGGGTACGCGACCGCCTCGATGGGCTGTGGTGCGACGAGGACTTCGCCGACTGGTATCCCCGCGACGGGCGCCCGGGTCTCTCACCTGCACAGCTGGCCACCGTCTGCGTGCTGCAGTTCCTGCTCGGACTGTCGGACCGGCAGGCGGCCGAGGCGGTGCGCTGTCGCATCGACTTCAAGTACGCCATGGCCATGGAGCTGGACGATCCCGGCTTCCACCACAGCGTGCTGGCTGACTTCCGTGACCGTCTCACCGAGGACGACCGCGCTGACCGGCTCCTGGACCTCGCGCTGGCCCGCCTCAAGGAGGCCGGTCTGGTGCGCGAGCGCACCACGCAGCGAACCGACTCCACCCACGTCCTGGCCGCGGTGCGTGACCTGACCCGCCTGGAGCTGATCACCGAGGCGGTCCGCGCCGCGCTCGAAGAAGTCGCCGGCAGCGCCCCGCACCTGCTCGATGAATTGGTCGATGAGGACTGGGGGCGCCGCTACGGCCGGCCGGTCCGCCTGGGCAAGAACCCCACCAAACCGAAGACCCGGATCCTTGCCACCGGAGGTGACGCCGTCCGGCTCCTGGAACACCTCTTGTCCGCGTACTCCTTGAAGTGCTCAGCCGAGTACGGATAAACGTGCTCAGCTCTCAGGCCACTTCGGTCTCCCGCTCGATGGCAGCGAGGCGGTTCTTGAGCCTGTAGCTGGGGCCGTTGATGCTGATCACATCGCAGTGGTGAAGGAGCCGGTCGAGGATGGCGGTGGCGAGGACTTCGTCGCCGAAGACCTGCCCCCACTCGCTGAAGGTCTTGTTCGAGGTCAGGATGATCGATCCCTTCTCGTAGCGCTTGGAGATCACCTGGAAGACCAGGTTCGCCTCGGCGCGTTCGAGGGGCTGACAGCCGACCTCGTCGACCACGAGAACGCTCGGCCGCAGGTAGGTGCGGAGCTTGCCGGCGAGTCGGCCCGCGGTCTCGGCGGTCTTGAGCTGGCGGACCATGTCGTCGAGCGTGGAGAAGTAGATCGAGAATCCGGCCCGGCAGGCAGCGACGGCCAGGGCGACCGCGAGGTGTGTCTTGCCCACTCCGGGCGGGCCCAGCAGGGCGGCGTTGGCCTTGGCCTCGACGAACGACAGGGTGGCCAGGTCCTTGACCTTGCGCGGGTCGAGTTCGGGCTGGAAGGAGAAGTCGTAGTCGTCCAGGGTCTTGTGATGCGGCAGCTTGGACAGCCTCAGCCCCTGACGAAAGCGCCGGTCGTCGCGAACACCGAGTTCCTCGGCCAGCACAAGGTCGAGGAAGTCGAGGTAGCCGAGCTTGCCCTCCTCGGCCCGCTGGGCGTACTCGTTCAGGTTCTCGGCCAGGTGAGGCAGGCCGAGCTTGGCGGCCGTGCTGCGAATACGGGCAGTGACCAGCTGACTCAACGGGCTTCCCTCTTCTGTGAGTTGGTGGTGAAGGGGCGGGTGCCGGTCAGCTCGTCATAGACCGACAGCGGGCAGCGCGAGACCTCGACGCGGGTGGCCGCGGCCCGGTTCAGCAGGGCCTGCAACGAGCCGGCCTGCCCCAGGGCCTCCTGGTGGCGAGGACGGGCCGGCTGATCACCTGTGGTGACGCGGCGGCCTTCGCCCTTGGGCAACCCCTCCCAGTGCGCCTCGTCGACGACGCGGGCACCGCGGCCGACCGCCCGAGGATGGACGGCCAGCAGAGTGTCCCCGTCTGCATCGGGGACCGTGGAGTGCAGCATGACCTGGGACTTTGTCGCCCGGATCTCGACGAGTTGACGTGGGCGGACCTTGCGGGCCGGCACCGAGTAGAGGTTCGCGTCGAAGGCGACCAGGCAGTCCTTTCCGACATGCCGCAGATGCCGCTGCGTGACCACATACGGCGATGCCGGCAACGGCCGCAGGGCCGCCTGATCACGGACGGCCCGGACGCCGATGACCTCCCCGTGAGTGGAGTGCACCTTCGCCCGCCGCAACGGGACCCAGGAGGTGAACGCGGCATCCATCTCCTGGACGGAAGAGAACGACCGGCCCGCCAGCACGTGGTCCCGGACGATCAGGACCTGCCGTTCGACCCGGCCCTTCCCGGTGGGCCGGTAGGCGGCCAAAACGTCGATGTCGAAGTCGTAATGGCCGGCGAACGCGACGGCTTCCGGATGCAGTGGAACGGCCTCGCCCGGAGCGACGTGCCGACGCACGACGGTCTTGGTGCGGTCGTAGACGATCGTCATCGGCACCCCGCCGAAGTGCGCGAATGCTGCCCGGTGGCAGTCGAAGAACGTCGCCAGGTCCTGGCTGGTGGTGAAGCAGCAGAACGGGTCGCGCGAATACGACAACGTCATGTGGAACGAGTAGACCTTCGGGATGCCCACATGGGCGAGAACCTTGCCCTCGTCACCCCAGTCGACCTGGGCCTGAGCTCCGGGAATCACCTCGAACCGGCGGTGCAGACCGGCGAGTTCACCCGCGCTGATGCCCAGCTCCTCCGCGATGCGCGGCCGGGCCTCCTGCAGATAGAGCTTGATCCGCTGATAGTTGATGGTGACGCCGTACTCCTGCACCAGGCGCTCGTGGATCACTGCCCCCTTCAGCAGGATCTCCGCCCTCAGCATCGCGTCGATCAGCGGCGCCACCTCGTCCACCAGCCGGGCACGGGGCTTCCTGTTCGACGCCCGCTTCGGCGGCGCGACCGGTGTTGGCCCCTTCACGTACTTGCTGACCGTGCGACGGTTCAGCCCCGTCTCCTTCGCGATCTCCGACAGGCTCATTGCCCCGGACTCGTACAGACCGCGAAACCGCCTCAACTCCATCCAGCGATGCGGATCCAAGACCACCGTCAGCCGCCTCTCTGCCATCCCGAACAGACAGCAGCAGACTGCCGACACGTCTCTCTCAGCGCGTCAAGAACTGGGCACGTTCATCCGTACGCGGCTGTGCACGTTCACTTGTACGCCGACACCTCTACCGGCACGGCACGGACCGCACGTCCGGTCCCCGTGTCCAGGCTCTGCGCCAGATCATGGTGCAGAACTACCACCATGACGCCGCAGGACACCTGCGCTGGCGCACGGCCGAGAAGGAAGACGGACCCGGGCTGCCGCCCTCGTCGCGGGCGATCGTCTCGCCCTACGACACCTCGGCCCGCTATGCACGGCACGGACACATCATCAGCTGGAAGGGGTTCTCCGCCCACTTGACCGAGACTTGTGCTGCGGATGGCCCCAACGTGATCACTGACGTGGCCACCACAGCGGCTACCACCCACGACAGCCAGATCCTGCCGGGCATCCACACCCGTCTCGCCCGACGCGGCCTGCTGCCCGCCGAGCACCTGGTCGACGCCGGCTACACCTTCCTGCCCCACCTGGAACAGGCCGCCCGCGACCACCAGGTCACCGTCTCCGGGCCGCTGAAGAGCAACCCCACCCGCCAGCACCGCCGAGGCGAGGGCTTCGCCCGGGACGACTTTCACATCGACTTCGAGCGTCGGCAGGTCACCTGCCCCCAGGGGCAGGTCAGCGCGGGCTGGCATGGCCCCTACCCGACCTCCTCACCCACCGCGGCCCCGCTGATCGTGGCACGGTTCACCAAGAGCCAGTGCCAACCCTGCCCGGCTCGCGCTCAGTGCACCACCTCCCGCGAAACCCACCGCACCGTGGGCTTTCCTCCACGAGAGCTCCGCGACCTGCAACTCCGCGTCCGCACCGAGCAACAGACGCCCGAATGGAAGGCCCGCTACGCCGTCCGCTCCGGAGTGGAGGGCACGGTCAACGAGTTCGCCCACGGACACGGCATGCGACGCTGCCGCTACCGAGGACAGGGAAAGGCCCACGTCCAGCACGTCCTGACGGCCATCGCCGTCAACATTGAGCACCTCAGCGGACTACCACCGACCGAACAAGCCCCCACACCCCGGCGACCGACTGCCTTCCAGAGCTACCTCGATCAACGCGAGATACCCCGGCCGAAATCCTGGCGCACCCTGGGGACTTGACCTGCCAGCTCCAAGATCCCCGACAGAGTCAAGCTCAGGGCGAAATCGTCAATGCCCAGCACACGGGGTGCGGCGCCTCTGGCCTGCACCCGCGCCAGCCACTTCGCAGCATTCCGCCCCGCTGGATCTGATCCAGCGGGGCGGAATTGACCAACAGGGTCGGGAACACCCGGCCGGGCAGTGTCGTACCTGTGTGGTGTGCAGTTCTACGGGCTCACCGCGGGGGTGGGCCTGTCTGGATCAGTCGATGGTCCAGGTCTGCTCGTCGGTACCGGTGTAGGTGGTGTTCTGGGTGCCGTTGGTGGCGGTCTCGGTCAGGCCCAGGCTGTCACCGGTCGCGGCGAAGGAGATTTCACCGTTGCTGGAGGTGATCTTCTGCTCGTCCTTGAGGGAGCCGTCGGTCGGCGGGGCGACCGCGCGGACTGTACCGCCCGATGCGGTCTGCCCGTCGTGCAGGTCGAGGACCACACGCTGGCCGGTGCGGGGGTCCACCCCGGCCTTGCTGATCAGCGCGCCGTCGTCGGTGAGCATCCACTGCTGGTCGGTGTCACCGTCCGCGGGCAGGGCCCTGGTGGACACACCGGCCTCCCCGGTGGTGGAGTCGATACCGGTCGCGCCGTGCACGGTCAGCTTGTCGCCGGTGCCGGCGGTGACGGTGCCGAACTCGTCATTGGCGCCGGACGTGGCCGTCCAGGACTGGTTGTAGGCGCCGGTGTAGTCCTGCACCGAGGCACCCGTCGCGGCCGAGCCCGTGGCCGCCAGCGATTGACCGCTGGCACTCTCGCTGGACAGCTGAGCGTGGTCGCCATTCAATTTCCAGACCTGCGAGTGGTTCGCGTCCTCGTCCTCGGTCAGCGGGTCCTCGTCCCAGGTCTGCGGGGAGTCGATCAGCGCCGAGGCCGCACCCTCGTTCAGGTCCAGCACCAGGTGTGAACCGGTGTCCGGATCGACCGCCGCGGGGTCCTCGTTGATCAGATGCCCGTCATCCAGCGTCCACCGCTGTGCCGTCTCCGAGGAATCGACATCCATCGCGTGCACCGAGGCACCGTGACCGGTCGCACCGTCCTGCACGCTGCCGGTCGCCTCCAGAGCCTGCCCCTGGTCGTTCACCAGCTGCTGGTTCTGGAACCCCGACGGGTCGTGGACCGTGACCGTCACCGGCGCGGTGAACTCGGTGCCTTCGGAGTCGGTGGCGGTGTAGGTGAAGGTGTCCTCACCCGAGAAGCCGGTGTCCGGCGCGTAGCGCACCTTGCCGTCGACGATTTTCGCCGTACCGTGCTCCGGATCCGACGCCGACTTCACGTCCGTCAGACCGGTGTCATTGGCCAGCACATCCACGTCCGTGGCCGTCTCATAGTTCGTCGACGCCACGTCATCCAGCGCCCCCGCCGGCTGGTCGAACACCGTCATCGTGACGTTCCCGGTGTGATCCGTATTGCTGTAGCTGTCGTGGATCGTGTAGGTGAAGGTGTCCTCGCCGCTGTAGCCGTCGTCCGGCACGTAGTGCACGTTGTCGCCGGAAACAGTCGCCGTACCGTGCTCCGGGTCCGACACCGACGCCAGCGACAAGGCCGACCAGGAGTCCTTCTCTAGCACGCTCACATCCGCGGGCATCTCATATCCCGTTGACTGGGCGATATCCTCCGCTGGCGTCGGAATGTTAATGTGCACGGTCGCTGTATCGTTGGTTTTGTCGGCGTCGGTGGCGGTGTAGGTGAAGTAATCAGAACCGACGTAACCCGGGTCCGGACGGTAGGTGAGGTGGGCAGTGCTTCCACCAAAATTAACCGTGCCGTGCTTCGCTTGCGTATGCGCGTATGCGGCGAGGTGGTCGCCGGTATCGTTAAGTAGCACGTTCAGAGAGGAACTTGCGGTCCCGTAGTTGATCGTGTATTAGTCATCATTCGCTTGCACAGTAGACGTCGCCGCGGCCGTCGCCGTCGGTGCCGCTAGCGCCGATCCAGCGCTCGCCATTGTCAGCCCCGTCGCCATCAGTACGGTCGCGCACGCCGTGGCCAGCCGCTGCTTCGACAACATCGGATCCGACTTTCTCGAGAAGGAGATACCTCTCACTCATGCGTGACAAGAGGTCTAACACCACGATCTTCTACTCCCCTCCACTTCTGCCGCATCGACGAGAAGTTGATGTGGCGTCATCAAAAGTCAACAACTCGTACTACAGCCGGAGATAGGGATGGGCGAAGATGTTCGGGCAGGCACGGTCTCGCTCGGTTCTCATGGGTCTCGACAACCACATGATCACCAGCACCGTGCCTGCTCTGCTCTCCGGGGCCCTGCCATACAACGGACATGACACCACGTCACTCACCAGACCGGCGAACCGGACCAATCCCAAACGCGCAACGACCCTGGCTGCAGCACCAACCGGATCACCGACGTCGTGAAAGCCGTCCTCGTCCTTCACCACCACGCGTCAGCATGAAGTTGGAAAGAGCTCAATCTATAGACGTTCAGAACGCCGTCCGGGAAGCGCGAGGCGCCTCATTGCGTCCCGGTTCCGAAGCCGTACACGCTGAACAGGCGTGCGCCACCCGTACCCGACGCGAAGCCCGTGCACAATGCGCCACCGGAAGCCGTGGTGACCGCTACTCCCTCCGGCTCCCGGTAGGAAAGGGCCGGCGCGGCGGTGACCTTGCGCCGGCCGGCCAGTTCTCCCGACTGGATGTCGATCGCGGAGAGGTAGGTGTTTCCGCCGCCCGTGGGATCGCTTTCACCGGCAATTTCGGGGTACGGGTTTCCGGTGATTTGATAGATGTAGGGTCCGAACAGCGTGTAGCCCTGAAAGGTCTCATCGGATGCGAAACCGGCCCGGCTCACGTCGTACAGCGGCTTCATAACGCCAGCGGTGAAGTCCGTCAGGTCGTACACCGCGTACCGGAATTCACCGGCCAAGGTGTATCCGAGCACCAGACGGTTGTGTGTGAAGTCGACGGCGGGCGCGTTGTACAGGCTGCCAGGGACCGGCTGGTAGGAGCGCGCCGGCAGGTTGTCGGTGTCGAGAACTGCCTGATCGCTGAACGGGAAACGCGTGATGGCCGTCCCGTAGCCGTCCTTGCTGTGGCGTGCTCCGCACTCCGTCCAGATGTAGGGCGTGCCGGAGCGTGGCTGTACGCCGAGGGCCACACCATGGCCGAACCCCTTCAGGTACATGGAGCCACGCAGGACGCCGGAACGGGTCAGGTGGCTGAGGCACAGGTCACCGTCCTGTCTTCGGACGTCGGCGGCGACAGGGGCGTCCTCTCCCTTGAGCTGGATGCCGCCTTCCATGAGTTGCAGCGTGTAAACCGTGCCGTCCGAGTGGTCGAAGGCGAAGGACTGAGCGACCGTGACGTTCGCGAGCGGGGCCGGTGCGAACACGGTGTGCACGGTGTCGCTCGTCACGGCGAAGTCGCCCACGGCGGTGGGACTCCGGGACTGCGTGGCGTGACGTCGTCTTCGCCACAGCGCTGTGGCGCCGGTGGCTCCCGCCGCGGCGGCGCCCAACTGCAGCAGACGCCGGCGGGAGATCGTGGGGGAGTTCCGCGGGGGCTGTCCGCCGGTGTGGCCGGGCGCCTCCTGAGAGGGGGCCCCTGTCTGGCGTGTGCTGCGCCGCATGCGCTATCGGTTCTGTCCGGCAGGCGGGACGTCTACGGGGCCGAAGCCATTGAGTACCCCCGGTGCCGGGGTGATCGGCGCACAATATTCGAGGCCGAACAGGCGGACACGTAGCTGTACTTCGTCGTCCTGGGACTCGGACGGGAGCCGGACGGTGCCGCGTACGGGGATCCGGTAGACCTGTACGGGCTCGCCTGTTCCGACCGGGACCGCAGCCACCGGATACAGGGTCGCGGCGTAGGACCGCTGACACGGGGCGGCGCTGTCGTTTGTCGTGGAGACGACCGCTTCTGCTTCGGCCGTCTCGAGCCGTTGGGACGGTTCGTGCCCGAGAGTGGAACCGCTCGGCGACAGCCAGGTCAGCCGGCCGTTGTCGTGGAGGAATCGCAGAGGCTGTCCGCCGTTCGGGCTCGTGTCGCGATGCACGAGCTCTGCTTCGAACCGCAACAGTGCCGTATCCGCTTCGTCCTCGTCGACCGTGAACGACTGCACCTTGCACGACATGTCGAGGGCGAGCGGCGCGTCCGTCTCCCCGTCGAGTCCGCGTGCGGAATTCAGGGGGCGAGGTAGTGCCTGTGGCTCGGGCAGGCTCGCCGAGATCTCGTGGCCGGTCCGGGCCGGGTCCTTGAGCAGGGCACGGCAGACGCGCTCCTGAAGCCGAAGGCGGTGCACGCCTGCGGGAGCCTGCTGCCGTATCTGCTTGCGGATCTTGTCGGGGTCGGGGTGGGGTGGGTCCGGAACATCGGCTGTGGGGGCGGCCCCGGGGACGGCCAGCCGCTGCACGGGGAGACATACCTGTCGCGTGTCGTCGTCGGCGAGTTGTGGTGCGAAGGTGCGCAGGAATTCCGTGTTCCACACCTGGTGTGTTCGTACCGGTACGGGCACAGGGCTTTCCGGTGCCGCGAGGTGTTCCAGGTCGGTTCCGGGTTCCACCGTGACGGGCAGCCACAGCCGCTCGGAGGGGGCCAGCCCGAGGATGGCTTCGGTGGTGGTTGCACCGGCACGAAGCATCCGAAGGGCGGTGCGGACCTGTGCGGGCCACAGGTCTCCGGGCGTGGCGAGGAGCAGGTAGGTGCCACGGGCATGTTCGCAGGCGAGGGCCGCGGCGCTCTGCGGTCCCACGGCGCTCGTCCGCACGTGGCGTACGCGCGGTACATCCGTCTTGCCTGCTGGAGCCCGGGCCAGCAGGAGCACTTCACAGTTCTCGGGTACCGGGGTGTCCAGGGCCGTGCTGGCGTCGGCTTCCGCGACGGGGAGTACCACGCTGATCAAAGGGGTCACCTCAGTACTCCTCGTCTGCCTGGATGCCGGGGGGCCGGCCGGGATAATGGTGCGTCATCTGCTGGATGAGTTGCGGCCAGTAACTGGCTTGGGGCCGGCCAAGAGAGTGGATGATGCCTCGAACCGGCTTCTCATCGAGCAACGGGTCGGGCTCGTCCGGAGTGTCTGCCTCCAGCGCTTCCATGATCCGCTCGCGCAGCAGGGCGGGCAGCGTCCAGGACAGGGCGAGACGTCGAAGCTCCGGGGGGTGATCGCACAGGGCCACCAGCATGTCCCGGTTGTCGAGACATTCTTGGACCACCGATGGCAGTTCCTGTTCCCAGGCTGTGGCCAGGGCGTCGAGGTGTACGTCGAGCGTCTGCTCGTCCGGGGCCGCGCACAGGTTCTGGACGGCGATGCGGATCGCGTCCTGGTTGAGGTCGCCTGCGAGCTCCAGGCAGCGCGACAGCAGCGCGCGTGCGGAAGACACGGAGGCGGCGCGCGGCCAGAGGGCGAGGGCGGCCTGCTCGGCGGCTGGTGCCTGCGGGGAAGCGATCATCAGGAGGTCGGTGACGCCGCGCTCTGTCAGGGGGCGCAGGAGATGGTGCCAGTGCTCTGTGCTGTCAGCGGGGCCGGTTGCGGTCCCGTGCACGGCGTATTGGCCCGAAGCCTCGATGGTCAGCACGACATTGTAGGTGTGGCCTGTGTCGCCCCCGTGCTGCTCGGGCAGCGTGAACGACTCCGTGAACAGGAGGGGCAGGCAGTAGGGCGGTGGTGTGTCGGGCTCCGGGGTGGTGTCGTCCTCTGGGGTGGTCGCGAGGACTGTCCCGTTGGTGATCTTGAGTGGTGTGTGGGCGAGCAGTCCCCGGATGGACGGGGCGTGGGTGTGTTCGACGGTGAGGGTGATCAGGCCCGGAGGCAGATCGGGCTGCAGCACGGTCTCGAGCTCAGCGTCGTTGTGTCGGGTCAGCGGGTAGACACGGGAGGTCCCGTCCCGGTGCGTGGCGCGCAGGGACAGGGGCGGCCCGGTGTGGCTGCCGGGGATCCGGACGTGGAAGCGTGGGGACTCGTGCTCCTGCCCGTCGGGGACGGGCAGCTCCTGGATCTCGGCCAGGCCGGGAAGCTGTTCTCGTTGTGACAGAGACTGGAACAGATTACGGAACTGGCGGCTGTCGTGCTTGTCCGCGTAGCGCAGGGCGGACTGCGCGGCGTTGCGGCCGAGGGAGCGCCGGAGTTCCTCGTCCTGGATGAGGAGTTCCATGCCCTGGGCCAGGGCGTCCTCGTCGTTATCGGGGACCAGCAGGCTGTCGTGGCCGTCGGTCAGGACCTCGCGGGGACCGTTCGGGACGTCCACGGACAGGACGGGTACCCCGGCCTGCAGGGACTCCACCATGCCGATTCCCTGGGATTCCGCGACGGACGTGCACACCGAGAAGGACGCCTTGGCCCATTCCTCGGCGAGCCGCCGATGGGCTCCCATGAGCAGGATCTGATGGTGGAGTCCCAGACTGTCGACCATGTCCTGCAGACGGGCCCGGTCCTTGCCACGGCCGTACAGACGAAGCTGCCAGTCCGGGTGCTGGGGCGCGATGCGGGCAAAGGCACGCAGAGCGAGGTCGTAGCGTTTTCCGCGGATCAGTCTCCCGGCCATCATGATGATGTTCGCCTGTTGCCGGCTGGCGGGCAGCGGGGAATCCGGAACCGAGCAGGGGATGGGCAGCACGAGCCGGCTCGCGGTGTGCTGTGATCCGCGTCGATTGCGTACGACCACATCACTGGGGCCGACCGTAACCAGGGCGTCCAGGCGGTCCTGATGGTCATCGAAGTAGGACTGATTGGGCCCGTAGGTTTGCTCTCCGAGGGCGTATTCCATGGTCACCCGGTAGTAGCGGTCGGATCCGTAGTCGTTGAGCAGGACGGCCAGAATCGGGTGGGTCGCGATGACCACGTCTGCGTCGGTGGTGTCCAGGTATTGCAGGATGCGGGCCTCGGTGAGTGCGTCCAGGACAGGGAAGTACTCTTCGGCGATGTCTGTGTCCACCAGTTGCGGAGGGCGTCCGCGGTCGGGGTGGTAGGCGTCCGCCGGCGAAGGTGCGATGCGAACGTCGGTGAGCGCACGAATGGTGACGCCCGGCGGTGTGTCGAAGAACGTCGTCGCGGTGGTGCGTATCGCTGCGATGATCTCGGCCTGGTGGTCCTGGGCGAACTGTCCGGCCGCGCTGAGAGCGGCGCGGATCGCTCCGCCCATGCCGCTCACGTCGCGATGCAGATAGGCGATCTTCATGGCGCGCGCATCGGTGAGGTCACGCCGGGGACCGGCGGGGCGCTGGCTGGGCGTGCACGGCAGGAGCCGCTCACGCCGTGTCAGAGCCTGTACCTCGGGGTCTTCGCACGGTTCCTGCGGGAGGGGTTCGGGTGCTGCCAGTGGCACGGCTGCCAGGAGATTTTCCGCTGAGTCGTCGGTACCGCTCAGGATCAGGGTGCCGTTGGCGGCGTAGTGCACGCGGTAGCGGGACCGACCGCGGGGGCCGGCCTCGTGCAGCAGGTGGGGGAAGTTGTAGACCCGGTTCGGCTCCGTGATGTCGGGGATATCCGGTATCAGGGGCAGCCGCGTCGCGCCAGGACGGGGCTCCAGCCGGATGTCCCACACGTCGTTCTGGACCCGCCTACGGGCAGCGAGCACCCCCACAGGGATGCGGAAGGAGAGCTCTCCGGGCGCTGTCGCTGTCTCGTCGGGAGGCAGCGCCACGCTGGATCGGGTGTTCTTGCGGTGGACGAGGTGCAGGCGGGGGGCGGTGGCTGACGCCGGGGCAGCGAGCCGCAGGAGAACGGCACCCTCGACCGGGTCGCACGTCACGTGCAGGCAATGCACCGTCGCCTTCGGTGCCGCCCGTACTTCCAGCTCTCCGCCCCCTGCCCGGCAGGGACGGAGCAGGAACCGGTGCCCGCTGTCGCCGGCCAGGACCGTGGTATCGAGGTGAAGTGCGAACAGCGGTCGGCGGACACGCTGATTCGCGGCTGTTTCGACCTGTATCCGCCACTTGCCGGGAGCCAGGTTCGTCGGCAGTACGGCGACACGACGTGGTGTACCGTCAGCCGGTTCCAGGGCCAGGATGTGCCGGGCCCCGTCCGGGTGGCAGGCACGCAGCCGGAGCGGGGCAGCGGTGCGAGGGACGTCCAGGGACACCGTCACCGTGCCGTCCTGGTGCAGCACGGCATCCGCCGAGCGTGGCAGCTGCTGCCCGGCATGCAGATCGTCAAGGAGCCGGCTGAAGGAGGCCGCGTCCCGCATCGACGTCGCATCGGCATGCAGTACTCCTGCATGCGCCAGCCGGAAGAGCCGCGCTTCGTCCCGGTCCTCCGGTGGGTACGCGAGCAGCACGGCGTTCATCCGGCCCAGGTGCTTGGCGCACAGGGTGGCGAGCGGCTTCGGGTGGCTGGAGGGGCGCTCCGTCTCCAGCGCCAGGCACAGCCCTGTTTGTGGCCTGTGTACGGCGAGCAACGCGCTGAGCGCGGGATGGGTGGCGATGATGACGTCGGCCTGAGTGTGCCGCACCGTCTCAAGGACCCGCAGTTCGGCAAGGCGGTTGAAGGGAACGTCTGCAGACACCGCTTCGGGGGGCAGGAACTCGGGAGGAAGGCTCGCATCAGGACCGTGCGTCGCTTCGCTGTCTTCCCGTGGAAGGCAGCGTTGGCTGTTCGAGGGAGGTGTCCCCTCGAACAGGGGTACCTCCTCCACCGCGTGCTGTTCCGCCAGAAGCGCGACGAGACGCGCGGTCTCGCTCAGGGGCGGCGGGGTGGCCGTGTGCAGAACGAGAATGCGCATCGTGATTACCGGTCCAGGCGTGGTCAGGACTCAGGAAGCCGGGCTGGAACGGACGGAGAGTCCGTTGAGACCTGTGTAGTAGGCCCTGACCTTGCTGTGGGCTCCCTCGTCGGAGGCGGCAGTGACGACAGGGTAGGAGATCACCTGCTTCACCTGGAGGATTCCGGTGCGGTACTTGCCGACCCGCGGCGCCGGTCCGGTGACGTCACCGGACAGCTTCAGATCCCAGATCATGTCCTTGTCCTGTGCGACCTCGGCCAATTGCCGGCAATCCACGACGGCGCGGAATCCATGGGTTCCTTCACCTTCCACGGGAAAGCTCTTGTTGTGCTCGCCGGGGGTGCCCTGGCCCTTGCGTACCGCAGCCAGCAGCTGGGTCCCGTCGGGGAGTTCCGATCCGTACACGGTGCCGGTGACCACGAGGAAGTGGTCCTGGTCGATGTGCACGCCGGTGACCTCAGCGTAACCGGGCATCGCCCACTGGCGCAGGCGGAGCCCGCCGTCAGGGTCGGCGAACGGCACCAGGACCCCGGCGGTGTCGGGCAGGTCTGCCTGTGAGGCCTGTCCCGTGGTCTGGGGCAGCGGGGGGGACACCAGGGCTCCCGCCTGGAGCGGCCGCACCGACTGCGGGCTGTTCGTGTGCCGGACGGCCAGTCGCCAGTCGCCGTGTGCCAGGCCGTCCGTACTGCCGATACGGCAGCCCACCATCGAATCCGTGCTGCCATCGCCCTCTCGGACGATGGGATACACGTGTTCGGCGGCCTTGCCCTGGTCCGGGACGCAGACCAGTTCCAGAGGTTCCGGCAGATTCGGTCCCTCGTCCGGGAAGGACACGTCCAGTGCCTGGTCGTCCCGTACCCGGCAGTGCGCCCGGGACGGCAGGGCGCGACGCGCGACCAAGGCGGCGAGCAGTTCCTCGTACGTCCCGGTCCGTTCGGTCTTGCGCAGGCGCGCGGCCAGTTCGGTAGCCCTGACGGCCATGACGTTGGCGTGCCGCGGATCGGTGATCAGCTCGCGCAGAGCGGTTGCCATCGCCCTGGGGCTGGAGGGCGGCACACAGATGCCGTACTCCTGCTCACCGGACAGGAGCTCGCGCGTACCCACTGCGTCCTGGGCAACGATCGGCAGCCCCATGCCCAGTGCGCGCAGGAGGCCCGCAGGGTGGGCGTCGTCGGCCGCCGGGAACAGAGTCACAGCGGCGGCGGCCCAGTCCGAGGTTTGCGGGACCGAGCCCATGAGCAGGACGCGGTCGGCCAGGCCGAGACGCTGGATCTCCGCCCTCAGCCGCTTCCGGCCCGGACCCTCGCCCCAGATCCTGAGCTGCCAGTCGGGGGCGCTCTTCGCGGCGATCCCGAAGGCCTCAACGAACTCGTCCGCCCATGCGGCGTTCGCGGCCAGCGGACCGTAGGCCATGATCACCTTGGAGGTGCGCTCAGCCGCGGGGAGCGAGGCGCGGGGGGCAGTACACGGGACGTGCGCGCCGAGCGGGCCGAACCGGTCACCGCTCTCCTGGTACACGAGGGCCTGCGCCTCACTGCAGTACACGACGCCGTCGAAGCCGGCGGATTCGACCGGGGCGGGCAGTGACCCCGCGCATTCGAGGCAGCCGCAGACGCGCAGTGCCACCTTCAGGGCGTCCGGCCTCCCATAACGGGCGACGATGCTCTCCAGGGCAGGGTCGGCGCACACCAGAACGTCGTGGCCCAGACCTGTGAGCAGATCGAGCAGCCGTTCCTCGACCAGCACGTTCCACTCCCCCGGCACCTCCTTCAGCACGGTGGGGGCGCGGTCGAAGGACGGGGCGAGCCGGTCCCGGTTCGACGGCAGGTCGCGAAAGTCCACCAGCGAGCGGTTCAGCACATCGGGGAGGGCGTAAGTCGCGCCATCCCCTCGCAGGGTGACGATCTCGACGTCGTGATTCACGCTCAGTGCGGCAGCCGCGGTGAGCGCACCGTGGATGCCGGTTCCGCCCGGGCAACGCCCTGCGCTCAGGACTGTGACCCTCATGAAATATTTCCTTCTCTGAAGCCGTGCGAAGAAGCCGTGCGAACGTCAGTTGTCCGGCGTATTGGGTAGCGGCAGCCGCTGCGACACCTCGACGGTGAGCAGGCCTTCCGACGAGTAGTAGGGCATGGCGATGACCTCGTGGTCTGCCGCTGGGCTGACGATGATCGGACGGCGGGCAATGAAGTCCGTGTTCTTCAGCCGTGGGATGCTCACCGGCACTTCCCGGTTGATCCCGTTGTAGCGGGTTCGGATGAAGACATCCCATCTCCCGGTAGGAATCGGGTAGCCGTCCCCGGTCTGACTCAGGTCGACCTTTACATGAAACCCGCCCATTGCACGCGATTCACCCTTTTTGTTCTTCAGTCGGGCACGCGGTGAGCGATGACACCGGAATTGTTCCTCGATCTGCTCGGACCTTTCGCGGAAGACGAGGTGGGTGACCTCATGCCCTTCGGCTGGCAACTCCTCGAAGAAGGCGTGCCCGATCACGCCGAGGACCGGGCCGTCCCACTCGAAGCGCCCGATGCTGCACGTGAGGTTCAGAAGGTGTGTGCTGTCGAAACAGATGTCCGGCAGCCCCACCGTCGGGTCACGGAAGTACGGGTACGCCTGGTAGACCCGGCCCTTCTCCACCACCTGCTTCGGCACCTGACCATTCAGCTGGAACTTGACGACTTCCTCGGCCTCGGAGAACTTCCCCAGCCCGACGAGTGCGTAGCGCACCACGAGGGCGACGGGTAGCAGTCGTTGCACATCAGCGGTGAGGTAGGTACGCACCAACACCTGGGCGTGTTCCCAAGTCCGTTGGCGGTCGGCGGCATCCTTGTTACCCAGCAGCCTTTGCCCCGTGTCGTGAGCGAGTTCGATCTCGAAGTGCCGGGCCAGCGCGAGGTTCCGCAGTGCCCCGGGGGAGGTGCTGTCGATGACTGTTTGCATTAGCCGGGCGGTTGAGTCCAGCAGCTGCCTGCTGGTGGGCCGCTGGCGGTCGATACGGTTGCGCGGATCGCCGCGGGAGACGTACTCACGGTCGGCCAGGACTGTGAGTCCTTCTGCCTGAAGCGTGGCGGCCGCCGTAAAGAGATCGACACTGCGGGCCGGGGCCGTTTCGTCGAAGCGCAGCCCGACTCGTTCGAGGAAGGACCTGCGGATCAGGCGTTCCGGGGTCAACGTGAGGTAGACGCGGCTCGCGGCGAGATCGACATGTGGTTCAGTGCGCTTAAACATTGAGCCGGGCGGCTTCCTCCCGGTATGGTCCGCCAGCTTCCCGAACACCATGTCCGACTCGTACTGGTCAGCGGCCGCCGTGAGTTCCTCCAACGCTCGGGGGGCCAGTCGGTCATCGCCGCACAGGAACAGGACGTACCGGCCACGGGCCTGATCGAGGCCGATGTTGCCTGTCGATGCCGGTGAGAGGTGCGCGGGGTGGGAGAGCACCTTCCCGGCCGGAGAACGAGCCTGCAGCATCGTTTCCGCGATGTGGCCGCTGTCGTCGCGCGACCCGTCGTCCACAGCCAAGATCTCGAACCGGTCCGAAGGCATGGTCTGGGCCGTCAGTGACTCCAGGCAGGCCGGCAGCGTGTCCGCTGTGTCCCGGATCCTTACGATGACCGACACGTCCGGAGGACAGGTCGGGTGGAAGACAGCAAGGGAGTGCTCGGTCATCGGCTGCTCGCCTTCGTGTTCGTCTCACGGCCGGTCGTGTGCGAACCCGGCCAGGGCAGCTCGCCCGTCACTGTGCTGGGCCGCCACGGCGACGGCTCGATACTGACCGCCTGGTGAGTGGGACCGGATGTCACGCCCAGCGCGACGCTCTGGTCGCCCTGTCCGACCAGTACGGTGACCACGCGGTCCTGCATGGCTTCGTCCTTGGTGCGCACCGTGTAGGCGAACCGGTCGTAGCCCAGGTGGCCCGAGGGCGCACGGTATTCCGCGGTAGCTGGGCCGAGCATCCGGACTTCCCCGAAAAGCGGGCGGCCGACCTCGTACACTTCCTCGCCGCCGGGGACATCCTGCAGCAGATGCGCCCCCGCCACCCCGTCCGCACCGGTGGCGAGACGCAGCCCCGGCAGCAGACGTGGCCGGATCCGTAGGGCACCCTGCGTGACGGGGTTGGTCCGGTGCAGTGGCAGTTCAGGGGAGAGCCGGGTCGCGAGCCTGACCGTCGGCCGCAGCACGGGCTTGTCCGTGTCGGCCACCCGGATTCGGATGGCCCCGCTGGTGGACTCGCCCGCTCCGGCCCGCAGGCGGAAACGTCCTGGAGAGCGCAGGTACTCAAAGCCGTCGGCCTCCAGCACCACACAGACGTCCTCCATAGAGACCGTGTCGAGATAGCCGTAGACCGGGGCTGCGCCGGTGTCCCGGAGCGTCATGCGCAATTCGATCTGCGCTCCGGGACGCAACGGTACCCACGGGGGAGCGTCGCTCTCCAGCAGGACCTCGCCGAGAGGCGCAGCGGAGTGAGGATGGTGGAGCTGGGCACGACACAACAGATGCTGCACGGGTCAGTCCTTCCCTGTGAAGTTCTGTGCCGGGGTGGAGACACGCGAGCGGATCCGCTCGTCGTGGGTGGCACGGTCCAGCCAGCCGAGCTCATCGGTATCGAAGGCGGTACGGTGCAGATCGACGACCTGATCCGGGTCCACGATGCCCTGCTCGCTCAAGGAACGTGCGATGTAGCGGGCACACTCCAGACCGCCGGGGGCCCGTAGATGGCCGTCGTCCAAGGCTTGCACCCAGGGAAGCTTCGGCTCTCCGGAACGTAGGTACACGAAGACCTCTCGGGTTCCCTGGTCACCCAGTTCCTGCCACCACAGGATGCTCTGCCCGTACAGGTCGACCAGCGGGGCGAGTTCTGCCTCGGCAACCTCGTGGGTGGCCAGAACATAGTCGGCCAGCGACCAGGTGAGATTCCCGTCGCTGTCCACCCTGCGCCGCTCGTGCGGAGTCACCAGGACCGGGCAGCCACCCGCGCTGCGGATCTGGGTGACATAGGCACTCAGGATCTCCTGGAAATCCCCAAAGGGGGTGGTGTGCAGCCCCGGTTCATTGAGACGGTCGATCGTGCCGAGGGAGACCAGCACGAGGTCCCCCGGGGTGAGGTTGTCGACGATCCACTGGAGACGGCCACGTTCCATGAAGCTCTTGGAACTGGCCCGGCCGCGGGCGCAGTTGACGATGGTCGTGTCTGGGCTGAAGAAGAGCGGCAGGACCTGCCCCCACCCCAGCATCGGCAGGAAGTCCACGGACCGGGTCGTCGCGGTGGAGTCGCCTGCTATGTACAGGTTGCTGCGGCGGCTCGCGGTGCGGGGGTGGCGCGAGGGTGTCTCGCCCACATGAATGTCGTTCACGGTATGTCCTTGACGCTGACGGACAGTTCGGCGATGTGCTTCTTCACGTATGCGCCCTCGAGTCGGCAGTCGGCTTCGTTGCGGGCACAGCCTCGTTGCGGTTTCACCGGGCCGTGCCTCCCATCCGTGCCGCCTTGTTCCATCCCGCAAAACGAATGCGTGCGTTGGGGTCCCAGGTTCCCAGCCCGACGGCGGCCTCCGGGCTGACCGTCGCGGAGCCGTGCAGCACCACGCGGAAGCGGTCACTGAACATGCTTCCGGTGCCGCTTTGCACGGCGACTTGGATGCGTTCGGGAGTCGCCTCCACAGGTACGGAGATCTCGGCGGACGACTTGCGGTTACGGAGGGCGATTTCCAACTTGGCCTTCTTCACCTTGACCCTCGTGTCTGCGCCCACCTTCGCGATGATCTCCTTCGCCGCATCCGACAGCGGGGCTTCCAGTACGTCCGCACCGCCCACCTTGCGGAGCAGGAGAGGCTGTTCGCCGACCCGCAGTTCGGCGCTCACCTCCAGACGCACCTTTCCCTCAGCCCACTCCATACGATCGATGGTGCTGTGCACCCGCAGGCCGCTCTCCCACTGGGCGAACGCAAGCAGGTCCTCGGTGAGACCGCCCACCAGCAGGGAGGCGATGATCTGCTGCGCGGGCTGCAGGCCGGAGATCACCGCCGGCGAGAACCGGGACGCAATGGTGCTGCGCATCCACTCAAGCATGGCATCCCGCTGCGGCGTCAGCTGCTTGAGCAGGCGCTGACCGCGCATCCGTTCCACCATCTCGACCCGCAGCCAGCGACGGAAGAGCTTGTCGCGCAGCTCCCCCGGCGCAGTGTTGCGTTCCACCACGGAGAAGGACTCGTCCAGACTCTGGAAGAACTCTTCGGTGCTGAAACTTTCGAAGCCGCCGGTCGTGCTGGGCGGGCTGAGATAGAAGCAGATGTAGTCGCTGAGCACGGCGACGTTGCCGGCCAGCAGGTAGGCGCCGGCGACGAATGGGTGCGACACCAGCGTTCGGCGACCTTCCGGGAAACGCAGCCCGGTGGCGATAAGGAACTCCCGCCGCAGCATCTTGTGAGCCGTCAGACTGTCGATCAACGGAGCCGTGTCCAGCCGAGCCTGCGGACGGTTTTCCTGGAACAGCACCCGGGGCACCGCGCGCTTCTTGCCCACGAGCCGCCCCGCGAGCACGTCGGCGTTGTTGGCGGTGGCGAAGTCGTACATCCGTTCCAGGGCCTCGTCGCCCAGCCAGTCGTCACTGTCCAGGAAGACAATGTACTCACCCTGCGCCTGCTGGGCCCCGACGTTACGCGGCTGTCCAGGGCCCCCGCTGTTGGCCTGGTGGATCACGCTGAAGGTCGGCTGGGTGCGGCACAGCTCCTCCAGACGCTCCTCCGAACCGTCCGTGCTGCCGTCGTTCACGAAGACCACCTCGAACTCCTGCTGCGGCATGCTCTGCCGGAGCAGGGAATTCACGCATTCGTCGAGGAAAGGCCCCGGATTGAAAACCGGCACGACCACACTTACTTTCAGTGACATCCAAGAACTCCACAGTTTCCTGCAACTACGGCGGGTACGCAGTACCGATCCGGGTGGCTCGGAAACCGCATGACGGGTGGGGCTGTGTCTGTGACTTGATCGTGGGCCCGTCTCTCAGCATGACATGCAACGCACCGTGAAACCGTAATCCTTTTGCGTAAGTGAAACTACTTCCGGCCCTGCTGGCGTCAACTTTTGTATCGAATGTCTCTTCTTCATCTCCCTCGAAGGGAGGATCAATTTTAGAGCGCTTACGGTGGAGCTATGACCGAACAATTCTGCGCCGTAGTGCTTGCCGCAGGAGAGGGGAGGCGGCTGGCCGCCTCCCAGCTCCCCAAGCCGCTTCAGCCTGTCTGTGGGCGACCCATGGTCGGGCATGTGCTGACGTCTTTGCGTGAGGGCGGCATCGACCGAGCGCATGTAGTTGTAGGCCACCGGGGCGACGAAGTGGCGGGCTACCTCCAAGAACATTTCCCGGAGGTCGGTGTCATCTGGCAGGCCGCCCCGCTCGGCCCCACGGACGCGGTTTTGGCTGCGGTGAACGCGCTCACTGCCGCGGGCGACACCGCTCACCATGTACTGGTCGTCAACGCGGACCTTCCGCTGCTCAGTACCGAAACCGTGACCCGCCTGCGGGAGACTCACCTGACGCGTGCGCACGCCGCGACGGTGGTCACCGCTCGGGTTCCGGATCCAGCCGGCTACGGACGGGTCGTCCGCGATACTGACGGGCTTTTCCGCTCAGTCGTCGAGGATCCCGGCAGTGACGGCCAGGAAGTGTACGGAGGCATCCAACTCCTGCGCTGGCGCGAACTGGAGGAAGCCTGCGAGCCGTTGGCCAAGGGCGGCCCGCACAGCTTCGACCGGCACGTCATCCTAGACGGCCTGAGCGAGGCCGGCCATCGGATCGGCACGGTCGCCGCGGCATCCACGCACGATGTACTCAACGTCAACTCCCCCCTCGAGCTCAACGCGGCGGGCCGACTCCTCAACGACAGGCTGGTCGAGCGAGCCGGCCTCGCTGGCGTGCTGATGCCCGACCCGGCCTCCGTATACCTGGACTCGGACACCGAAGTGGGCACCGGCACGGTGCTGCACCCCGGTACCCGGCTACGGGGCGCGACCCAGATCGGCCGGGACTGCGAGATCGGTCCTTACGCCGAACTGGAGCGGGTCAGTGCGGGACACGGGGTGCGCATCGGGGCATACACCGAGGTCACTGACAGTGTCCTCGGTAATGAGGTGGACGTGCACCGGTCCGTCGTGGACGGATCGACCCTGGGGGACCAGGTTCGTGTCGGCCCCTTCGCCTATATTCGCCCCGGTACCGTCCTGGACACCTCGGTGAAGATCGGCAGCTACGCCGAGCTCAAGAAGACGAGTGTCGGCAGGAGCTCCACCGTGGCCCATTTCTCGTACCTGGGCGACACGGAAGTGGGGAGGGAAGCTCATGTCGGAGGCCGGGTAGGCACGGCCAACGCCCAACGCGGTGGCGACGGTCGCTGGGTGAAGTCCACCACGGTAATCGGCGACGGCTGTGACGTCGGCGCGGGCTCCGTGTTGATCGCCCCCCTCACGATGGGGCCCGGGTCTGCCACCGCCGCAGGCTCACTCATCACAACGGACATACCCGCCGGTGGTATGGGCTACAGCCGGGCGCCTCAGCACACCGTGGAGAACTGGACGCCCGCTCAGCACGCGGCGAGCGTGGACAGCGCCAGCAGTGAGGTACCCGGCACGCCACTTCCGCAGGTGAAGTCCTTCCCTCCTGCCTCTGATGAGGCGGCGGACGGGGCGGCTGAGTCGCTCGACCTGGAGGCAGCGCATGCCGCGGTGGGAGATGCCCTCGAGGAGATCAACGGGACGCGGGTTCACCCCTCGCAATTCGACGCCCCCCTATCCCGCTTCGGCGCGGACTCACTGACGGTGCAGGAGCTCTCCGTCTGCTTGGAAGAACGTTTCCACACCACGATGGCGGTGGGAGAGGTCTCGGCCGACGACAGCATCCAGCAGATCGGCCACCTCCTGTACAGCAAGGTGGGCTGCCGAGCATGAGCAGGTTCAGGCTGCTTGGGCTTGGGCTCGAGCGCAGACGCGCCATTCGAGTGAAGCGCCGCACCAACTCTCGTCGTTTGCGGGGCTTGCTCTACTCCTTCGCACTGCTGGCCGCGTACCCCGCGCTGGCCGCGTCCGCGATGACGGCCGCGCCCCTGTGGTTCGCTGCCTTCTGGATGCTCGCCTACTGCCTCGAGATCTATCTGCACCGGCACGAAGGGAAGATGCTCAAGCGGCTGGGGCAACTGCGTGCCAGTCTGCCTGTCCGGGTGGGTACGCGTGGCATCTTCCTCATCGCTCTGCTCGCCTTCAGCGAGACGGTGGATGAGCAGGTGTTCAAGATCGCTGTGGTGGCCCTGCCCTCCTGGATCGGCATCCAGGCCCTGTACGCGGGTGAACTCGCCGTCATCAAGAATCGCCGCACCCTGCCGGTGGTCACCCGCGGCATCGATCTAACCCAACTCCGCATACCGTCAGGTCCCTTCCCCTGGCTGGTGCGCAACCCAGGCCGAAGGATGATCCACCAGGAACTGTTCCTCATTGCCGGAACAGCCCTGTGGGCCTTGACCGGCAGCCTGGTCTGGCTCGTCACCGGGGTCGCCTGCGCCCTCGCGGTGGCCGTAGGGCTGATGCTGCTGGCTCTCCCCGCCCTGACACGTTCTTTCAGGGTCCCCTCGCCCGCCGCGGTCACCGAGGCCACCGAGAGCTGGCTGGCCCACTACGGGCCCGACACCGTCCTGTACTTCAGCGGCGACCAAGGTTCGGCATTCCAGGCCAACATGTGGCTGGAGACGCTGGAACGCACTGCGGAGCGTCCTTTGGTCCTGATCCGTGAGCGTTACCTTGTGGATCAGCTCGACCCGACGACCATTCCCGTCCTGTGCCTCCCCGCGGGCGTGGACGTCATGAACATCGAAATGCCCACGGTCACCACCGCTCTCTACACCACCAACGTGGGTAAGAACGTGCATTTCGTGCGACGCCCAGGAGTCCGCCATGTGTTCATCGGCCACGGCGACAGCGACAAGACCGCGTCGGTCACCCCGGTGAGCCGGATGTACGACGAGATCTGGGTCGCTGGCCCCGCCGCCCGTGAGCGCTACGACACGTCCGGCATCGGTGTGCCCGACGAAGAGATGATCGAGGTGGGGCGCCCCCAACTCGACAGCATCTACGCGGACGCCTCCCTCCAGCGCACGCCCGGCCGGATCCCCACCGTCCTGTACGCGCCGACCTGGGAGGGCTGGTCCGAACTGGCGGGTGCCACCTCGGTGCTTGACGCCGGCGAAAACCTCGTCCGGCGCCTGCTGGACAGCCCCACCCCGGTACGCGTGATCTACCGGCCGCACCCCTACACCGGACGACGCGACGCGCAGGTACGCAAGGCGCACCAACGCATCATTGCGCTGCTGGAACAGGACAATCATCAGCGCGGCAAGGACCCGCAGTGGCGTGCGACGGCGCAGGAAGGCGCCCAGGAACGCGACGAGGCCTGGCGCCTGCACCAGGACCTCGAGCAGAGGCTGAGCAGGCTCGGTGACAAGCTGCACTGGACGTCGGTCGACGAGGCCACCTCCAGCTACGCCTCGGCCTCGCCGGATACCTCGCTGTGCCGCCTCTACCGCAAGGAGCGGGACGCCTGGGAGCAGGCCTACTGGGACTCCTTCGGCCCCTGGGAGCACCACGCCATCCTCGACGGTGAGCCCCGGCTCTACTCTTGCTTCGACCAGGCGGACATGCTCATCGGCGACATCTCCAGTGTGCTGTCGGACTTCATCGCCACACTCAAACCCTATGCCGTGGTCAACAACACGCTGCTCGGCGACGAGGAGTTCCGTGATGCCGTCACCAACGTACGCGCGGCGTATCTGCTGCCGGCGTCGGGGGACGGACTGCTCTCACTAGTGCGTGCCCTGTACGACCCGGCCCGTGACGTGCTGGCCGAGCACCGTGTGGAGTTGCGCCGCTATCTGCTGGGGGACGAATCGGTGAGTGCTACGGAACGCTTCCGGCGCGCCGTGCACCAGGAAGAGCCGGTGCTGGAGCAGGGACCCCGGCAGGTCACCATCGCCGATCTGTTGGGCGCCGGCACGTCCTGAGGGTTCCGCGTACGTGCCTCGAAGGCATGTGCAGTTATCGGCACTTATTGCCCGCTTGCCCACAGCAGAGCGAATGTCGGGCGCCACGACCTTGATTACCAACCGAATGAAACAGGCTCCACGATGAAGATTGTCTTTCTCGCGCACACCAGCTACGGCATGGGTGGGGTGGTCACTGCGGTGGCCAACCTGACTGCCGGGCTCGTCGAACGTCACGAAGTCGAGGTCATTTCCGTCTACCGATCAAGGGACCAGCTGTCCATTCCGCTGCCGGACGGCGTTGCGTTCCGCTCCCTGATCGATCTACGCGCCACCAGTCCGCACTGCGGCCACGACGACCCCCGCCACCAGGAGGAGTCGCGCATCGTGCCGAAGAACGCTCGGCGGCGGTTCTCCTTGCTGGCGGAAGTACGCTTGATCGACTTCCTCTCTGAGACTGATGCCGACGTCGTCGTGGCAACGTGTCCGGAACTGGGCGTACTTCTGGCCAACCAGCCGGGGCCGTACCTCAGGATGTACCAGGTGCACGCCGGGGGAGCTCGCTCACCCGGGAAGTGATTGATGCACTCAGCAAGGTGCCTGATGGGCTGGATGCCATCGCGCCCGTCAGCAAGGGCCTCACGGATCAGCACGTCCATCGACTGCCGGGGAATAGCGCACACTTCGAAGCCCTCCCGAACTGCGTGGAGCCCTCGCTGATCCCCACCGCGCTAGCGGGGTCGAAGATCATCATGGCGGCGGGCCGACTGGTCAACGGGAAGAACTACGACCTGATTATTCGGGCGTTCGCCGGTCTGTCGGCGGAATTCCCCGATTGGACGCTGCGTATCTACGGCGAAGGGGCCGAGGAAAAGTCGCTGCGTGAGATGGCTGTCCAGCTCGGCCTGACCGACCGGGTCCAGCTGATGGGGGGCAGTAACTTCATGGACGGCGAATGGGCGAAGGCGGGCATCGTGGTGAGCGCGTCCAATGTCGAGTCGTTCGGCATGACTCTGGTCGAAGCCATGCGGATGGGGGTCCCTTCGGTCGCGGCCGACTGCAACTACGGCCCGCGCGACATCATTACGCACGGTGAAGACGGCCTGCTCGTCCCGGTCGGCGATGAAGCAGCGATGCGGGAAGCCCTGCGATCCCTGATGGGCGATGATGAGCTGCGCGAGCGGATGGGGGCGCTGGCCCAGAAGAACATGCGGCGTTATCTCCCGGATGTGGTGTCCGGTCAGTTCGAAGAGCTCGTCGAGCGGCTGCACCGCCGTCGCTGCTTGCCGCGCAAGGCGTTCTGGACCGTTGACGCGTCCGGCACCATCAGGGTGTCCGTGCATTCCACGGGACTTGGACCGAACGAGCCACTGGAACTGGTGGCGCGGCGGAACGGTCGGGCGCCTGCCGAGGAGCGGTTCCCATTTGTTCCGGATCTCATCGCCGAGCAGGCCGGGGACCATTCCGCTCTGCGTTGGACCGCTACGATTCCTGCGGGTGAGGACTCCCTGGCAGGTGGCGCCTGGGATCTGCTCATCAGTAACGGCGACGACGGTGGCGGGGGTGGCCTCGCCCTGAAGACGGCGGGGTACGACGAACGCGAGTTGGTACACCTCCAGCCTTACGGCGAGCACGGTGTGTGTTCGCGAGTCCCCCGCATGAACGACAACGGCACCATCACGATTCTTTGCCGGATCGCCCCAGTGTGGGCAGAGCTTGATCACGTGTCCCCCGAACCTGACGGGTTCACCGTACGGGTCCGTGTCTACGGTCGCTCACCGAGCTCCTCGGACCAACTTGCCCTGGTGCGGCGTGGAGCGCAGGACGAGACACACTATGTGGCGCTCAACATGCGGCAGGACGGCGCCTTCGAAGCACGTGTCCCCTACGCCGACATCCTTGCCGACTCGTCCGAGAGCATCGGAATCTGGGACGCCTACCTCCAGATGGATACCGACGACGTGGCCCGTATCCGTATCGCGCAGGTGGCGGGCGACCACAGCAACAAGCGCCGCGTCTACAACTACCCCTTCGCCGAACTTTCAGAGGAACGGCTCGCACGGCCGTACTTCACAGGGGGCGGGACCCTGTGCGTCGACATTCGGAAGGCCTGAGCGGGGAGCGTGATCCCAACGGATCTGGCCCGCGTGTCCCCCACCGTGGGCAGCTTCTCGAAGACTGTGCCCTGATCGCCGCGGTCTCCCTCGGCGACGGTCTCGTCGTCCAGCTTGATCGAGCGGAACGTGTGGGGCATGGTCCGGGCGGCGTCCGCGATGATGGGGCTTCCCCGGGGGAATGCCCGATCGACGCGTCCCTCGCGTCGGCCTTGCCCTCACCCGGGTAGAGGTCCGCGATCCGCCGCATCGTCAGCCCCGGAAGGTAGGCGACCTCGCAGCCCGCATCTTCGGCTCGCTGCTCGGCAGCGGCTTGTCGATCACGTTCTTGCCGTCCGGCGTGAGGCCGGTGGCGTGGTGTTCGCCCTTGCCGACGTCCAGGCCGAGGAAGACGGCGACGCCGCGGGTGTCGAGTACTTTGTTCCTCCGATGCGGGTCTGTCTTCCCGGCCAAGGCACGGCGCCGACATCCAGCAACCACGTTACGAAGATCGTTGCCAGAAGATCCGGCGCTCCTGCCCCTAGAAGTCTGCTGAAGATCTTGCCTGGTCGCTGCGGTCTTCCAGGGGCGGGATCCCCTCTGCTGTCATGGGGTGGCAGGGGTGATCGTCCAGGTGGTGTCGGTGTGGGTGAGTCCGAGGTTGACGAGTCGGCGGAGGTTGAGGGCTGCAGCCCGGGTGTGGAGCCAGGTGTCGTTCTTGAGGGTGCCGCGGTAGCGCAGTCTGCGGTTGCCGTGGGCGACGAGCCAGGCGACGCCGCGTTCGACGGGTGGGCGCCAACGCTGGTAGGCGGATTTCCAGTCGGGGTCCGTGGCCGCCTGGCGCCGGGCGGCGGCCTGTTCGTCATGGTGCGGACGGATGGTCACGATCCTGCCCCGCCGGGCGGTGGTGCAGCGGGGCCGCAGCGGGCAGTCGGTGCACTGTTCGCTGAAGAAGGCTTTGCGCTGGGCGAGCTGTCCGGCCGGGGCTGCGAGCGCCGTGGTGTGGCCGGCCGGGCAGGTCACGGCCCCGGCGGTGGTGTCGATGAGGAAGTCGTCCAGGGTGAAACCGCCGGTCATGGCGGCCTTGAGCGGAGCGGGTTTGCAAAAGACCTGGTGTCCGGCTTCGACCAGCGCGGCCCGGTAGCGGTGTCCCGAGTAGGCGGTGTCCCCGAAGACCTCGCGAGGTCCGGTCTCCTCGGCCAGCAGGTCCAGGGCGATCCGGCCCTCGGTGTGGTCGGCGCCGCTGGCCGGGTGCAGGGCCACCGCGGTGAACAGGCCGGTCTCGGGTTCGACGGCGAGGTGGCCCTTGAAGCCGTCGGTGCGGTGGTGGGTGGTCTTGTGGACGTGCCGGGCCTCGGGGTCGACCGTGGAGATCGTGCGGTCGGGGACGGTGCGGCGGGCGATGCGCCAGCGGCCGTCGCTGCCGTCGGTGTCCTCGGCGGGCTCGACGTCCTGGCCGGCGACCAGGGCCAGGATGCCGACCGCGTTCGCGGCCGTCTCGTCCAGGTTTTGTTCGGGCAGGTGGGCCAGGACCTGGATCGCGTCGGTGACCAGTGCGTCGACGAGTTCGGTGCGGGCCTTGTCGTCGTCCCAGGCGATCTTCGGCTTTCCGGGGCCTGCGAGGTAGTCGTGCCCGCTGCAGCGGGCGGTGACGGTCTCGGCACCACCGGGCACGTCCCGGGCGACGCGGCGGATCGCGGAGGTCAGCTGGGTGACGGTGTCCTGGGTGGCCACCGCGTCCACCGCGGAATCCAGGGCCCGGCGGGAGCGGCCGCGCAGGACGCCGGTGGCCTCGACCACCGCGCGCACCGCGGTGAACAGACGGTGCGGGTCCCGTGAGTGCTGCAGCCTGCGGCGGAAGTAGGTCAGCAGCGACGGATGGAAGCCGCCGTCCAGCAGCCCGAGCCCGCAGGCTGCCTTCCACCGCAGGTCACAGCGGACTTCCTGGACCGCTTCCGCGTCCGACAGACCGTTCAGGACCTGCAGAACCACCACGGCGGACAACACCTGCGGCGGGTACTCGGGCGCCCGTCGGACGAGGGATACATGTCGACGAACATCCCCGACGGGAACAGTGCCTCCCGCTGCTCGGCCAGGAACGCGTACACGCTCCGCTCCGGGACCAACTCCCGGCAGACTTCCCACACATCGGGCCCGGACAGCCCGCGAGCCTCGTTCCCCTGCATACATACGAGTCTGGCCCCAGCCCCTCCGGGCCGGGGCCAGAACCCCAACATCTTCAGCAGACTTCTAGCGATATCGAGCACCGAACACAACCGCTTGACGCCGAAACGGCGCTTGAAGTCGGCAACGAACTGGAAGCGGTTCACGAGCGCGTCTCCCCGGCGAAATACTTGGCCGCCCGGCGCAGGATCTCCCGCTCCATCTCCAGCTCCGCGATGCGCTTGCGCGCCGCGGCGAGCTCGGCCTCCAGCCCCGTCACCGGCACCGCCGGGGTGGTCTTCCCGGCCCGGCGTCCGCCGTCGCCGGCCGCCCGCAGCCAGTTCCGCAGTGTCTCCGGGTTGATGTCCAGATCGGCGGCGATCTCCTTGATCGTCGTCCCGGGCCGCGACTGGCACAGCGCGACCGCGTCCGCCTTGAACTCGGCGGGGTAGTGCTTCATCCCCACAGGGACTCCGTTCTCCCGGATCCTCAGATCCAGTGTCTACGGTGTCCAGCTTTCAGGGGAATGCCCATCTACCGGCGTCTCCCGACCCGGTGACACCCCCCGGGTCATTGGCGCGAGCACCGTCGACAGGGGCAACGAGTCAGACCGGCTCCGAGGCCACAAGCCCGAATCGGACTCTACGAACGAAGGTAATGGGCAAAAGTTATGCCGGGCCAGAAGGCCGGGAGCCTCATGATCGAGGCCGCCTAAGACGTCATCTCATTTGGCTGGTTCGGTAGTCTGCGGTTGTGGGAATCGTGAAGCGGTTGGTGCCGGACGAGTTGTGGGAACTGTTTCAGCGGGTGGTGCCTGAGGCGCCGAGCCGACCGCAGGGCGGTGGTCGGCGTCGGCACGGTGACCGGGAGGTACTGGCTGCAATCGTGTTCGTGGCCACGTCGGGCTGCACGTGGCAGCAGCTCCCGGCGGCCTCGTTCGGGCCGTCGGGAGCGACGGCCCACCGGCGCTTCGCGGAGTGGTCGAAGGCCCGGGTCTGGGCCAAGCTGCACCGCCTGGTCCTCGACGAGCTCGGCGCCCGCGGCGAGTTGGACTGGTCGCGGTGCGCCATCGACTCGGTGAACATGCGGGCCATGAAAAAGGGGACCTGACCGGCCCGAATCCTGTGGATCGAGGGAAGTACGGGTCGAAGATCCACTTGATCACGGAGAGAACCGGACTGCCCCTGTCCATCGGTATCTCCGGAGCCAACCTCCACGACAGCCAGGCACTCGAGCCGCTTGTGCGTGGCATCCCGCCCATCCGGTCCCGCCGCGGTCCCCGGCGGCGCCGCCCGGCCAAGCTGCATGCCGACAAGGCGTACGACAAGCGGGCGTTGCGTCGTTGGCTGCGCAGCAGGAACATCACGCCACGCATCGCCCGGAAGGGCATTGAGACCTCTCAGCGACTCGGACGCCACCGGTGGACCATCGAGCGCAGCATGTCCTGGCTCGCCGGATGCCGGCGACTCCACCGCCGATACGAACGCGAGGCCGACCACTTCCTCGCGTTCACCAGCATCGCCTGCACCCTCATCTGCTACCGCAGACTCACCAAATGAGATAACGTCTCAGCGGAGCCGAAGAAGTTGCGTGCGTCGGGTAGGTGTCCGGTGGGAGGGACGCCTTGGGGAAACTTCACCCGGCGCCCCGTCCCGACCTCGGACACGTCCTGCACTGGTCCGCCTGGCGCCGCCGTCATCAACACCAGAACACCGAAGCGCACCGCTGATGGAACAACATCACCGCGGCGGCGACCACCTGACCGGAATCGGACGATCAAGATTTACACCTGCCGTGACTGATCAGCGCAGCTTCCACATCCTGCTCGCCGGCGAGATGCTTCGCACCCGCTCCTCGCGGCTGGCCGTACGAGATATCAAGGCCCTGATCAACAACGGTGCACACATCTCCATCATCACGGGAGTCGTGCCCACTTCCGTCCCGGCGCCCGCCAACGGGACGGATCGTCACCCACCTCCCAGGCATGCACTTTGCCAAGGCCCTGCAACATTCTAGCCACGGCGAGAAGGGGTCCCCTATCACAATCAGCCGCAGCTTGGGTAGCCCCAAATGGGCAATCAATGCGATTATTGATTCCAATACTGATGGCCCGAGCGCTTGGCAATATCTCCATTAGTGGCAGAGGATTCTGCTTCCGACGCTCTAGTGTTGATATCGGGCCGTATTGCTGTCCATTCAAGAAATGTCACCGAGGGATCATGCGCCAAGAAATAGCCACCTGGAATTGCCCAATGAAGGGCGGCTTCACAATCGTTGGAGATGAGCTCGGCCCCGTACCTTCCCGGCGCGGCACGTTTCCGCCTCGATCCCCGGAAGGCAGCAGATGAGCAGCCAGGACATCGAAGCACCGCCAGAGGCGTCGCTCGCCCCTGCGGAGCTGGCCGCCCGGCACGGCCTCACGATCAGCGGCGCACGCGCGTCACTTCCCGCGTACGTGGGCCAGTTGTGGTCGCGACGGCACTTCATCATCGCCTTCTCACGGGCCAAACTCGCCGCGCAGTACAGCAAGACCAGCCTCGGCCAGCTCTGGCAGGTCCTGACCCCACTACTCAATGCGGTCGTCTACTACTTCATTTTCGGTAAGTTGCTCGGCACCGACAGGGGCATGGAACACGGCATGTACGTGCCGTTCCTGGTGACAGGCATCTTCGTGTTCGACTTCACCCAGTCCTCCTTGACGTCGGGCATGAAGTCGATCTCGGGGAACCTGGGCCTGGTCCGCGCGCTGCACTTCCCGCGGGCCTCGCTGCCGATCTCGTTCGCACTGCAGAAGTTCCAGCAGCTGCTGTACTCGATGATCGTAGTGTTCGGGTTCTGCATCGCGTTCGGCAACTACCCGTCCTGGACGTGGCTGCTCGTCATCCCAGTGCTGCTCCTGCAGTTCGGGTTCAACACCGGACTCGCCCTGGCGTTTGCCCGCCTCGGCGAGAAGACCCCGGACCTGGCCCAAGTGATGCCGTTCGTGATGCGCACCATGAGGTACGCCTCGGGCGTCATGTTCAGTCTCCCGGTCTATCTGGAGGGCCGGGACATTCCCACCTGGCTGCTCGACGTGCTGCAGTGGAACCCGGTGGCCATCTACATGGATCTGTGCCGCTACGCACTGATCGACGGTTACGGCGCGGAGAACCTGCCGCCGTACGTCTGGGCGTTCGCCGCGGGCTGGGCCGTCTTGCTTGCAGTCGGCGGGTTCATCTTCTTCTGGAAGGCTGAGGAGCGTTACGGCCGTGGCTGACACTCTGACCGCCGATACGATCGCTACGAGCGACGCCGATACCCGCATCTCCACCGTCATCGCCGATGACGTCCACATCGTCTACCGCGTCAATGCCGGAGGCGGAGGCAAGGGCGGCGCGTCTGCCGCACTCAACCGCATCGTCGGCCGCAAGAAGCCGGCCGCAACGCGGGAGGTGCACGCTGTGAGAGGTGTGTCCTTCACCGCCTACCGCGGCGAGGCCATCGGCCTGATCGGCTCCAACGGCTCGGGCAAGTCCACCCTGCTGCGCGCCGTGGCGGGCCTGCTGGCCACTGAGAGCGGAAGGATCTACACCGACGGCCAGCCCTCCCTGCTCGGCGTCAACGCCGCCCTCATGAAGGACCTGACCGGCGAGCGCAACGTCATTCTGGGCGGCCTGGCCATGGGCATGAGCCGCGAACAAATCAAAGAGCGCTACCAGGAGATCGTCGACTTCTCCGGCATCAACGCCATGGGCGACTTCATCAGTCTCCCGATGCGCACGTACTCCGCAGGCATGGGCGCCCGTCTGCGCTTCTCCATCGCAGCCGCCAAGGACCACGACGTCCTGTTGATCGACGAGGCGCTCGCGACCGGCGACAAGGAGTTCCAGAAGCGCTCCGCGGCCCGCATGCGCGAACTGCGCGAGCAGGCCGGGACGATCTTCCTGGTCGCGCACAGCAGCAAGTCGATTCGTGACAACTGCGACCGCGTCCTGTGGCTCGAGCACGGCGAGCTCCGGATGGACGGCCCCACGGATGAGGTCCTCCCGGAGTACGAGAAGTTCACCGGGAAGTAGCCGCGCGCCCACCGAAGGCAGGAGCGCTGTCTTCGTTTACGGGCATGTCAGAGATCAGACTTCCCCGATGGTCACAGCGCTGTGACCATCGGGGAAGTCTTGTAGAACGAGCCGGACAGGGAGATCCAGGCGTAGGGGCCGCCGGTTCCCGTCAAGGTCGAGGTGCCTGCCACGTCGATCTGGCCGGGCTGACTGATCACCTTGATCGTTCCGTCGGTGTAGACGTCGCAGCGCACCAGGCCCAGTGTCTCGGCGCCCTCGGTCGAGGCGGCGTAGATGCCGTCCTGCGTTGTAGCGGGCCGGTACTCCTCGGGCAGGGCGGCGATGATGTCGCCGCTCGTGAACCCGCCGTCCTTGGACAGCCGTCCAAACGTCTCGACTTTGTTCCCGTTCAGGCACACGAAGCCCTGCCCGGTAACTCCTTCACCGAGGGTGAGGTTGGCCCACTCTCCGGCGGGTGCGGGGGCAGTCTGCTGGCCGAGTTGCCACTCGATCAGCGACATCGTGTACAAGTCGCTGCTGCCGCAGGTGAATCCCGCGACCAGGCTGACACTGCCCAGGTCGTTGGGGTTCGGGGTCCGGATCGCCACACCGGCGGGCTCACGGTATGCGACCTCACCCATCAAGGCCGTAACCGAGGTCGAGGAGACGCGCTTATCGGCCTTGTCGGTGATCAGGTCGTAGACGCGGATGTCGCTGTAGCCCTCAGGGGAAGCGGTCAGGCTCTCGCCGTACCACACGTACAGATAGTTCCCGTACGACACGAAGCCCTGCGAGGGCCCCGCGTCGGCGGAATCACTCTCGGCAGTGACGCTCGCCAGCGGCCGGAACACTCCCTGGTAGGCGTCATCAAGGTCGTACACGGTGTATTCGCGCACACTCGTGCCACCGGGCGTACGTGCGTAGATCAAGCGCCGGCTGACAGGATCGATGTTGCAGGCCACCCACCGGTCGTACCCGACCGCAGGCCTGAAGCGCGCCCCGCTGTGCGTATCGATGTCCGCGTTGTCCAGGACCCCGCCCGGCTGGTAGTCGAAGTAGCCGACCCTGGTGGAGTAGCCCGTTGTCCCGTTCGTGTAGGCGTCGACGCCGGTCCACAGTTTCACCGTGTCGTCGGGGCGGGCATCCGCACCGAACTGGTCGCCATAGCCGATGCCGCGTACGTGCATGCAGTCCTGCAGGGTGCCGCTGGTGTCCAGGCGGGAAATCGTCATGTCACCGGCCGCCTTACGTTCGGCGTACGAGAGCGGGGCGGTCTCGCCGGACAGCGTGATGCCGCCCTCGGTGATCTGCATTGTGTAGATGTGGCCGTTGACATCGTCAAACGCCATGGCCTGCATCCCCGTCGTGGCCTCGGCCAGCGGCTTGTTCAGCAGCAGCGTGTCCGGCTCGGCGGCGGCGTCCACACGGGAGGTGATGGCTGGAAAGAACTGACGGCGGGGGCTGCTGTTGGCGGGGGTGGTGTTACCCGGCCACGTGATGATCGTCGGGCCCCAGTCCTCTCCTGGTGGAATGGAGTTGAAACCTGCGCCCAGCACCCAGGACGAGAGGCTGTCCGTGTCGGCCAGCCATACGGTCACGCCCTCGGGCTCGCGCATCGTGTCCTGCCCGTCCAGCAGGTCGTCGACGAGGACGGACTCCGCCAGCCGGCCGGTGGTGAAGTCGTAGCGGAGCATGACCGTAGAAACCCTGGGCCCATACGATTCAAGATCGGTACTTTCCCTGGGCAGCATTTTCCCGGTCCATACGTACAGGTAGTTGCCGACCGCAGTGACGCCCTGCATGGGGATGTCCTTGCCACGCTCCATGGAGATCGTCGCGATCTCCTCGAACACTCCCTGGTAGGCGTCGTCGAGGTCGTAGAGGGTGTGGTTCCAGGTGAGCTGGTCACTGTCGGTGTAGGTGTACAGCAGGTGGCGGGTGGTCGGGTCGATGGCCGCGGCCGCCCACACCACCGGTTCCCCGGTCGGCATGAAGCTGGTGATCTGGTTGCTGTCCAGGGCGGTGGTGTCCGACGGTTCGTAGGGGAAGTAGCCGATTTTCGTGGAGTAGGCCAGCTTGCCCTCGACGTAATCCGACGCGTCAGTACCCGTCCACAGGTTCACCGTGCCGTCGGGCAGCGAGTCCACCGCGATCGCCAAGGCGTGGCCGACACCGCGCACGTACATGCGGTCGATGTAGGTGCCGTCCATTGTCCTACGGATGATGACCAGGTCACCGGCCCACTTGCGCTCATCGTACGGAATCGGGGCGGTCTCGTCGTCGAGCTGGACGTTGTCCCCGATGATCTGCGCGATGTACACGTTCCGGTTGACGGAATCGACAGCGAAGGACTCAAACGCGCCATCGTCGGGCGTGGTCACGTTACGGAACAGCACCTCCGCATCCGCCGATACATCCGCCCAGGAGGAAGCGTCAGCCTGGTACAAGTGCAGTGCGTCTTGTTGAGAGCTGGTCATCGTACCGCCCGCGAACGGACCGGTGGGAACCATGGCGAACCTCCCATTTGATGGGTGCACTTGGCACTTGCCAACCATACGAGAGTGCCGATCCTTTCCCGATAAGCCCATCGTGGCGGCCGGGAGTTGAGGTAGTAGCTCCGGACCATAACGTGGACGTTCCACGTACGGCCGTGATGCGGCCGGTAGCACCCTCTCGTTCTCTCCGAAGGAGCCGGCCTTGGGCAGGCCTCGGTAGCGGGAGCGGCGCAGACCGAGAGCGCGTACGGCCTGGGAGTGGAGGGCCTCGACGCCGGCGCGCGTCGCGTAGCGGTCCTTCCACTCCCGGCTGTGCTGATCGGTCCAGTTGGCCAGCTGGATCTCGTGGAGTTCGCGGGTGGGTTGCAAGGTCACCGACCGCGGCCGGTCGACGGTGCGGGTGCAGCGCGGGCGCTGGGGGCAGCTCCGGCAGGTAGCGGTGGGGAAGGAAGCCTGTAGGTAAGGGCGCTGATTGAGGGTCAGTGGTTTCCAGGGCAGACTCTTGTGACCGGCCGGGCAGGTGAGTCGGCGGGTGTCCCAATCGGCGCTGAAGGCGGCCTTGCCGAAGGCTGGGTCCGGGGGTGCGGTGCGGCCCGAAGCAGTGGGGATCGGGTCGGTCAGCGTGACGCCGTGGGCCTTTCGGGCGTGGGCGATCCGGGCGGGGGTGGGGTAGGCCGCGTCCACCAGGTGCTCGGCAGGGAGCAGGCGCACAGCAGCAAGATCGGCGTGGATTTCCGCCAGAAGGGTGCCGTCCTGGACCGGGGCGATGGCGGCGGTGGCGTGCACCACGATCTCGGGACGGTCGTCGTCGCAGCACTCGGTCAGATGTGCCCGGTATCCGCTCCACTCGAGACCGTTCTTGACGTAGTAGTGCGCGTCGGTGTCGTACGGGGAGTCGAAGCGCAGGCTCGCCGGGGGCAGGGCATGGCCATCGCGCCAGCACAGCGTCCCGGCCGGATCCCAGTAGAAGTGGTGCGTGAACACCTGCCGCAGCGTCTCGACCTGGTGCAGGCGCCGCAGCCGCGATGGCGCGTCGGCCTGCCATACGGCGGCCAGCAGACGGCGTCCGTCTTCGCCGAAGGTCTCGGCGAGTGCGGTGACGCCGGCCGCACCGCCGGGTACCTTGCCGATCTCTACGCGGTGCCCGTAGCGCTTGTCCCAGCCCGGCTGGATCAGCGAGGTCAGGAAGTCCGGGTCCTGGCGGGCCAGTTCCTCCAGCGCCGCCCGCACGCTCTCACCCACCAGCTCCAGGCGGCTGGTGCGACGGACCACGGCCAGCACATGGGTGGCGTCGGTGCGCTGTCGCCCGACCGGCCTTGACCAGCCCGGCGGCCACCAGCCGCTCCAGCATGACGTTCAACAGCCGGTCCGCCGCGTCGTTCTCGGCCGGCCGGGCCCGGAACTCGCACAGCACCGAATGATCAAAACCGGGATCATCCAGGTCCAGGCCGAGCGCGTGTGAAGTAGGCCGCCGACGAGGTGCCCCTGGCTGGGGTCCTTTTCCGACGGCCCCTTCCCGAACCGGGCATGCGGCTTGTCACCGCACCCGGCTCTTCGGTCTCGTGCTTCGTGAACTGCCGCGTGTGGGACGTCCGGCGTGGATGTCCTGGTGGCAGCTTTGGCAGACGACCAGTGTCTTGCGACGGCGCGCGGCCATCGTCTGAGCCCAGACAGATCGCCGGGGCCGCCCCTTGACGTGCAGGTCTTTGAGGTGACGGATGTGATGGACTTCCACATCCCTCCGCGAGCCGCAGAGTTCGCAGACGTCGGCCAGGAGCCGTTGCAGCAGCTCTGTCCGGTCACCATTCCAGACCTTGTGGGGCTGGTCGTCGAGGTGTCTGACCTTGATCCTTCGCTTCAGCGAGATCCCACCCCACTGGGCCGCCAACGGCGGCCGTCCGTCGCCACGTTCGACGGTGACCCGCAGCCCCTTGCGAGGACCGTGGTCGGTCTGGAGCACGGCATGGTAGCGCCGGTAGACCTTGGGGACGGTGGTGCGGTGCTTCTGCGCCAGAGTCTTGGTCAACGAGAACTCCATGACGTACTGCAGCCGCCGCAAGCGGTGGCGGTTGTAGGCCAGTTGGTAGTACTCCGCGATGCCGCGGAACTCGGCCTGGTACTGGGCGATGATCGAGAAATCACTGTTGACCATGCGCCCTGGCATCCGGGCCGGTCGGCCATGGTGGAGGTAGGGACGGCACCTGGCGTGGACGACGTCAGCCGGCACCTTCAGCCCGATCTGTGCATTGATGCTGCGGCGACCGCGCCGGTCGTGCTTGCTGTCATTGTCCAGGACCACGATCTCGTAGCCGAGGAACCGGGCGGCCTGCGTCCGCCCGTGGGTGATCAGGGTCAGTTCCAGCATGAGCTCGTCGCGCAGGAACCGGCCGACCTCCTCCTTGATCTGCTCTGCTTCCTGCTTGGGTCCGGTCAAGCCCAGCATCCAGTCGTCGGCATAACGGATATAGCGCAGGCGCCGGAAGCCGGGGTCATTCACGTCCTTGGAGGGCATGCGCTGCATCTGCTTGCGCAGCTGTCGCACCTCCTCGACGCGGTGGTTCCGCCGGGCTGTCTCAGTCGCGTGCATGATCCGTGCGTATGCCGGGTTCTGGTCGCGTCGGGCTCCCCGGTTATAGGCAGGCAGCAGTTTCGCCTCGATGTACTTGTCCAGCCGGTCCAGGTAGATATTGGACAGAATCGGCGAGATCACACCGCCTTGCGGCGAACCGCTCAACGTCGCGTGATAGCGCCACTGTTCCAAGTACCCGGCCTGGAGCAGTCCGTCGACCAACCGCAAGAAGCGGTTGTCATGGATCTTCTCGGCCAGGATCGACCGCAAGACCTGGTGGTCGAGTCGGTCGAAGCACTGGGCGATGTCTCCCTCGACGAACCATGTAGTGCCACGCCATCCGGTGTAGATCTCTTGCAGGGCGGTGTGGCAACCCCGGCCAGGCCGGAAACCATGGGAATGATCGGAAAACTGCGGCTCGTAATACGCCTCAAGCAACAAACGCATCACCTCTTGCAACAGCTTGTCCGACCAGGTCGGCAGACCTAGACCGCGCCGACGTTTCGGCGCTCCCTTCTTCTCGATGTAGACGCGGCGTGCCGGAGACCAGCGATAACGCTCGGACCGGAGCAGGTCGATGATCGCCTGGATCTTTGCCAGGCACATGCCGTCCACGGTGTCGGCGGTACTGCCCGGTGTCATCGCCCCGCGGTTGCGGTAGATCCGCCCGTAGGCGACCAAGTACAACTCCGGGTTGAACAGACACCGGTAGAGACGTTCCAGTGGCAGCCTCTTCCTGCCGCGCTCACGAATGATCTCCAGGAGGGCTTCGGCGCTCTGCATTACGCATACCTCACCATCACCGTCGATCTGCTGACACCTGTGCCCCTTGGCCCTGCGGACGGCTTTCCCGTCCTCCCTGGTGGGGCGTGACTCCCACGACTACTACGGGCACTCCGTCGCCGTAGGGCTCGCGCCCCGTAGGCGATCCCGCATTCCCCTTGCGCTGGACGTATCGAGCGTGACGTAGGCGGCCTGTCCGTCCCCTTGGGCGGGCTCGCTGCCCGCTGTCCACCGGCCGGAAGGATTGAGGCGGCGGAAATAGGACCGCCCGATACCGGTGGCTGCGACTACAGGCATCGTGTCGCAGGACGTACGACTTGCGTCCCTGGAGACTCGGCTTCAAACAGTATGGCCTTCGCCGTATCACGCGGGCCTCGCACAGCAGGGTCTTCGATGCCTTCGCAACCCTCCATGCTTTCCCGCCATGCTTTGGTCCCCTCGCGCTTTCGCGTCCAGGTCAGACGGGTGACCCTGAGGCCACCTCCTTCCGAGCCCCGGCTCCCTGCGGGAGCGATCCAGCGCCGAGTGAAACGGCGCACACTTCCAGTCGATGCGGGTGCGCACCGCCCGAACTGCGGCCCGGTCGGAGAGGTTCTCGGTGAACTGCAGCACCGACACCAACGCCAGCTGCCCGGCGACAGCGCCGGACGGCCGTCGGCAGAGTACAGATCAGCGAAGTCCTCATCGGCGAAGACCACATCGAGTCGGTCCCGGAATCAGCATCGCCACCGTCCCCCTCGGACACGCCGCCCTGGCCGTCCGCTGAGTCTCCACCGGGATCTGCTGGTAGCTGCGCAGTGTCAACGACATTGACCCCACCCCCACCCCCTCACCCTGCAGTACAGCGCCGAAGAAGGAACCACGCCACACCCCCGAAGATCGCCAACAGAGTCACGGCATTGGCGTTAAGCGCCCTCTTGCCGAGCTCTTCTCTGCCAGCCGGGCTACGATGTAACGCGTGCTGGCCGCACACGGACCTCGGACTCGACCGCATCACGGCCGGACCATGGAGGTGCCCGCGCCGTGGCCCGGTGCCTCTCAAGTCCCAGCCATCACACTGGACTTATCTGGAAATTACCGTGTCAATGGGCGTGCCGGCCTGCTCAAAACCCCTCTGAGCTGCGCGCATTTACGTGTCAGAGCGTGCGCTGAGCTTGACTCTGTCGGGGATCTTGGAGCTGGCAGGTCAAGTCCCCAGGGTGCGCCAGGATTTCGGCCGGGGTATCTCGCGTTGATCGAGGTAGCTCTGGAAGGCAGTCGGTCGCCGGGGTGTGGGGGCTTGTTCGGTCGGTGGTAGTCCGCTGAGGTGCTCAATGTTGACGGCGATGGCCGTCAGGACGTGCTGGACGTGGGCCTTTCCCTGTCCTCGGTAGCGGCAGCGTCGCATGCCGTGTCCGTGGGCGAACTCGTTGACCGTGCCCTCCACTCCGGAGCGGACGGCGTAGCGGGCCTTCCATTCGGGCGTCTGTTGCTCGGTGCGGACGCGGAGTTGCAGGTCGCGGAGCTCTCGTGGAGGAAAGCCCACGGTGCGGTGGGTTTCGCGGGAGGTGGTGCACTGAGCGCGAGCCGGGCAGGGTTGGCACTGGCTCTTGGTGAACCGTGCCACGATCAGCGGGGCCGCGGTGGGTGAGGAGGTCGGGTAGGGGCCATGCCAGCCCGCGCTGACCTGCCCCTGGGGGCAGGTGACCTGCCGACGCTCGAAGTCGATGTGAAAGTCGTCCCGGGCGAAGCCCTCGCCTCGGCGGTGCTGGCGGGTGGGGTTGCTCTTCAGCGGCCCGGAGACGGTGACCTGGTGGTCGCGGGCGGCCTGTTCCAGGTGGGGCAGGAAGGTGTAGCCGGCGTCGACCAGGTGCTCGGCGGGCAGCAGGCCGCGTCGGGCGAGACGGGTGTGGATGCCCGGCAGGATCTGGCTGTCGTGGGTGGTAGCCGCTGTGGTGGCCACGTCAGTGATCACGTTGGGGCCATCCGCAGCACAAGTCTCGGTCAAGTGGGCGGAGAACCCCTTCCAGCTGATGATGTGTCCGTGCCGTGCATAGCGGGCCGAGGTGTCGTAGGGCGAGACGATCGCCCGCGACGAGGGCGGCAGCCCGGGTCCGTCTTCCTTCTCGGCCGTGCGCCAGCGCAGGTGTCCTGCGGCGTCATGGTGGTAGTTCTGCACCATGATCTGGCGCAGAGCCTGGACACGGGGACCGGACGTGCGGTCCGTGCCGTGCCGGTAGAGGTGTTCCAGGAGCCGGACGGCGTCACCTCCGGTGGCAAGGATCCGGGTCTTCGGTTTGGTGGGGTTCTTGCCCAGGCGGACCGGCCGGCCGTAGCGGCGCCCCCAGTCCTCATCGACCAATTCATCGAGCAGGTGCGGGGCGCTGCCGACGACTTCTTCGAGCGCGGCGCGGACCGCCTCGGTGATCAGCTCCAGGCGGGTCAGGTCACGCACCGCGGCCAGGACGTGGGTGGAGTCGGTTCGCTGCGTGGTGCGCTCGCGCACCAGACCGGCCTCCTTGAGGCGGGCCAGCGCGAGGTCCAGGAGCCGGTCAGCGCGGTCGTCCTCGGTGAGACGGTCACGGAAGTCAGCCAGCACGCTGTGGTGGAAGCCGGGATCGTCCAGCTCCATGGCCATGGCGTACTTGAAGTCGATGCGACAGCGCACCGCCTCGGCCGCCTGCCGGTCCGACAGTCCGAGCAGGAACTGCAGCACGCAGACGGTGGCCAGCTGTGCAGGTGAGAGACCCGGGCGCCCGTCGCGGGGATACCAGTCGGCGAAGTCCTCGTCGCACCACAGCCCATCGAGGCGGTCGCGTACCCATATCGCCGTCGTACCACCCGGGTTGCTCGCCCGCGCGACCTGCGCAGTCAGAGACGGGACGTGCTCACCGGAACGCGGGCGCAGGGACAACGGGCACCTCGACAACTGCATCGGTCGGCGGAACCACCCGAGCATGCCCGTTGATCATGCTGCCACGCCGGGAAACTCCAAGATCCCCGACAGAGTCAACGCCGGGCCACAGAAGCGCAGATCAGCACCCTGCTGGAGGCACACCCTAATGCGGTGTGAAGGTCCGCACCCGCCTAGAGAAGCGAGTGCAGTCTGACAGTTGGGACTGGGTGCCCTTGTCTCCGTGACCTGTGGGGTCTCAAAGAAGAGCGACTCTGTTCCGGTGGTGAGCTTCGTGGCGGTGCGGTGGGCACCGGGGTGACTCCGAACCCTCTGCGGCACTGTGATGCCTATGGAAAGACCGGGAGCTCCCGGTGCTCTCCGGCCGCCGCGAAACTTCCCGGCCGGCGGTACGCGTTGAACATCGTGGTGCGAGCCCGCCGCACGGTGACCTCTTGCCTTTCCCCGCGAGCCGGTGAGCTCTGGGCAAGAACGGGGCCCGTGCGGTGCGCTGGTGTCACGAACGGCTAGTGAGATGGCGGACCGAGGAGTCCTGGCATTAGGGAGCCGCGTGACCCGCTTGCGCTCGCCACCAGCGCGAACGACCGGACGAAAGGCATGAACATGAACGTGTTCTGCGGGATCGACTGGGCCGAAACCCACCACGACGTCGCCCTGATCGACGACTTGGGCTCGGTGCTCGCCAAGACCCGCATCACCGACGACACGGCCGGCTACCAACAACTGCTGGATCTGCTCACCGAGCACGGAGACAGCCCTGACACACCGATACCCGTGGCGATCGAGACCTCCCGCGGCCTGCTGGTTGCGGTGTGACGGCGGCCATGACAAGCTCCCCATAGGCGGCCATTTACCGCCCCACTGATGGCCACGGGATTCCCCGCGTACGGCCAGATTTCTCCCCGCTCGCCCCGACAGGTCCTGCTCGGCGAGGCTCGAGCGGGTGAAGAACAGCAGGGAGATCATGGAAATCCTTGAGGCGTATGACCTCACGGGGAGTTACCGTGCCGCGGCCGAGCTGGCCGGGTGCGACCACCACACGGTGGCCCGTTATGTGAAGATGCGGGCGGCCGGGCAGAACCCTGGCCAGCACCGTCACCGGGCGAGGGCGATCGACGACTACCTGCCGAAGATCGAGGAACTGGTGGTCCGTTCGCAGGGCAAGGTCCGTGCGGACGTGGTGCACAAGCGGATCACTGCGATGGGCTTCACGGGCGGGGAACGCACCACCCGCCGCACCGTCGCCGAAGCGAAAGCCCAGTTCAGGGCGGGTCGGCGTCGGATCTATCGGCCGTGGGTGACCGAGCCGGGGCTCTGGCTCCAATACGACTTCGGCGACGGCCCGGTGATCAACGGCCGCAAGACCACGCTGTTTTGCGCTTGGCTCGCGTGGTCGAGGTTCCGGATCGTGATCCCGATCTGGGACAAGACGCTGCCGACGATCACTGCGGCTCTGGACGCGACGTTCCGCCGGCTCGGCGGGGTCCCGGCGTTCGTGCTCACGGACAACGAAAAGACGGTCACCACCGACCACGTCGCCGGGATCGCGGTCCGCAACCCGGAGATCGTCGAGGTCGCCCGGCACTACGGCACGACCATACGAACGTGTCTGCCGGCGGATCCGGAGACCAAGGGCGGCTCGGAATCGACCGTGAAGATCGCGAAGGCCGATCTCGTCCCGAAGGACGTGAACCTCCGCGAGAACTACAAGAGCTTCGGAGACCTCGAGGCGGCCTGCCGGGCCTTCTGCGACGAGGTCAACTCCCGCACTCACCGGGCGACTCGGCGCAAACCGTCCGAGCGGCTCGCGGAGGAACGGCAGCGTCTTCACCCGTTGCCGCGCGAGCCATTCACCGCGACTTTCGGCATCACCCGCCGGGTCACCTGGGAGTCGACGATCTCGGTCGAGGCGGTCCGCTACTCGGTCCCGCACGAGCTGATCGACACCCGCGTCTGGGCCCGCTTCCACGGCGACGAACTGATCGTCACCGCCGTCGACGAGGACGGGTCGGCCCGCGAAGTCGCCCGCCACCGCCGCGGCGAACCTGGCAGCCCAGTCCTGGACGACGGCCACTATCCGCCCCGCGAGGACAAGGAAGCCGACCGCACCCCGCGGGCCACCTCGGCCGAGGAAGCCGCATTCCTCCAGCTCGGCCCGGGTGCTGCCAGCTGGCTGATCGAGGCCGGGGCAGCTGGAGTCCGCCGGATCAAGGCGAAGATGGCCGAGGCCGTCGCCCTCTCAAAGCTCTACTCAATCGCGGAAGTCGACCGCGCACTCGGCACCGCTGCGGTCACCGCCCGCTTCGCGGACAAGGACCTGCTCTCGATCCTCGACTACCAGTCCGTCCACGGGATCACCGAGCCGGTCCGCCGCAGCGAGGCCCACTCGCTGCAGCCCGGCACCTCCGCCTGGTCCGCCCTCGGCGCCCCCGCCCCGAACGCTGCTGATCTGTCCGAGCACGACGAAAGCGACCTCGCCTGATGGCCACCCCTCTTCGCACCGTTCCCGGCACCAACGGCGACCCGCTCGCCGAGGCCATCGAGCTCACCAAGCGCCTCAAACTCCCGCACATCCGCAGGTCGTTGACCGACATCATCCCCACCGCGAAAGCCCAACGCTGGGACCCCGCCGAGGTTGTCCGCGTCCTGCTCGCGGAAGAAGCCGCTGGCCGCGACCGCGCTAACCTCCACACCCGTCGCAAGCGGGCCGGCTTCCCCACCGGCAAGACCTTCGGCGACTGGCACGAGAACAAATCCTCCATACCCCGGGCCACACAGGACGCGCTCAAGAGCCTGGAATGGGTCGGCCGCCGGGAGAACTTCTGCATCTGCGGGCCCTCGGGGACGGGAAAGTCGCACTTCACCGAGGCTCTCGGACAGACCGCGGTCGAAGCCGGCCTGACCGTCGCCTGGTTCACCATCGAGGACCTCGGAGCCCTGGTCCGCCGCCATCGCGCGGACGACTCCATCGCCCGAGCCCTCGCCAAGATCGTCCGTTCGGACCTGATCATCGTCGACGACATCGGGCTGCTGCCCGTCTCCGAGGACGCCGCCGAAGGCTTCTATCGCCTGGTCGATGCCGCATATGAACGACGCTCGATCGCGGTTTCGAGCAACCTTCATCCCTCGGGATTCGACGAGATCATGCCCAAGACTCTGGCCACCGCGACCGTCGACCGTCTTCTCCATCACGCCCATGTCACCGTCACGCAGGGTGACTCGTTCAGGTTCACCGAAGCCACCACCGGAAAGGGAGTGAAGCCCTTCAGCTGACCCACACCGACCGAGGGCGGGGAGATATCTGGCCGCCACCGGGGAAGTTCCACTGGCCGTCAGTGGGGAGAACTACTGGCCGCCTCTGGGGAGAACTACATGGACTCTCCTATGATGCGCAAGTCGATGGGGGTGGGCTGTCGGCTCTGTTGAGATGGCGGTAGATCTGGCGTGCGAGATAGCGCTTTAGGCTCCGCCGAATCTCCTTGCTGGTGCGGCCTTCAGCGGTCCGGCGTTCGACGTATGCGCGGGTGTCGGAGTCGTGGATCATGCGGCTGACTGTGGCCATGTGCAGGGCTCGGTTCAGGCGTCTGTCTCCACCGCGGTTGAGTCGGTGGCGCACGGTGTTCCCCGAGGAGGCAGGGATCGGGTTCACGCCGGCCAGGCAGGCGAAGGCGGCTTCGGAACGCACCCGCCCGTGGTGGGACCAGGCCGTCATCACGACAGCTGCGGTGACGGGCCCGATCCCGGGTTTGTCCAGCAGCCCCGCGGCCGGCGTTGCCCGCACCAACGCTGTCATCGACTTCACGTTGGCGCTCAGTTCCTCGTCGAGGGCGACGATGCGCTTGGCCAGGCGCATGGCTTCCGCCCGAGCAGCCATCGCTGCGACAGGCTCTTCGCGGGTGCGCCAGCGGGAGATTTCGAGAATTTGCCGACCGTTTAGTGCCCGACGCCCATCGATGCCGAGGTCCACGGCCCGGACCAATGCGTTCAGCGCGTTGACGTGCGCGGTCCGCTCGTCAGTCATCTGGTCTCTGGCAGTCACCAGAACGCGTAACGCGGCGCGTTCTCCCTCGTCGGCGCGAGGGTGGCGCAGCTCGTGCTCCTCGAGCGGGAGCGCGGCCTCGGCCATGCGCCGTGCGTCGATCGGGTCGGACTTGCCCTTGCCGCGATGTACCCCCATCCGAGGTGCTTCGATGACCTGGTAGCCGGCGTCGGCGACGGTGCGGGCGAACTGAGCGCCGTAGGTCGCGATGCATTCCATGACCCATAGTGCGGTGAGGTCGCCGCCGGTGCGGCGAGCGGCCCAGGCAACCGCCCGGGTCATGCCGGATCTGCTGGTGGGAAACTCGGCCGTATCGAGCAGTTCGCCGGTCGGGGCGGCCAGGACGACCAGGACATGGTTGCGGGCGTGGGTGTCTACGCCGATGACGTACGGGTGGCTGTGCGCGACGATCGTCACGGTGGTCGGGTGCCTTTCCCTCCGGGGACCAACGGTTCGGCCGCTGACGGCCGGCGTCGGTCTGGGTGAGAGTCACTCCGGGCCAGGACTGTGACGGGCCACGCCGTGAACGGCGGGCAATCTCCTGATCAGGACACCGAGGTGGGCCAGAGCGGCGTCGGCTCCCACCACGTCGGACAAGTCCATGCGAAGGCACCTTCTGAGGGCCACCGTTGACAAGAGTCACGACACGGCGGGACGACCGACACCACCCTGGCAGCCGATCCCAGACCGGCCACCCCGAGTCTCACAGCCGTTGACAGCGGTGCTGCGCACTGTCAAGCGGCAGGTCTTCGCGATCAACCCGCTCGCCGCCGCCCGCTACCGCGACCGGCACAGCGTCTCGCGCAAGAAGTCTGACCCCGGCGACGCCCTGGTGCTGGCCAACATCTTGCGCACCGACCTGCACATGCATCGGCCACTGCCCGCCGACAGCGAACTCGCGCGTTCCATCGCCGTGTTGGCCCGCGCCCAGCAGGATGCCGTCTGGAGCCGCCAGCAGCACGCCAACCAGCTGCGCTCGCTGCTGCGCGAGTATTACCCGGCGGCCCTCGCCGCGTTCGCCACCGGCCGCAAACGTGGCCTGGCCCACCCGGAGGCCCGCGCCGTCCTGGCTCTGGCTCCCACCCCGACTGCCGCCGCTAGGCTGACCAAGACACAGATTCAGGCCGCCCTCAAGCGGGCCGGCCGTCGGCGATATACCACCGCCGAGACCCAGCGCCTCCAGACAATTTTCCGGGCCGAGTACGCCCATCAGTCACCCCTGGTGGAAGAGGCCCTCGGACGGCAGATGCTGGCCCTGCTCGGGCAGCTCGACGCAGCGGCACAGGCCGCAGACGACCTCGCCGAGGCGGTCGAGGCGTCTTTCCACCAGCACCCGGACGCTGAGGTGATCACCAGTTTCCCTGGGCTGGGCTCACTCCTCGGCGCCCGGGTCCTGGCCGAAGTCGGCGACGACCGCAGCCGGTTCGCCGACGCACGGGCCTTGAAGTCATACGCCGGATCGGCCCCGGTCACCCGGGCCTCTGGCAAGAAGCGCCACGTCGGCCGCCGGTTCGTCAAGAATGACCGACTCATCCACGCGGGCTACCTGTGGGCGTTCGCCGCGATCACCGCCTCGCCCGGCGCTCAGGCGCACTACCGGCGCCGACGTGAGCACGGCGACTGGCACGCATCGGCGCAGCGCAACCTTTTCAACCGCATGCTCGGCCAGCTCTATCACTGCCTCCAGCAGAACATTCCGTTCGACGAACAACATGCCTTCACCCCCTTACCCCAAGCCGTTTCCGCTTGACGGCTTCAAGCCGTGAGATGTCTTTCCCAGGTCCTGATCTCGATGCCGGGAGTCGCGGTCAGGACCGCCGCCACCTTGCTGGTCACCGTCGGCGACGGCACCAGCTTCCCCACCGCAGGACACCTCGCCTCCTATGCCGGCCTCGCCCCGACCACGAAGACGTCGGGCACCTCGATCCACGGCGAACACGCACCCAGGGGCGGCAACCGCGTCCTCAAACGCGCCATGTTCCTCTCCGCGTTCGCCGCCCTGCACGACCCCGCCTCCCGCACCTACTACGACAATTGCCGGGCCAGAGGAAAGACCCACACCCAAGCCCTCCTCCGCCTCGCCCGACAACACATCAACGTGCTCTTCGCGATGCTCCGCGACGGCACCTACTACGAACCCCGAACCCCACGCACAGCTTGACCAAGGACATAGAGCCCCCCCCCCCCCCCCCCCGCGCCGTGACCACCGCAGCGGGCTCCGTCGAGGTCACCGCTCCGCGTGTGAACGACAAGCGGGTCGACGAGGCCACCGGCGAGCGCAAGCGGTTCTCCTCGAAGATCCTTCCGCCCTGGTGCCGCAAGTCCCCCAAGATCAGCGAGGTTCTGCCGCTGCTCTACCTGCACGGACTGTCCTCCGGCGACTTCGTGCCCGCGCTGGAGCAATTCCTCGGCTCCTCGACCGGCCTGTCGCCGGCGACGGTGACCCGGCTGACGAAGCAGTGGCAGGACGACCACACCGCCTTCCAGCAGCGCGACCTGTCGGCCAGCGACTACGTGTACGTGTGGGCCGACGGCGTCCGCCCCAAGGTCCGCCTCGGCCAGGCCCACTCCTGCGTCCTGGTCCTCATGGGCGTACGCGCCGACGGCTGCAAGGAACTCATCGCGCTGGCCGAGGGACTGCGGGAATCCACCGAGTCCTGGGCCGACCTCCTGCGCGACTGCAGCCGACGCGGCATGACCGTTCCCGAACTCGTCGTCGGCGATGGCGCGATGGGCCTGTGGCGGGCCCTCGCGGAGGTGTTTCCGCAGGCCAGACACCAAAGGTGCTGGGTTCACAAGATCCGTAATGTCGTCAACGCCATGCCGACGTCGGTGCACCCCGGCGCGAAGAAGGCCCTGCAGGAGATTTACAACGCCGAGGACCGCGCCCACGCCGAGAAGGCGGTCAGGGAGTTCGAGCGGGCCTACGGGATGAAGTGGTCCAAGGCGACGGCGAAAGTGACCGGCGAGGTCGACGAGCTCCTGGCGTTCTACGACTTCCCGGCCCAGCACTGGGTCCACCTCAGAACGACCAATCCGATCGAATCGACCTTCAGCTCGGTCAAGCTCCGGACCAAGGTCACCCGCGGCGCGGGCAGCCCCGCCGCCGCGCTGGCCATGGTCTTCAAGCTCGTCGAGTCCGCCCAGGAACGCTGGCGCGCGATCACCGCACCCCACCTCGTCGCCCTCGACCGCGTCGGCGCCCGCTTCGAGAATGGCATCCACGTCGAACACGAGGAAACTCACGCAGCCTGAACTACCTCACGATCCACAGGTATTGACAATTGCTCACCGGACGCGGTGAACTGCAGTGGCTCCGCCCCAGCCGGGCTGTGCTGCAGAACATGCTGCGTCACCCGATCTATGCCGGGGTTTATGTCTACGGCCGCAGCCGCACAGATCCCCGGCGCCGCCGTGAGGGACGGCCCTTCACCGGCCGGGTTCGCCGTCCGCGCGAGGACTGGCTGGTCTATCTCCCCGACACGTTGCCCGCCTACATCGGCATCGAACGGCACGAGCGCAACCTGGCCCGGCTGGAGGCGAACAAGGCCAGGTCGGAGAGTATGGGAGCGTTGCGGGACGGGCCGGCTCTGCTGGGCGGGCTGATCTTCTGCGGCCAGTGTGGAACCCGGATGACGGTGCGCTATCAGAGGGCGTTAAGTCCGTTTCTGGTAGCGGCCTCGTCCCGGCTGGGTGAGGAAGCCTTGGCGGAGGAGACGTGCGAGGCGGGCGCGAGTGACGTTGATCAATGCCTCGTCGGTGGGCATGCCGAGGAGTTCGTGCAGCTCACGCGCCCGGAACTCCCGGTCGGGATGCTCGTTGAAGGCGTTCACGATGGCCTGGTAGGCGCTGTTCGTTTCGGGCGGTTCGGGGGCGCCTGGGGCCGGTGCGAGTTCCGTGATGACCTTCCGGGCGGTCGCCAGGTCGGCGAGCCGTGCTTCGGCCTCCGCCAGAGCGGCGGTCAACTGCTCGATCTGGTCGTGCAGTTCGCCGATACGGGCTGCGGTCGTGTCGTGCTGGGCTGGAGGTCGACGAGGAGTTCGGTGATGTTCACGCGGTCAGCTCGAAGGTGTCGCGCCAGGCCGGGCTCGGGGTGGTGAGGCGGCGGGTCATGTTCGCGATCGAGGCCCAGTAGACGCGCGAGGCGGAGGTGTCGGGGCGGTGGTCGCACTCGCGGGCCAGGCGGCGGTGCAGCATCAAGGTGCCGTTGACCTGCTCCACGATCCACCTTTTCGGTTGGGGGGCGAAGCCTTTGCCCTGGTCGTCGGGGTTGCGGCGGACGACCTCGACGTCGATGTCCAACAGGGCGCCGTGGATGAGGACTTCGTCCTTGAAGCCCTGGTCGACCAGGGCCTTCTCCAGCCGGTTGCCGCACCTCTCGGCCGCCTGGTCGAGCAGGGTGGTGCCGGCCGTGTTGTCGTGGGTGGAGGCGGCCAGCACGACGACGCCGATGATCAGTCCCAGGACATCGACGGCGAGTCCCCGCTTGCGGCCCGACACCTTCTTGTTCGCGTCCAGCCCCGTCGTGACCTTGGGGACACCCGCGGCCGCGCGCACGGACTGGGTGTCGATGATGACGAGGGACGGGTCCTCTAATCGGCGGGCCTTCTCCCGCACCTGGCAGCGCAGAAGCTCCTGGATGCGCTGGTCAAGCCCGTCCTCGCGCCACAGGCCGAAGTAGTAGAACACCGCGGACCAGGCCGGGAAGTCGTGAGGCAGATAGCGCCACTGGCAGCCCGTCCGGTTCTGATAGAAGATCGGGTTCACGACCTCCCGCAGGTCACAGGACCCCGGATCGCCGGTCGCCGACCGCTTCACCCGGCCCTGCTTCCAGGCCGTGATCATCGGCTCGATCAACGCCCACTGCTCGTCCGCTAAGTCACTCGGGTACGGATCTCTCTTCACGCCCCGCACCTCAGCATGGACATGCTCACCAGGCGGCCCGCGCGACGATCAGTCCCACGATCGAGCGATCACGAACCGAGGAAGATCGGACTTAACGCCCTCTCAAAAGTCAACAACTCGTACTACACCCGGAGATCTTGGGTCTGTCAGAGGACGTTCGCGTCGTTAGGGCTTGGGGGAAGCCCCGTCAGCCGGCGCGACCAGGAGGTCGTGAAGAAGGAGTTCTGGGAGATCTTCGACACCGCCGAGCTCGGCCTGCCGCCCGGCCAACAGCTCGTCGACATCGTCCAACGCCGCATCGACGACTACGCCACCCGCTGGGAGAAGACGTATCCGGCGGCGGTCACGTCCCTGCTCACCGACCGGAGTTCGCTCACCGCCTACCTGAGGTTCCCCACCGAGCACCACAAGCGGATCCGGCACTCGAACTTCATCGAGCGGACCTACGGCGAAACCCGGCGACGGGTGAAGGTCATCGGCCGGCTCCCCGGCGAGACCTCCTGCATCTCCCTCGCCTTTGCCATCCTGGACCGGGCGGCGTCCGGCTGGCGTGGCTTCACCACCACCCCACCGGTATGCGCCAACTCGAGCCCACGCGCCAGGACTTGCTCCATCCCGCCGACGTGATCCACCTCGCACCCCCGCCCCAGCGTGTCCCTCACCAAGGCCGCGTAACATTAACCCCACGAAACCCGTTCGTGAGCGCTTTTACACCACACACTGGACGCGACCCGCGAAAGAGGCGAGGTTGCGTGCGGCGTTGTCGTCCCGGTCGGTGACCAGGGGGGCAGGCCGCATTCGTGGGTCCAGATGTGCAGCGGCAGTCGGTTGACTTGCTCGTCTCCCCGAAGGGAGGCGAGGCGAACAGGTCAAGACGGTTCGTCCGCCCCAACTGTCGCCGCGTCGGGAGAAGTGCGCGACTTGACCTCTCTGAAGATGCTGAACGCGGCGGCCACCAGCGGTACCGCGAGCAGCATCCCGAGGATGCCGGCGACCGCCGCGCCCGCCGTGATCGCCAGCATCACCATCGCGGGGTGCATCTGGACGGTGCGCGACTGGATCATCGGCTGCAGGATGTGCCCCTCCAGCTGCTGCACGGCGAGGATCACCCCGAGCGTCCACAGGGCGATGACCAGCCCCCGGTCGGCGAGCGCGACCAGCACGGCGACGGCCCCGGACAGCGTCGCGCCGAGGTAGGGGATGTACGCGCCGACGAAGACCAGCGCGCCGAGCCCGACCGCCCCCGGCACCTGAAGGATCAGCAGTCCGACGGTGATGCAGACGGCGTCGATGAGCGCGATGAACGTCGTGCCGCGCATGAAGCCGGAGATCGCCTCGAAGGCCCGCCGCCCCATCGCCTCCATGATCTCACCGTTGCGCGGTGAGACGGTGGCCGCGAGCCCCTTGGCCCGGTGGGAGTCCTTGAGGAAGAAGAAGGTGAGCAGCAGTGCGAGCACGCTGGTGGCGAGCAGCGAGCCGAGTGCGGAGAGGCCGGTGAGCACCCCGCCCGCCAGGTTGGCGCCCCACTTGCCGACCTGTTCCTTGGCGTTGTCGCCAAGGTTTCCGAGGCTGTCGAGGCCGACGTGGTCGCCGGCCTGCCGTAGCGAGTCGACGATCTGGTCGCCGGTGTCGATGAGCGCATGTACCACGATGTATCCGGCCCCGCCGACGACGGCGACGAGCGCGACGCAGGTGAGCATCGCGGCCAGCGCCCGCGGGACTTTCAGCCTGACCAGCCACTCGAAGACCGGGGCGAGCAGCGCGGTGCCGAGCAAGGCGAGCAGTACCGGGGTGACGACGGAGACGAATACGCCGCACAGCCAGATCAGGACACCAGTGGCGCCGGCGACGAGGATCAGTACCGCGCACCAAGCCGCAGCGCGGAGTGTGAATTCCGGGATGAGCGGACCCTGTTTCTGCATGATCTCCAGCCGAGCACAGGCGATGGGTTGAGCTCCAGAGTCGTTGGTCATGAGCTGCACCGCGTTTCGTAGCAGTTGCACGCAGGCCGGCTCACAGTCGTGAGTACGCCTCCAGGAATCCCAGGCTCTGCCGGGTGACGGTCCGTGGCACCCCGCATCGTTCGAGGAGATCGGCGACGCCCTTGCAGGCGCGGTCCTCCTCGGTCCAGCCCTCGGGCAGCCGGGAGATCAGGTCCAGAACGGCGTCGCTGGGCCTCTCCTCGTGGATCGAGAACCCGCTCGGTCCGTCCTCGATCCACCACAGGATCTGTTCCCGTCCGTCGATGGCGAGCAGGCACATCTCTGGGATGGCGTCGGCGAGTTCGGCGAGCCCTTGGGCATCCGGGGCGAGCTGGGCCATGGTGGCGAAGGCGTCACCGAGACTCGGGGTGATGTGGATGCAGGCCATGTCGGGACGTCAGCTTCCTTGGATGCGGGCGAGGATCTGGTCCAGTCCCTCGGGGGGTACGAGCACGTCGCGTGCTTTGGATCCGGTGGTCGGTCCGACGACCCCGCGCGATTCCATCAGGTCCATCAGTCGTCCTGCCTTGGCGAAACCGACCCTGAGTTTGCGCTGGAGCATCGAGGTCGAGCCGAACTGGCTGGAGACCACCAATTCCGTGGCGGAGAGCAGAAGGTCCATGTCGTCGCCGATGTCCTCGTCGATCTGCCGCTTGGACTGTTCCGCGCCGGTGACGTCCTCCCGGAAGACCGGGGCGAGCTGGTCTTTGCAGTGCGCCACGACGGCCGCGATCTCGTCCTCGGTGACGAAGGCGCCCTGCATGCGCTGTGGTTTCCCGGCGCCCATCGGCAGGAAGAGGCAGTCGCCCTTGCCGATCAGTTTCTCGGCGCCGGGCTGGTCGAGGATGACCCGGGAGTCGGCGAGGGAAGAGGTCGAGAAGGCCATGCGGGAGGGGACGTTGGCCTTGATCAGGCCGGTGACGACGTTGACCGAGGGCCGCTGGGTGGCGAGGACCAGGTGGATGCCGGCGGCGCGTGCGAGCTGGGTGATCCGGACGATGGAGTCCTCGACGTCCTTCGGTGCGACCATCATCAGGTCCGCCAGTTCGTCGACGATCACCAGGAGGTAGGGGTACGGGGTGAGTTCGCGGTCGCTGCCGTCGGGGGGTTGCACCTTGCCGTCGCGGACGGCGGCGTTGAAGTCGTCGACGTGCTTGTAGCCGAACGCGGCGAGGTCGTCGTAGCGCATGTCCATCTCGCGTACGACCCACTGTAGTGCTTCGGCGGCTTTCTTGGGGCTGGTGATGATGGGTGTGATGAGGTGCGGGATGCCTTCGTAGGCGGTGAGTTCGACGCGTTTGGGGTCGACCAGGATCATCCGTACCTGGTCGGGGGTGGCTCGCATCATCACTGAGGTGATCAGGCAGTTGATGCAGGAGGACTTGCCTGCGCCGGTGGCGCCGGCGACGAGGACGTGCGGCATTTTCGCCAGGTTGGCGACGACGAAGGAGCCTTCGACGTCCTTGCCGAGGGCGACCGTCATCGGGTGGTCCTGCGTGATCATTTCCTGGGAGCGGACCACGTCGCCGACCATCACCATCTCGCGGTCGGTGTTGGGGATTTCGATGCCGACCGCGGACATGCCGGGGATCGGGGAGATGATGCGGACCTCGGGGCTGGCGACGGCGTAGGCGATGTTCTTGGTGAGGGCGGTGATCCGCTCGACCTTGACCGCCGGTCCGAGTTCGACGACGTAGCGGGTCACGGTGGGGCCGCGGGTGAAGCCGGTGACCTTGGCGTCGACCTTGAACTCGGTGAAGACCGCGGTCAGTGACTCCACGATGTCGTCGTTGGCCTTCGAGCGGGCCTTGGGTGGTCCGCCCTGTTCCAGGAGCAGGGGGTTGGGCAGGCTGTAGGGTGCGCCGGCCATCAGCTGGAGCTGCTCGGTGCGGGTGGTGAAGAAGGAGTCGTCGACCGGCGGTGGTGCCTGGCGGGTGAGGTCGCGGATGGTCCCGGGCATGGTGTCGCCGTCGGGCCTGGGGACGACGGGGGGCATTTCGTTGGTGGTGACGACGGGGAGGGTGAGGGTGCTCTCCGGGTCCATGCCGTGCAGGGTGGAGGGCAGGGGTGCCTCGGGCAGGAGGGCGTCGGGCAGCAGTTCGCGGGCGGCCACCAGGTCGGCGGTCAGGCCCGGGGACTCGGTGGCCACGACGGTGGTGGGGCGTTCGGCTCGGAGTTCGGCCTCGCGTTCGGCCTCTTCTGCGCGTTCGGCCTCGACATCGGCGCGGCCGTCGCCCGCCACCCGCCGGCCGGCCGCGCGGGCGTAGTCCAGGGCCTCGTGCAGCGAGGTGCCGGTGGCGACCAGGAGGCCGAGGAGTGCGAACATCAGCAGGATCATCACGGTGACGACGCTGCCGACCGAGCCGACCAGTGGTACCGACATGACCCAGCCGATGAGGCCGCCGGCGGCGCGCAGTGCGTCGGAGCCGTCGGAGCGGACCGGGGTACCGTGTGCGACGGCGACCAGCCCCTCGGCGGCCAGAAGGATCATCACGGTGCCGAGCAGTGCCCGGTTCTCGGCCGGCCTGGCCTCCTCACGGCGCATGCAGCGCATACCGATGTAGAAGAAGAGGAACGGCGCGAGGATGTCCAGGCAGCCCATGGCGCCGGTGACGGTGGCGGTGAGGAATCTGCCCAGCCAGCCGTCCAGGGTGAACCAGGTGTTCACGGCGACGAAGCCGGATGCCGCGAGCACCGCGAACCCGAGGGCGTCGCGCCGCAGTTCGGGGTCGAGATGGACGAGCGTCTCGCAGGTGGCGCGGACCAGGGCGGCCAGGCCCCGGAAGATGCCGCCTATCAGCCGTCCGACGAAGCCGAGCAGTGCGGGCCCCCCTCCGGGCGCGGGGGCCTTGGCGGAGGTTCGGGATCGGGCCGCCGGTTTCCGCTTCGCCCGAGTGGCCGGCTTGCGCTTGGCAGCGGGCTTCTTCGCGGCGGTCGACGGCTTGCGCGTCGTGTTCCCCGTTGCCATGACCGTGGTGACTCCCCTCTCGGCCCCTCCATGATCCATTGGGGGATGCGGCTCAGGCGTCATCGAAAGTCGCTACGTGCGTGGCCTTGGGGCCGTCTTCCTTGCTGACCGGGCTGCTGTCACTCGGCCAGACTGGAGTCGGGGCCCATCACGATCACGGGATGGTCGGCCGGGTCGAGGTGCTGGAGCAGGTAGACCATGTCGTTGGCGGAGACGGCGACACAGCCGTGGGTGCCGCCGCCGTGGTCGACGTGCAGCCAGATGCCGCCCCCCTTCTCCTGGCCCTCGGGGCGCTGGTCGTCGAGGGGGGAAGTGCCGGGGACGCGGTTGTAGTTGATGGCGATGACGTAGTCGAAGACGTCGGCCAGGGACTCGCCGTCGAAGCCGGTACCGGAGGCGGCGAAGTCGTCGGACTGGGTGTAGGGCAGCTCGGTGCCGGATGGTGCGGGGTCGGAGCCGCCGACGTCGGTGATGCTGTAGACCCCGATCGGTGAGCGCAGGTCGCCCTCGGTGTGGTCGGTGGTCCAGCCGTCTTCGGCGTTGTGGCCTGCCATGGTGTGGCTGGGGGTCCAGTCGCCGGTGGTGGTGTTCTTGCTCCACAGGACGGTGTCGGTCACGTTCGAGTCCATGCTCTCGCCGGTGGAGACGACGACATGGGTGGCGTCGGAGGGGATCTCGGCGAGGGTCTTGGGCCCGAGTCCGGGGATGGTGGAGTGCGTCGTGACGCTGTCGCCGGCAGACGTCGGCGGAGTCCTCAACTGCTGGGCGCCGAGAACGGCGGCGACCAGGGCGAGGACCACCACGAACAGGAGGACCGCCCTGCCCCGGCGGGTCAGGCGGATCACAAGCCCCCCAGCTCCTGGATGAAGGCGTCCAAGGCCGCCAGCCGGTCACTCCTGCCCGGGGCCTGCTGCTTCTCCTCCTCGCGCACGGCACGCAACTCCTGCAGGGCGGTGGCGTCGTCCCGGTCGCACAGCCAGTTGCGGACCGCATTGGACAGGGCCTGGTGGGCCGGGATCCCGTCCCACCCAGAGGCGACCTCGTACAGGTCGGCGAAGTCCTGTCCGGGGAGCCACACCAGTTGGCCGCAGTGCGGCTCGTAGGCCGGGACGGCCATGCGCAGCACGGACAGACCGGGGCGACGCGGCAGGGTGCGTACGGCACAGACCGCGACGGCGGAGGGCTCGGTCCAGGAGGCCCGGGCGATCCGGCGCATCCGTTCGCGCTCACGCGCGGTGATCCGTATACCGAGCATGACTCTGTCCGTCATCGCCGCGGCCCCTTTCCTGACGTGAACACCTCGCGATCCGGGCACCCGAACATGCCGACCGATTGCACGGTCCGGGTCTCCGGATCGCGAGGTTTCCGCAGCCTAGGCGAGGGTGTTCACCGTCGGCCGCTTCTTCGCGGCCGATACGGGGGAAGTCAACTTTCGCCACGGGACTCGGGCCTCACGGTGACCACCCGCTGCCTCGCCCGCCGGTAGAGATGGAGGAATTGTGCTGGCCGTGCGGGCCTGGCGTACGGAGTGGATCCTGGAGGGCACATGGACGGAACCGAAGAACCCTCGAAGCAGCCGAAGCGGGGCCTCACCCGGCGGCAGCTCTTCGGTTGGATTGCGGGCGGTACGGCTGGTGCCGCGGTGATCGGCGGCGGCCTACTCGCGGCCGGGCGCGGCAGCGGACCTCTTGCCGAACCGACCTCCGACGCGGTGATCACGCTCCCCGCGGTGAACGGGGCGTACGGCGTCTCCATCAACAAGTGCACGGTCAAGGTGTCGCGCGGCGCCCTGACCTCGGTGGCCCTGACCGACTCCGCGACCGGTGACACGGTGGCGGGCACGTACAACGCCGAGAAGACCGCCTGGACCGCCACCGGCGCCCTGGACCGTGGCGTGAAGTACACGGTGGTGGCCCGGGCGAAGGACTCCTCGGGCGTGACGGCGAAGAAGACCGCCGACTTCACCACCGTCACCCCCGACGCCAGCTATATCGGGACCTATGCCTTCGACGACGGTGACCAGGTCGGGGTCGGCATGCCGGTCTCGATCACCTTCGACAAGACGATCGCCGACAAGAGGGCGGTGCAGCAGGCGATCGGTGTCACCTCCACCGCCGGGGTGGCCATCGTGGGCTGCTGGCTGAGCGACACCCGCCTGGACTTCCGTCCGGAGAAGTACTGGCCCAAGGGCACCAAGGTGACTCTCAAGATGGCCACCGACGGAGTCAAGGGTGCGGACCGCCTCACCGGTGTCCAGCAGACCAGCGCCTCGTTCTCGGTCGGCCGCTCCCAGGTGTCAACCGTGGACAACGACACCCAGACGCTGACGGTCGTACGGGACGGGTCCGCGTACAAGACCGTTGCGGTGTCGGCCGGTTCCGACGCCCACTCGACGTACAACGGGATCATGGTCATCTCCGAGCGTTACAAGGAGATGGACATGGACGGCGACACGGTCGGCTTCACCGGCTCGGATTCCTACGACATCGAGGACGTGCCGCATGCCCAGCGGCTGACCGCGTCGGGGACATTCATCCACGGCAACTACTGGTCCCCCTCGTCGGCCTTCGGCCAGGAGGGCACCAGTCACGGCTGCATCGGGATCCAGGACGACCAGCCGACGTCGTCGGGCTCGGTCAGCGACGACACCACGGCCGCCTGGTTCTACGCCAACTCGATGGTCGGCGACGTGGTGGTCGTCAAGAACTCGCCCAGCGACACGGTCTCCGCGGACAACGGGCTCAACGGCTGGAACATGTCGTGGTCCGACTGGCAGGCAGGTTCGGCGGTCTGAGGCGCGCGTACGAGCACGGCCAGTCCCTCGCGCTTGCCGCATATCTGACGCCAGGTCACCATCCTGACCATCAAGGCCCGTTGTACACCACGCCCTCACTCCGCCAAGAAGACCCCACTGAATCAACTTTGGTGCCACTGTCGAGGCTGGACGTTGACGATGTGCCTGGATTTGCGATTTCCTCCCGGCTCGAATGAGAACATGAACGACACCCGGGACCTCACGGAATGTGGGATATGGGTGCACCTGTTGAAAACACTTTTCGCGTTTCCGGAAGGTATGGAAAATGAGCCTCGATTCCGCCACCCCTGTGATCGCAGTCGTATTGGCTGGCGGTGTGGGCAGTCGGACCGGACTCGGGTTTCCGAAGCAGCTCGCAAAGGTCGCCGGCAAGACACTGCTGGAGCACACGGTCTCCGCCTTCGACCAAAGTGAGGACATCGACGAGGTCTATGTCCTCATGGAGCCGACCCATCTGGACGCGGTGAAGGCACTGATGGAGGGCGCCGGGTTCCGAAAGGTGTCCCAGGTCATGGCAGGTGGCACCAGCCGGAAAGCGACGACCCAGGTAGCGATCGCCGCCCTGACGGAACGATTCGGCGACGACTGCCCGGTGCGCGTGCTGTTCCATGACGCAGTGCGCCCGTTCGTCAGCCAGCGAGTCATCCGCGAGTGCGTACAGGCGCTGGAGCAGTACGAAGCGGTCGACGTGGCGATCCCCTCCTCCGACACCATCGTGATGACCGAGACCAACACGGCCGGGGACGCCGTGCTGTCCGCTGTTCCCGACCGGTCAATGCTGCGACGGGGACAGACCCCGCAGTGCTTCCGGCTGCCGACCATCCGTCGCGCCTACGAACTGGCCCGGGCCGAGCCGAAGTTCACTGCCACCGATGACTGCTCGGTGGTGCTCCGCGAGCTCCCCGAGGTCGAGGTGTGCGTGGTGGAAGGCGACGAGTCGAACATGAAGGTGACTCAGCCACTCGACCTGCACATCGCCGACAAGATCTTCCAGCTTGCCTCGGGCTGCGTGCGTGATCTCGTGGACGAGGACGCCGAGCAGCAGGATCTGAGCGGTCGCACCCTGGTGGTTTTCGGTGGCTCGTACGGGATCGGCCGCAACGTGGCCGAACAGGCGGCCCGGCGTGGGGCGACCGTCTTCTCTCACAGTCGCTCCACCACCAACGTTCACGTGGAGAACCCTGCGGACGTGGAGAGGGCTCTCAGGCAGGCGTTCGAGGCCACCGGCCGGGTCGACTATGTTGTGAACACCGCTGGCATACTGCGGGTCGGCGAACTGGGCGACAGTGACCGCTCGGCCATCGACGAAGTGCTCCAGGTCAACCTGGCTGCCCCGATCCACATCGCCCGCAGCTCCCGCCCTTACCTTGAGCGGACCGGGGGCCAGTTGCTGTTGTACACCTCCAGCTCCTACACCAGGGGGCGGGCCGGATACGGCCTCTACTCGGCCACCAAGGCGGCGGTCGTCAATCTGACGCAGGCTCTGTCGGACGAGTGGGCAGCGGCCGGTGTGCGGATCAACTGCATCAACCCGGAGCGCACGGCCACCCCAATGCGCACCGCCGCGTTCGGCAGGGAGCCGGAAGGAAGTCTGCTGCGCTCGGAACATGTAGCGGCCACGAGCCTGGACGTGCTCACCGCGGACATCACCGGCCAGATCGTCGATGTCCGCCGCACGCCCACTCCGTCGTCCATCGTCCCGCATCAGACGCGTATCGCTGAAGCCGCTTGAGGTCGAGGGACCTGATACGCGCTTTCCTTCTGTACCTGCTGCAAAAGTTCCCCGTACTGCGGAATTCCACTGATGATGTGCCCGGAGCACGGAGGGTCCGCAGAGGAATACCGACCACAAATGCGCCCTGAATTCCATGTGACACCCCGTCAGGTGTTCTGGTCCTGCAGTCCTCAAACCGGAGCCCGGATCCGCGTCACCGCGGTCGACGGCACGGTCGTGCACGCAGTCGACCATCTGGTGCCGACGCGTCGACGCCGTGTGCCGCTGGACAGCCTGCACCCCACTCCCCTTACCGGCGCGGGAGCACGGCGACGCACCGGTTATGCGCTGTTGGACGGCCGCGTGGAGACGGGGCCGGCCGTGGCCCACATAGCCCAGTTGGCCGAACAGCGGCCCGACGTGCCGCTGTCGACCATCGCGAACCTCGCCCACGTACCCCCCTCTACCTTGGCCACGCTCCTGGCCGACACCCGTCCCGGCCGTCGCACGAGCCCCGAAGTCGCCCACCGCCTCCTCCTGGTGACCGCCGAGGCCCTGCCTGCTGAACCTGGCGCCTTCGGCGGCGCCGCAGTGGATGCGACACAGGCCATCCGTCATGTCCGGGCCTTGATGCAGGAACACCCTCGCGTGTCACTCGCCACCTTCGCCCGCGCCGCCTCCGTCAGGCCCACCACCCTGGCCGCCGCCTTCAGCGACGTCATGGCCAACCGCCCGCGCACCATTCGGGCTTCCGTGGCCCAGCGGCTGCTCGATCTCGGGCACCGCACACCCGTCCCCGACCGGCCCGAGCCTCGTCGCAACACCGTCGACATGGCTCCTGTCGTCGAGCACATCCATGCCCTGCAGGCCCGCTACGACAGCGCCTCTCTCACCCTGATCGCCAAGACGGCAGGCGTTCCCGCAAGCACTCTGCGCGTCGCCCTCGACGAGTTCGCCGTCGATCCGCGTCGCTCCGTCAACTCCACCATCGCCGACAAGATTCTCGCGCTGCGTACCCTGCCGGCCCCGGCGATAGAACGACGCCTGAATGTCACCAACGAGGGGATCCAGCGCCGCCTGCGTGCTCTCTGCGCAGCCGGCTGGCGGCTGCGGAACATCGCCGATGCGGGCGGCACCGGGGTGAAGACCCTGTCCACCACGCTGGCTACAGGCTGTTCCACCCCCCTGGCACGCCAGGCCATCCTCACTGCCTGGAAAGTGCTCTCCGCACGCCCTGGGCCTTGCGACATCTCCCGGCGCAGGGCCGCCGCCAAACGCTGGGCTCCGCCGCTCGCGTGGGACGAGGAGACCATCGACGACCCCCGCGGCCGGCCCCACGGCGTACGCCGGGCGTCATAAACGCACGGTGAGGTCCGGGTCAACGGCGCCGCCGTGTGCCCCGGCCACCCGATGCTCCTGGGGCGGAGGGTCAGGCCCGTCGGCGGCGTCACCACGTCGCATCCGCACGGTCAGGTGGCGACCAGGGTGACCTCGGTCGCCTTGACGCCGGCCCACACGCGGGCCCCCTCCGCGAGGGCCAGTTCGGCAGCCGCGCCGGGGGTGACCTCGGCGATGAGGTCCGGGGCGCCGTCGAGGGACAGCAGGACGCGCAGGCGACTGCCCACGGCCGTGATCTCGCGTACGGTCCCCGGCCAGTGGTTACGGGGGGACCCGCCGGGAATCTCACGGTGCAGGGCCACTGCCTCGGGCGAGATGACCGCCAGCGCCACCGTGCCCGCGGGCAGTGGTTCCGCGGCCCGCACCAGGCCCCCGCCATCCGGTGCGAGGCCGTCGTCGGTGGCGGTGCCCGGCCAGGCGTTGCGGCCCAGCATGCGGGCCACCCACTCCGAGCGCGGGTGACGGCTGAGCTCGGCCGGAACCGCGTCCTGCACGGCGCGGCCGTCCTCGAGGACGAGGACCCTATCGGCAAGCGAAACCGCCTCGACCGGGTCGTGGGTGACGATCAGACAGACACCGCCGAAGCCGGCCAGGTGGGTGCGCAGGGTATGACGCACGTGCGCGCGGGTGGTGTGGTCCAGGGCGGCGAGCGGCTCATCGAGGAGGAGGAGCCGGGGGCGGGCGGCGAGCGCGCGGGCGAGGGCGACGCGTTGGGCCTGGCCGCCGGAGAGCTCGGCCGGCCTGCGGTGGGCGAGGTCGCCGACGCCGAGGCGATCGAGCCAGACGTGCGCCTCGGCGCGGGCCGCGGAGCGGGGCGTGCCCACGCAGCGCAGGCCGTAGGCGGTGTTGGCCAGCGCGGTGAGGTGGGGGAAGAGAGCGCCGTCCTGGGGCACCCAGGCGATGGTGCGATGGTGCGGTGACAGGCTGGCCACGTCCTTGTCGCCGAGCGTGAGGCGCTCGACCCGGGCGCGGTCGGTCAGGCCCAACAGGGCCCTCAACAGGGTCGACTTACCTGCCCCGTTGGGGCCGACGATCGCGATCGTCGTGCCGGGCTCTGCGTTCAGCTCCAGCTGCGTGAAGCCCGTGACGTGCGCGGACAGCGACGCCAGGGCGGGCCGGGGAGCAGGGTGCGCCTCCTCTACGGCGCCGGCCCTCTGCCCACCCGTTCCGCCCCCTTGGGCGGCAGGGCCGCGCGAGGGGGCGGGGCCGGACTGGGTGCCCCGGCGGGCCGCGGCAGCGAGCTTCCCCGTGAAGTGCCCACGCAGCGCCACCAGGACCGTCATCGACACGACTAGCAGCAGCAGGGACACCGACGTCGCCGCGGTCGGATCGTCCTGGAGCAGCAGATACACCTTCAGCGGCAGCGTCTGGGTCGCGCCGGGCAGATTGCCCGCGAAGGTGATGGTCGCGCCGAACTCGCCCAGGGCCCGCGCCCATGTGAGTGCCGCCCCCGCCAGGAGTCCGGGCATGACCAGCGGCAGAGTGACCGTGGTGAAGACCCGTACCGGCGAGGCGCCGAGCGACGCGGCGGTCTCCTCGTATCGCCTGTCGAGGCCGGCGAGCGTGCCCTCCAGGCTGATCACCAAAAACGGCATCGCCACGAAGGTGGCCGCGAGCACCGCACCGGACGTGTGGAACGGCAGCGTCAGGCCGAAGGTGTTCTCCAGCCACGGCCCGAGCAGTCCCCGCCGCCCGAACGCGAGGAGCAGGGCAACCCCTGCCACCGTCGGCGGCAGCACCATCGGCAGCAGGACAAGGGAGCGTACGACCGGCTTCCCGGGGAAGTCGACGCGCGCCAGCAGCCAGGCCAGGGGAACTCCGAGGATCAGCGAGAGCAGCAGCGCCCAGCCGGATACCACCAGCGACAGCTTCAGCGCCTCCACGGTCTGTGGCGCCGTCAGATCGTCGGCCAGCCGCCCCCACTCGGTGTTCACGAGCACACCGAGGAGCGGCAGGAACAGCAGACCGATCGCGAGCAGCGCGGGCGCTACGAGGACGGCGGGCGGCCGCTGCCCGTGCCCTGCCCGGGCCGTCACCCTGTCGGTGTTCACGGCCGGTCGAACCCGGCGTCGGTGAGGATCTTCTGCGCCTCGTCGCCCTGTAGCCACTGCACGAACTCGGCGGCTTCGTCGGGGTGTTCCGAACCCTTCACGGTCGCCGCCGGGTACGAGGCCACGACGTTGTCGTCCTCCGGGATGGCGATGGTGTCGACCTTGTCGGGCGCGGTCGCCGCGTCCGTCGCGTACACGATCCCCGCGTCCGCCTCGCCGAGTTCGACCTTGCTGAGCACGGCGCGCACGTTCGGCTCCTCGGAGACCGGGTCCACCTGGACGCCAGCGTTGTCAAGGACCTCCTGGCTGTATTTCCCGACCGGGACCTCCGGCGCGGCGAGCACCGTCTTCGTGCCAGGGTCGGCCAGATTGTCGAGGCTCTCCACGCCCTGTGGGTTCCCCTCGGCGGTGACCATGACGGGACGGTTCTTTGCGATCACCGAAGGGTCGCCCGTGTCGCTCTTGATCTCGTCCATGGTCTCGGTGTCGGCTGTCACCACCACATCGGCCGGTGCCCCCTGCGAGACCTGCGCGGCCAGGTCCTGCGACCCGGCGAAGGAGAACTTGACCTGCACGTCCGGATGTTCCTTCTCGTACACCTTCCCGGCCGTCTCGAAGGCGTCGGTGAGCGAGGAGGCGGCGAGTACGGTCAGGTCACTCTCCCCCGAGGCCGTTTCCCCGGCGCCCCCGCTGACCCCGCACGCGACCAGCGTGAAGGCCATCAGGGCGGCCACCGACAGTAGTACGGCGTCGCGTCGTCGCATGGCAGTTCCTCTCCGCTTTCTCGCCACTCAAGGCCGGTCGATGTGCACGCTGGTCGACGTCACTGGCGCGGTCGCCTCCACGCCCACCTCCAGGCCAGTTCCTCGACGGCCTCGCGGGTGAGGAGGGAGACGAGGCGGTCCGGGCCGGCCTGGATCTCGACCTGCGCGGCGTCAACGCCGTGCTTGACGGCGGTGACGATGCCCGGAACGCGTTACGGGCGGAGGTGTACGACGCCTCTTCAGCGTTGCTGTGGGCGAGTTCGACGGCGAAGACCGCGAAGTCCCGGCCGTCGATCACCCGGCGGACACCGAACAGCCGGGCAACCCGGCGAACACCGTACTGCCGCATGTGCGGCACGCTACGCGCGAACGAGCCGCCCCCACAAACCTCGACCACGCAATCCGGCGCATCTGCCAGCCGAGGAATGACGCCCAGGTCGGGCAGTGCCAGACCGATCCGTCCGAGCGGGTGCAGCAGCGACTCACCGATGTCGTCTGCGGTGCCGCATCGGCACCGTCAGCATTGCCGTCCGACATCGAAACCGACATGCCGTCAGCATCCTCTATCCGGCGAACCGTGCTCCGCGCCTATCTGGCGCCTCTTCTGAGCAGGTTTCACCAAATTCGTGACGCTCTCCGACGTGGGCGGCCGAGGCAAGACTCCGGGGGCAGGGGCGTCGGGGTGGGAATGCTCGGTGAGCGCGGGCTTCTTGGCGGCCGGCTGCGTGGTGCGAATGGCCATGAACCTGTGGTAAGCGGCCAAGTAATGGGCGGACTGTCAACTTTTAGTGGCGACATGTCGACTTTTTCCCGGCTGGTCGGAACGGGGGGGAGATGAGGCTAGGTGTGTTAGGCCTCCTGCCTCATGTGTTGGCGGGGAGGTGTGGTGTCTGTTCGAGAAGTGAAGTCAGGTTTCGATGTTTTCAAAGCGACGGTTGTCGACTGCGTGTGCGACGGTCCTGCTGGCCACGGGGTTGACGGTGACGAGTGTCGGTCCGGCGCTGGCGGCACCAGCGACGACGAACAGCTGCACGCCGACCTCGGGGAATACCCAGTGTCAAGCGTTCACCTATCAGGGCTCGGATGCCACGTTCACGGTGCCGGAGGGGGTGACTTCACTGGACGTGACAATGTGGGGTGGCCAGGGAGGCAAGTCTGTCAGCGCCAGTGGAGGCTACGGCGGGCTGGCCTCGGGTACCGTCCAGGTGACCCCGGGCCAGGAACTTGTTGTTAAGACCGGCGGCGCAGGAGGAAATGGGGACGGCAAGGGTGGCGCCTATCCTGGAGGCGGAAACGGCGGCAACTACGGGACGCCAACAGCCGGGGGCGGTGGCTATTCTTTCCTGGGAACCACCGACAGTGATCCATTGATGGTCGCTGGCGGTGGTGGCGGTGCCGCGCTGGAAACCGTCCCCGCTCACGCGGACGTCCCATCCAGTGACGGGGGTGACGGAGGCGGGACCCAGGGCACGTCCGGCGAAGCCCAGCGGGACGGCGGCGGCGGCACTCAGAGTGACGGCGGCAGCGGTGGCAAAATATACACTAATGACCCGGAAGGTCTTGGGCACGACGGCGCCCAGTTCCAGGGCGGCGCAGGAGGCGAAGGGTCTGCCTTCGATACAGGCGACACTTCCGATTACTACTTCTCTGGCGCTGGTGGTGGCGGTGGCTACTACGGCGGTGGAGGCGGTAGTGAGGGTGGCGGCGCCAGTACCGCAAATTCCGAAACTGGCGCCGGTGGCGGTGGCAGCGGCTACATCGACACCAGCAAGGTCACCGGCGCTGAGAACACGACACAGCACGAGCGTACCGGTGCCGGTGAAGTCGACATCTCCTGGGACGCCCAGTCTGATGTGAAGCTGGTGGATGACACGGCGTCGACGGCGTATCAGACGGCCACGGATGTGGATGTCCTGGCCAACGACACCGGCGCCGACACCCTCGCAAAGGTGTCGCAGCCGGACCACGGCACCACGACCATCAGCGACGACAAGAAGACCGTGAACTACAAGCCGGACGACGGCTACAGCGGCACCGACACCTTCACCTACAGCACCACCGCCAGCGACACCGACTACGCAACCGTCACCATGACCGTAGACGCGCCGGACGCGCCGGATGTGTCGTTGGTGGATGACACGGCGTCGACGGCGTATCAGACGGCCACGGATGTGGATGTCCTGGCCAACGACACCGGCGCCGACACCCTGGCGAACGTGTCGCAGCCGAAGCACGGCACCACGACGAAGACCGCCGACAACAAGGTCCACTACGTACCCGACGACGGTTTCAGCGGCACCGACACCTTCCAGTACAGCACCACCGCCAGCGACACCGACTACGCAACCGTCACCATGACCGTGGACGCGCCGGATGTGTCGTTGGTGGATGACACGGCGTCGACGGCGTATCAGACGGCCACGGATGTGGATGTCCTGGCCAACGACACCGGCGCCGACACCCTGGCGAACGTGTCGGACCCGAAGCACGGCACCACGACGAAGACCGCCGACAACAAGGTCCACTACGTACCCGACGACGGTTTCAGCGGCACCGACACCTTCCAGTACAGCACCACCGCCAGCGACACCGATGTCGCAACGGTCACGATGACGGTCGGCGCGCCGCCGGCGACGGTGGTGGATGACACGGCGTCGACGCCGTTTGACACGCCGGCGGACATTGATGTGCTGGCCAATGACACCGGTGACCTGACGGTGACGTCGGTGACACAGCCGTCGCACTCCGGGGATGATGGGAGGACGCACGGGACGACGACCATCAACAGCGACGGTACGGTGCACTACGCGCCGTACTACGGCTTCACGGGTGCCGAACACTTCACCTACACCGCCACTGACACCGATGGCAACGAGTACACCGCGACGGTGATTGTCACGGTGGAGGGGACGGATTCGACGGTGGTGGATGACGTCGCCTCGACGCCGTATGAGACGCCGGTGGACGTGGACGTGCTGGCCAATGACACCGGCAAGGTGTTGTCGACGTACTCGGTGACGCAGCCGGCGCACGGCACGGCGACCATCAATGACGACAACACGGTGCACTACGTGCCGGACGCTGGTTACAGCGGTCCGGACACCTTCACCTACAGGGCCATGGACGGTGAGCACGTTTACAAGACCGTGGGGACCGTCTCGATGACGGTGGGCGATCAGCCGGCCGGAGTGCTGGACGACATCGCGTCGACGAACTATGAGACGGCCACGGATGTGGATGTGCTGGCCAATGACGCCGGTGACCTGACGCTGAAGTCGGCGTCGGATCCGGACAACGGTACGGCGGAGGTTGTCGACGGCAAGGTGCACTATGTGCCGGACACCGGTTTCTCGGGTAAGGACACCTTCACCTACACCGCCACCGACGCCGACAACAACGAGTACACCGCGACCGTGACGGTCACGGTCTACGACCCGTCGGGGTTCCAGAACCAGCAGCTGGTGAACGACCAGGGGCAGGCTCTGGAGGCGACCGGCAGCGTGCAGGACGGTGCGACCGGTCACGGTGCCTCGGTGCACGCGATGGATGTCGATTCCTCGGAGACGGCACAGCGGTGGACGCTGGATGACGGGCATCTGATCAACGAGGACCCCGCGGCGGTCGATCCGGACACCGGTTCACACCTGGTGCTGGACCTGAACGAGGGTGCGGCCTCGGCGCTGATCGACTCCCCGCAGACCGCGGACGAGGACACCGACGGCTCGCAGTCCTGGAATCTGAACGACGGCGGGTCGCTGACCAACGGCCGTGCGGACACTGACGGTTACGGACTGGCGGCCACGGGCTCGGCCGCGACGGGTGCCTCGGTGCAGGACTACACCGGCGCCTACAACCAGTCCTGGACGGCCACGTCCGGCGCCAATGACGAGTTCGGCACCGTCACCGCCGGCACCGGCGACAAGCTGACCGTGCACGGCGCGACCGGTATCGACTCCACCACCGGGGAGGCCGGTGTGTCCACCAGGGCCCTGCCCGCGGACGGTGACACCGACCAGCAGTGGATGCTCACCGACGACGGCGCGCTGATCAGCAAGCGTGCGGTCGACCCCCGCACCGGCCAGCGCACGGTCCTGGACCTGCGCGGCGGCGGCACCGAATCGGGCACCGTGGTCCGCGCGGTCGCCCCGCCGACCGACGGCACCCTCAAGGACAGCCAGACCGTCACCTACAGCGGCGGAGTCGCCGGTGAACTCTCCTTCACCACGACCGGAGACGACCTGGGCCTGACCGAGACCGCCAACGGCGGCACCCAGAACGCCACCTACACCGGCACCGCAGTGCAGACCTGGATGATCGACTAATCCAGACGGGCCCACCCCCACGGTGAGCCCGTAGAACTGCACACCACACAGGAATCACGATGCCCGGTCGGGTGTTCCCGACCGGGCATCGTCGTGGGTCGGGTGGCCCGGGGCCGCGATGCCCCGGGCCACCCGACCGTCGTGGTACGTGACGAAGCCCGTTGCGCGGGTGACCATCCCAAGTCACCGTCACCCAACGGGCTTCCCGGTACCATCAGTTACCCACCGCCTGCCCCTCAGCAGGGTGGGATCTGCGGGGTGAGGTAGAGGCGCTTGGGGGCGGCGGTCTCGTCTCGTTGGGGAAGTGCCCGCAGGCGTTGGCCGAGCGCCGGTAGCGGGCGTTCAGGGACTCGATCGCGTTGGTCGTCGAGATGAATCTTCCGGATCGGGGCGGGGAAGCCGAGGAAGGGCACCACCTCGCTCCAGGGGCGTTCCCAGGCGCGGACCGCGGCGGGGTACTTGGCCTCCCATTTCTCGCTGAACTCGGCGAGCCGGGCGGGGGCCTCTTCCTCGTTGGCGGCCGTGTGACGGGCCTGAGGTCGCGGGCCGCCTTGTCCCAGTCTGCCCGCGAGATGTACTTGAGCGTGGTGCGGATGAGGTGCACGATGCAGAGCTGGACCACGGTCTGCGGGAAGACGGTGTTGACCGCTTCGGGTAGGCCCTTGAGGCCGTCGCAGACCAGCATGAGGACATCGCGCACGCCGCGGTTTTGCAGCTCGGCGAGGATGTTCTGCCAGTACTTGGCGCCCTCGCCGCCGTCGCCGGCCCACAGGCCGAGGTTCTCGCGGTGGCCGTCGCTGGTGACGGCGAGGACGACGTAGATGGGACGGTTGGCCACCGCGCCGTCGCGGATCTTGACGTTCACGCAGTCGACGAACAGGACCGGGGAGACCGCTTGAGTTCCATCGGTGGTTGCGAACGCCCCGGGAGGAGAGCGTTCGGATGCCAAGGTACGCGCCCAACAAGATGTCGACCGACGTGAAGAAGCGGTACTGCGAGCTGCTCAGAGAGGGGCACAAGGGTGAGTCTGCTGCAGTACGACGCCCGGGACGAGGCACTCGACTTCACATCCCACTTTCGGGAGGACTTCTACGCATGTCTGACGCGACGTGGTGACACCTTGTTTGAGCTCACGGACGCGATGCTCTGCGAGGACGGGCCGGTGACCTCGCCGGTCGACCTGACGCTGCTGGCGGAGCACCGGCGTGGGCACGGGGCGATGTACGACGCGCTCAACCAGGGCTGTATCGATGTGGACAGGCTGCGCCGGGCCCTGGCGATGCTGCCGCAGCCCAAGGCTACGGACGGGCGCCTGGTTCTGGCAGTCGATGTCTCGGCGTGGCTGCGGCCCGACGCCCCGTGCAGCCCGGACCGCCTGTTCTGCCACGTCTACGGACGCTCGGGACGCTCCTCGGATCAGTTCTTCCCGGCTGGCCGTACTCGTTCGGCGCCGCCCTGGAGACTGGGCGGACGTCGTGGTGCCAGCTGCTGGACGCGGTCCGGCTCGGCCTCGAAGACGACGTTGCCGAGGTCACCGCGGCCCAGGTCCGCCGCGTCGGCGCCGACCTGATCAGCCAGGGGCAGTGGGAGCCGGGTGACGCCGACATCCTGGTCGTCTTTGACGCCGGCTACGACGCCCCGCGCATGGCTTACCTCCTGGACGGGCTTCCCATCGAAGTGCTGGGACGGATGCGCTCGGACCGGGTGATGCGCCGTCCGGCACCCTCGCTCAAGGAGTACGCCCTTGCCTATCCTCGCGGCGGCCACTCGCCCAAGCACGGCAAGGAGTTCGGCTTCGCCAAGCCCGATACCTGGGGCGAGCCGAACACTGAAACGGTGCAGGTCACCGACAGCTACAGCACGGCGACCGCGATGGCTTGGGACCGCATCCATCCCCGCCTCACCACCCGCTCCGCGTGGATCGACCACGACGGCGAACTCCCCGTCATCGACGGCACCCTGATCCGCCTCCAAGTGGACCACCTGCCCGGTGACCGTGAGCCGCTGCCCTTGTGGCTGTGGTCCTCGAAGACCGGCATGACCAGCGAAGATGTCGACCTGCGCTGGCAAGGATTCCTCCGCCGCTTCGACTTGGAACACACCTTCCGTTTCGAAAAGCAGACGCTCGGCTGGACACGTCCCAGACTCCGCACCCCGGAGGCCGCGGACCGGTGGACGTAGATCATCATCGCCGCACACACCCAGCTCCGGCTCACCCGCGAAGCCGCAGCTGAGCTCCGCCGCCCCTGGGAGAAGCCTGCCGAGCCCGCCCGGCTCACCCCGGCCCGGGTCCGCCACGGGTTCAGGAACATCCGTCCTCACTTGCTCTGCCCGGCCCGTGCACCCAAACTCTCAAAACCCGGCCCAAGACGCCCACTTGGCTCGAAGGACCGACGGCCCGCCACCCGTTACGACGTGGGTAAAACGACCAGACGACCCGAGAGCATGACGGAACGTAATCAGCCCAAAGCCCACAAACCATAAAAACAAGGTCAGGTGGCCCGCAACGGTGGCTCGTGGTGTTCCTTCATCAGCGCCGCCTTGAGCCGGCGTGCCACCGGCCGCTCCACGAAGCGGTGCACCAGCCACGCCACCGCCATGAAGAACACCAGCAGTCCGCCGACGAGCAGTTGCGGTCCGACCGAGTCCTTCAGGTGCCGGATCAGCACGTAGCCGATCTGCTGGTGCAGCAGGTACAGCGGGTACGTCATCGCTCCCGCCGTGGCCAGCCACTTCCACTGCACCCCGTCGAACCAGCCGAGCGCGAGCGCGATGAGCAGCCCGTAGAAGAGGGTGACAATCAAGGCGGCCCAGCGGAAGTGCAGGGTGTGGTGCACGTGCGAGGAGTTGGTCACCACCTGGCCCGCCACCTGGTGCAGCGCGAGCAGCCAGCTGAAGCCGAGCAGGCCCCACAGCGAGGCGCTCGGGCCGTAGCGGTAGATCAGGTAGAGGATCATGCCGCCGGCGAAGTACGGGGCATGGTCGGGCATCGCCAGCGTGTCGAGCAGTGTCGCGGAGGACGGCACGACGATGCCCGCGAGCATCCAGGCGCCGCAGAAGACGACGACCCTGCGGTAGGTCATGCCGATCCTGACCAGGAGGAGCAGGACCAGCAGGTAGAAGATGAGCTCCTGCCACAGCGTCCAGTAGACCCCGTCGACGTGGTGCACACCCAGCGGCGTCTGGAACATGGTCAGGTTGGTGAGGGTGTCCTGCGCACTCGGAGCGGACTGCCCGGCCGGCCCCCACAGGAAGAGGACCGCCGCAGTGACCAGGACGCCCAGCCAGTAGGCCGGGTAGAGACGGGTGATCCGGGAGACCAGAAAGTCCTTCGCGCTGCGTCCCCAGGCCGACATGCAGATGACGAAACCGCTGATCAGGAAGAAGAGTTGGACGCCGAGCCAGCCGTAGGAGCTGATCGGGTTCAGGTGCGGGAACAGGGTGGAGGGGTTGACCCCCCAGGGCGGAACGGCCTGTATGTCGTAGGCCGTGTAGTGGTAGGCGACCACGAACAGGGCGGCGCACAACCGTATTCCGTCCAGGGCATAGAGCCTGCGCGGCCGCGAGGAGACACCGGAGTCGGCGGCCTTCTTCATCTGGCACCGCCGTGTATACCCGCGCCTTCAGGCGGGCGACCATGCCGGAGCACAAGGCGGCCCGGTACGGGCAGGACGTGAACGCGGCACAGGACCTTCTGGCCGCCGGGCCAGCGGCATCGGCTTGTGGGACTGGTGTAAGACATCAACGGAGAACTCCCGGTGGGCAGTCGATGGTGAAGCAGGAAACCCCACAGCGCGAGCCGCGGGAAACTCCCTCCTGAAGGAGGGAGTGGAAGTCAACGCAGGAAGCCCCCGTAGTCGTGCTGGTGCAGCTTGGAGTCGATCTGCTTCACCGTGTCCAGGCCGACACCGACGATGATCAGCAGGCTGGTGCCGCCCAGCGGCATGTTCTGGCCGGAGTTGAAGAGCACCAGGCCGAGCGTCGGGACCATCGCGATCAGGCCCAGGTAGAGCGAGCCGGGCCAGGTGATCCGGGAGACCACGTACTTCAGGTAGCTGGCGGTCGGGCGGCCTGCCCGGATGCCGGGCACGAAGCCGCCGGACTGCAGCAGCTGTTCGGCGATGTCATCGGTGTTGAAGGAGATCGACACGTAGAAGAACGCAAAGAACACGATCATGAGGAAGTCGAGCGTGAGATAGACCGGGTCCGAACCCGGCGAGAGGTGCTTTTGGATCCAGACCGCCCAGCCGGCCGTGGACCCGCTGAAGCCGACGATCAGGGACGGGAGATAGAGGAGCGAGGACGCGAAGATCACCGGGACCACGCCGGCCTGGTTGACCTTCAGCGGGAGGTAGGTGGTCGCGCCGCCATAGTGCTTGCGGCCCACCATGCGCTTGGCGTACGACAGCGGGATCCGGCGCTGTGCCTGCTCCATGAAGACCACCAGGCAGACCAGGACCAGGCCCAGCAGGACCACCATCGCGAAGTTGAACCAGCCGCCGAGGATGCCGCCCTGCTGCTTGACCGCCCAGAGCGAAGCCGGGAAGGTCGCGGCGATCGAGGTGAACATCAGCAGAGACATGCCGTTGCCGACACCGCGCTCGGTGATCAGCTCGCCCAGCCACATGATCACCGTGGTGCCGGCGACCATGGTCACGATCATCAGGATCATGGTGTAGACCGACGGGTCGGACATGATCTGTGAGGAGTACGGGCACGACGAGAGCAGCGCACCCGAGCGGATCGTGGCGGCAAGACCGGTGGCCTGGAGCAGCGCGAGAGCCACGGTCAGATAACGGGTGTACTGCGTGATCTTCGCGGTCCCGCTCGGCCCCTCCTTCTTCAGGCTCTCCAGACGCGGAATCACCACGGTGAGCAACTGCAGGACAATGCTGGCCGTGATGTACGGCATGATCCCGAGCGCGAACACCGAGAGGTGGAGCAGCGCGCCGCCGCTGAACATGTTGATCACGGCGAACACGCCGCCGGAGGAGGCACTCGCGAGATCCACGCACTGGCTGACGGCCTGGTAGTTCACGCCGGGCGCCGGAATGGTCGCGCCCAACCGGAAGATCACCAGGATGGAGAGCGTGAACAGCAGCTTCTTACGCAGATCCGGGGTCTTGAAGGCCCTCGAGACGGAAGACAGCACGGGAGGCTTCCTCACATTTCCCGGCGCTGTGCGTCTGGTGCGGCCGGCCGAACAGGGACCTCCTCATCCTCCGGTAGGACACCAGGGGGAGCTGGGGTACGAAAGTCCAGTCAGCAGGAACCTCGGTACAAGACTGCCGACCCCTTCTTGGATGGATCCCTAGTTCGTCGGCGCGGGTGCCCCCGGAATGCCAGGAGAGCCAGGCCCGGTCATCCTTCGGCCCCGCCCGCACCCGGCCGGGACGGGGCACCATCGGCAGATACGTACGGGCGCGGTCCCGCTGGACGCTGCCGCGCCCGTACGCGTCAGACTCGCGCGGAGCTTCCGCACGCGCAGTGCACAAGAGTGGGGGCGCCGATGCGGCTGGGATGGATCGGGGCCGGCCATGACGGATCGGTGGAGGCACTGGAGGCCGAGCGGCTCGGCCGCGGCGGCACCGTCCGCGCCCTGTGGGTCGCCGACCGTGACCCAGGTCGCGCCGACCGTACCGCCGGCCGCGCCGGCGGGCGCGCCGTGGGACGCGCCGATGACCTCTTCGCCCTCGCACGCGAAGGCGGACTGGACGGGCTGGTCGTGGCAGGCGCCGCATGTGGCCAGCCGGAGCACTTCCAGCGGGCGGCCCGTCTGGGCCTGCCGCTGCATCCGCTGTGGCAGCTCGGCCGCCGGCACGACCTCGGTGTCCTGCAGATCCGAGAGGCCGTCCGCGAGGACGGCCTCGGCCGACTGCTCGCCGTGCGCACCGCCTGCGCCGTTCCGCCCGGCGGGGCCGCCCAGCCACGCGCACTGCTCGCCGAAGAGGCCGATCTCGCCCGCTGGATCACCGGCCGCGAGATCACCGAGGTCTACGCCTGCGGAGGCGACGGGCCGGTGGCATCCCGCTCCGCCGTCCTCACCCTCGACGACGGCGCCCTGTTCACCGCGACCTTCGTGGTCGGCGTCCCCACCCGGATGTCCCCCGCCTGGAAGTGACCGGCATCCAACTCGTCCTGGCCGCCCCGGACTCGGAGGTCTTCGCCACCGACCTGCGCGCGGCCGGCGTGGACCGCTTCGTCGCCGCGCTCACCGCAGGCACGGCGGGCCCCCGCGGTGGGCACGAGGCCCTGCGCGCGCTGAAGGTGGCGGTGGCCTGCGAACTCTCCCTCGCCGAACGCCGCCCGGTCCGGGTGGACGAGGTGACGGCGCCGTGAAGGACACCGGAGACCGGAACACGAGCGGTTCCGATGACCGCGCCATGAGCCGCCCCGATGACCGGGACCGGACCGGTCCCATGCGCCTTCTGCGACACCGGGGCGTCGTTCTCACCCTGTGCGCCGCAGTGATCACCGCCCTCATCGCCACCGTCCTGCTCGCGCCCCTCCCATACGTCGTCACCACCCCCGGCCCCACCGCCGACATCCTCGGCGACTACAGCGGCCACCAGGTCCTCACCATCACCGGCACCCCGACCCGCACCACCACCGGCCAGCTCCGGATGGTCACCATCGAGGCCACCTCACCGGGCACCCCGGTCTACATCGGCGATGTGACCCATGCCTGGACCGCACCCGACGAAGCCGTGATGCCGGCCGCCTCGGTCTACCCCAGCGGCGAGAGCGACCAGCAGGCACAGGCGGACATCAGCCGTCAGATGACCGAGTCCCAGGACGCGGCCACCACCGCAGCCCTCTCCTACCTCGACCTTTCCCCCTCCCAGGTCGACGTCACCGTCGACCTGGCCGACGTGGGCGGCCCCAGCGCCGGACTGATGACCGCACTCGGCATCATCGACGAGATTGACCCTCACGGCGGTGACCTCACCGGCGGCCACGTCATCGCGGGCACCGGGACGATCTCCGACGACGGCACGGTGGGCGCGGTCGGCGGCATTCCCCTGAAGATGCAGGCCGCGGTGCGTGACGCAGCCACCGTCTTCCTGCTGCCGGCCGCAGAGTGCGGCGAGGCGCAGGCCGACCTCCCCGAAGGCCTGCGCCTCGTCCCGGTGAAGACCCTCTCGGGCGCCATCGACGCGCTGGACGCGCTCCAAGGGGAGGGCGGCAACGTTCCACACTGCTGAGCCGGCGCACCGACCTGCCCGAAAGTTCCACCCCGCAGGCCGCAGGAGAGCAAGTCGTCCACTTTCGCAGACCGTTCACGTGTCCCACGCCGCGGTAGGACGAGGGCGAGCACGCCCGTCCGGCGCGCGGGCGGGGACACCGCCACGACCCACCCAGCCCGTAAACGGAGCCCTGAGAAACATGCCGAACGAGACGAATGACGCGATGAGCGATGGACCGGAGCAGGCCGCCGGCGCGCCCGTGGTCACCGTCGTCCTCCCCGTTCTCAACAGCTCCCAGCACCTGCTCGCCTGCCTCAAGGCCGTCGCCGCCCAAACGATGATCAATAAAGCGCGGGTCCTGGTCATCGACGGCGGCTCACAGGACGACACCGTCACGCTCGCCGAGCAATTCGCCGAAACCCGCCCGCAGTTCGAGGTGTACGCCCACCACCAAGGCGGGGCAGGCGGCGCCCGCAACGCCGCGATGCGCGTGGCAGCCACCCCGTACATCGTGTTCTGGGACTCCACCGACACCCCGCCGCCCACCGCACTCGCGAACCTGCACCAAGCGATATCCGAGAGCGGGGCCCAGGTCGCGGTCGGACGGGCCGAGAGCTTCCCGCACCCCGCACAGTGGGCATGGGACAGGGCATTCGACGGCGGCTCGCAGGTCGTCCGCGGCCTCGGCGAGGTACCGGACTTGATCCACTCCGCGACCTGCTGGAACAAAATGTTCCACCTGGAATTCCTGCGCTCCTACCAGATCGCATTCGCCGAAGCTGTGCAGTTCTCCGACCCGTACGTAGCGCTCGCCGCACTACTGCTCGCCGAGCGGATCGCACTGGTGGACGAGATCGTGTACCAGCGGAGGTCACGCATGACGACCACGCAGGCCGACGCCCAGGGCATGTGGCAGGAACAAGCGGCCTATAACGACCATCTGGCACAGCTGGACTACTTCGCGGCCCGCCACCCCTACCTGACCATGTACCAGCAGGAGGCCCTGGAGCGTTACATGATCAGAGTGACGCAGCCGTTCCTGGTAGGGGCACCGGAGGTGTTCGCCGGACCGGCAGCACGACAGTTCTTCGACCGCTGCCGAGCGGTCTTCCAGGGCATGAGCCCGGACCAGCTGGTGCGGCACAGCAACGGGCCGCGGCACCGGATCGCCTATCTGGCGCTGCTCCAGGGGGACTTCGAACTGTTCATGCGGCCCGGCGACGCGCTCGTGGGGGTGCACGCCTACGACGGTGAGCTGCACGCCGACTACCCGGCGCCGTCCTGGGCACTGCCGCTGACCCGGACCGGCAAGGCGACAGCACGGGTGGAGTCGCTCGATGTGACCGATGGTGAACACGACAACGCCCTGGTGGTGCGCGGCCGGATCGACGTGGACGGGGTGCCAGGCAAGACACTGACAGGTACCTGGCTGCGACTCACGGTGGGGGAGAAGTACACCGCACACACCGAGGTCGAGGCAGGCCAGGAGACCGCCGGCGCCTTCGCGGTGACACTGCCCGCACCAGAACTGCCGGAGAGGGGAAGCAGCACGTTCACGCTCACCGTGATCACTCCGGGCGGCTCGGTGGAAGCGCCGTGCGAGATCGGCAACGAGGCCCGGCAGGCGCAGCCCGTCATGGCCGGCCAGCTGACGGCGCGGCTCACCGCGGACGAGGGCGCTGCGGTTCTGGTGATCGAGCCGGCGGTCTGAGACACGACCGGGCAGCGGGGCATGCCCTCGACCTGCACCGGCAGCTTCTCGGCCGTTGCCCGGGACGTGCCCCTTCGCGCAATGGGCCTGGCCGCTGATGGCGACTGGCGACACCACATCGCCGAGGTACACCGCCGCCTCCCTGACTGTCCAGGACCGCTACCTGATCCGGGGCCGGCGCCAAACGGGCACGAAGCCCGAACTGCCGCTTCACCAGACCAGATTGGCCATCGCATGCGGGCCCGGCCACCTGGAATCTGTTGCATGACTGGGTGGCGACGTGAAGTCGCTTGTTTGTAGTAATCGGAGCAAGACAGAAGGGAGCTACCGATTCCGGGCGGTGTGCGAGCCCGGTCCCCACGGCCAACTGCGGGAGGAGTAATCCTCCGGGGGTGCGGCTCGTTCTGAGTGAGATCGCGGTCAAGCGGTGAGGGCGTATCTGGCCTGGTCATGGGCTGGGTAGAGCCGTTGGTGTTCCTCAGCGAGATGATGTTTCCAGTAGGTGTCAAGATCACCGTTAGCGGCGACGGCACGGAGTTTGAGGACGGCTTCGGCGCCGTCGAGGCCCCAGCGGGCTCCTGAAATGTCGAGTCTGTCGGCGACGAGATGGCGGGCCGCGCCCTCGATGATCCCGGTGGCGATGGGCCACCCGGCCGCGAGGGCCTGGTCGTAGTGCAAGAACTCGGCCTTGGTGCGGAGATAGCACACACACGTGGGCGCCACGACATTGTTCGGCACTCAAATCGGCCTGGCTGACCTGGGCTTGGATGGCATCGGCGACTTCGGTGGCGTCACCGTTCAGGACGGCGAGGGCGTGGGCGGCGACCCAGTCCTCGGCGGCCGTGTCACCCGGAGCGTGGAAGCACCAGCTCGCCGTCCACAAATATTCGAGGACGTGAACGATATCGATGACGATGTGCACGTCGACGTCGCGGAGACGGGCTTCGGTCTGGATCAGGTCGAGTTGATGCTGGGCGCCGTCGACCAGGACCACCCAGTGCCGGCGGTGGTCCCGGTCGCGCGTCTCGGCGTGGTCGAAGACCTGCCGCACGACGTGTTCGGCATCGTGCACGACCGAGCCGCACAACCACTTGGCCTGGGCGAAGGGCCCTGGCCGCGGGACGTAGTCGCCTGCGCGGCCGCGGGGCGGAGCGATCACGTCGTGCGGGCGCCGGGACGCGGGCTCGCAGTCGTAGACGGCGCCGAGGGTGGCCATGCGCTTTGTGTGTCCTGAATGCGAAGGAGAAAGGACATGTAGGAGTTCTGATCCGTAGCAATGCTGCGTGACTGATGAAGGAATTTGGCCCTTCGGAGTCGCCCTGCGGGGGGAGGCTTCAAACCGCCCCGCGCTGCGTTGGCTGAAGACCGTCGTGGTGAGCGGTCGGGGAAAAGGCGCCGTATGAGGCGTCAGGTGGGGACCAGGAAGACGAACGCAAGTGAATCGTTGCTGACGTGTCGAAAATGGTAAGACGGCATCGAAACCGTGGGAATAAGCGGCCTCGGGAAAGAGTCTGGCGGGAGCCCGTCTATTGGCCAGGCGGTGTCCGGCATGGAGACGACGTGAGCCTGGTCTGCTGCGGTCACGTGGAACAGGAGAAGGCACGCTTCGATACGTCCTGTCCCGGTAGGGCAGGTGAGAGGGAGTGCTCCAAGCGGCCATCACCGCAAGGGGTCGAGTACCGAGGCGAAGCGTGCTGGCGGACCGGCTCGTAGTAGTGAGGAATCCCCTGCAATGGGGGTGGAGCGAAGGGGCCGGGTCGTTCGTGGCTATGTGTGTCTGGTCAACCGGATGTTCTCCGGGAGGAGCCGATGGACAAGTTGAAATCACAGGTCAAACCGTTCGAGATCCTAAAAACGGAGGTCTGGGAAGCGTGGCGTGAGGTAAGGGCGAACAAGGGGGCGGCCGGCGTGGATGGCCAGTCCGTCGAGGAATTCGAGAAGGATCTGAAGAACAACCTTTACAAGATCTGGAACCGGATGCCCTCGGGGGCGTACTTCCCGCCGCCGGTCCGCGCGGTGGAAATCCCCAAGCCGCACGGCGGAGGCACAAGAGTCCTAGGAATTCCTTGTGTTGCCGACCGGGTGGCCCAAACCGTGGTGGCCCGGCATCTATCGAGGAGGGTGGAGCCGATGTTCCATCCAGACTCATACGGATACCGGCCGCAGCGGTCGGCCCTGGACGCGGTGGAACGCTGCCGGGAACGGTGCTGGAAGAAGGACTGGGTCATCGATCTCGATGTGCAGAAGTTCTTCGACACCGTCCGGTGGGACCTCGTGGTCAAGGCCGTAGAGGCACACACCGACGCCGTCTGGGTGAAGTTGTATGTCAAACGGTGGCTGTGTGCGCCGTTGCAACTGCCCGACGGCACCCTCCAGCAGAGAGACCGGGGGACCCCGCAAGGATCTTCGGTCTCACCGGTGTTGGCGAACCTGTTCATGCACTACGCGTTCGACATGTGGCTCGTCCGGGAGTTCCCGACGGTCGATTTTGAACGTTATGCCGATGATGCGGTGATCCACTGCGTCAGCGAGCGGCAGGCCCGCCGTGTGCTGGCCGCGCTCGGGGACAGGATGGAAGAAGTCGGGCTGCGTCTGCACCCCGACAAGACCCGGATCGTGTACTGCAAGGACGCGTTCCGCCATGGCTCGGCAGAGCACACGGCGTTCACGTTCCTGGGGTTCACGTTCCGCCAGCGCCGGGTACGCGGCAAGGACGGCACGCCCTTCTTGTCGTTCATGCCCGCGATCAGCAAGGATGCCCTGAAGAAGATCAGCTCGGAGATCCGCTCCTGGCGGCTCCATCAGCGGATCAACCACACGATCACAGAGCTCGCTCAGCGGCTGAACCCGCTGATCGCGGGCTGGATGCAGTACTACGGCCGGTACTACCGATCGGCCATGTATCCGCTCCTCAGACGCATCAACGCCTACCTGGTGCGCTGGCTCCGCGAGAAGTACAAGCATCTGCGCGCGGTGAGGAAGGCCATTGCGGCTTCCTCGACCGGGCTGCCCGCCACTATCCAGGCATGTTCAAGCACTGGAAGTGGACGACAGCCCCCTCGATGACCTGACGATCAGGACGACAAGAGCCGTGTAACGAGAGATTGTTAAGCACGGTTCTGTGGGAGCCCGGGGGTGAGATTCCCCCGGGCCACCCGACCGCCCGGCCTTCTCCCCGACGGCGAGACGAGTGCGGAAAGTGTGCTGCCGCTTGGCGGCGGCCTGCCGGGTCGCTTCCCGTAATGCTTCGGGCCTCATGACGATCCCCTTGCCGTCCACGGACAGCACCAGCACGGTGGACGGGGTGCACGGCTCGATGATCCGCGTGTCATAGAAGGTGTCGATGTCCGCGGCGGCACTGACGAGCAGGCCGGCGAGCTGACGCTTGCCCAGCACCGGGCCGCACCGACGCAAGATCGCCTCCCGCGCCGCGTCATAGGAGACGCGGGTTGCCTCGAGAACCGCGAGGCGGGCAAGTCCGTGCGAGTGCCGGCCGCGAGGCAGCGACAGCACCCCGTCCGCCGGATGCACATTCGACGCCTCCAGGCGGCGCCAGGCGCATCGGGAGACCGTCACGGTCCCGAACACCGTGGCCAGCAGACGGTTATGGCCCGTCTCCAGCCGCGGCCTGGGCAGCCCGTCGGGGCCCAGAACCTGTGGACGATGCGCCGCAGCGGCTTCCCGTTCACGATGCTCGCGCAGGTCCAGGTGGTCCTGAAACAGCTGCCGCAACAAGTCACGGCCCCGTTCTTCGATCAATTCCTCCAGCATGTGATGGGCCAGCCCGCCCGTCTCGGGCGCGACCAGATCGCTCACGAGTACCTCAAACAAATTCGTCGCCGCCTCAAAGTCGTCAGCACTCGGCGGCGCGTCGTACCGTTCCACCGGACTCTTCTTCCTACGTGGGTTGTTGGCACTTCCGAACGTAGGAAGAAGAGTTCTCAGCCGCCAGGTCCCGGACCGAACCGCTCGGCCTGCCCGGAGTCCGCGGCCAGCGCGAACAAGCCCGGACTGTCCTCGGTGAGCCAGCCCCGCCGCGCAAGACGCTTCAGCTTCACCCGCGCCGATTCCACCCTCGAGGGGCTCTCGCCCCGGCCGATCGCCACCGACACCGCCTTCGACCGCATCGGCCGCCCCGCGGCCGTGAGCACCTCCATGATGTCGCGATACCCGGCCGGCAACATCGTTGTGTCCATCCCCGCACCCCGGTCAGGCACCGTCAGCACCCCGATCGGCGAGCCGCCCTCCGCCCGAACGGGCGCACCAGCACTTCCTGGACACCGGCGTTCTCTCAACATCGCACGCCGGTCATCCGCGTCAGATTCTCCGTGCTGGACTGCCGTCCATGTCCGCGCCTCAGCGACTGTGTCGGCGCCCCCAAGGTCCAGCGGCGCCAGCTCACGCTCCGCCCCCGTAAGGAACACGACCTCCTGCACAGCACACGTGCTCTGCAGGAGACCGAGGAGTGGAAGGAGCGATACAAGATCCGGGCCGGAGTCGAAGGCACCATCTCTCAAGCTGTCGGCCGCTGCGGCCTGCGCAGATCTCGCTACCGAGGGCTGGCCAAAACCAGCCTCCAGCACCAGCTCACAGGCGCCGCGATCAACCTCGTCCGCATCGACGCGCACCTGACGAACACCCCTCTGGCCTGCACCCGCACGGGTGACCATCCCATGCCACCGCCGCCCAACGGGCTTCCCGGTACCGTCAGTCACCCACCGCCTGCCCCTCAGCAGGGTGGGAGCTGCGGGGTGGGGTCGGTCGGCGGGTGGGGGTGGGCGGCCGGTGCGGTTTCCGGCAGGCCGCGCAGGGCGGGGAGTACGGCGAGTGCGACGGCGGCGACCAGTGCGCCGGGGACGAGGGCCCAGCCGGTGGAGTCGACCAGGGCCTGGGAGACGTACGGGGTGAGGCCGCCGAAGAGGGCGGTGGCGGCGGTGGCGCCGAGGGCCAGGCCGCTCAGGCGCTGGGCGACGGGGAACTGTTCGGCGGTCGTGGCGGGTGTGATCGCGCTGACGCCGCCTGCGACGCAGGCCAGGACGGTGGCGCCGCTCAGTGCGGCGGCGTAGCTGCCCCGGGTCATCAGGGCGAACGTGAGCGGCGGCAGGACCACGGACAGGGCGGCGAAGCGCAGCAGGGTCGGGCGCCGTCCGATGCGGTCGGACAGGGCGCCGGCCAGTGGTGTGATCAGGATGACGGCGAGGGCGGCCAGGGTGGACAGCCACAGCGATTCGGACTCGCTGTAGCGGCCGGTGGAGACGAGGTAGGTGGGGACGTAGCTGATGCCGACGTAGTAGGTGATCGAGCCGAGGGCGGAGATCGCGAAGGTGCGGTAGAGGGCGGGGCGTTGGGTGCGCAGTGTGACCCGCAGGGGGCTTTGCCGGTCGGCGGTGGTGGCCTGTTGCTTGTCGAAGGCGGGTGACTCGCTCATGGTGGAGCGGGCGATCAGGACGGTGCCAGCCAGGAGCGCACCGAACAGGTAGGGGATGCGCCATCCCCACGCGTCCAGTGCGGATGCGGAGGTGAGGGTGACGGTCACGGCGGCCACGGCTGCGGCGAGCAGTGCGCCGATCTGGCTGGCCGCTGAGGCGAGGGAGGCGACCAGGCCGCGGCGCCGGGGTGCGGCTGCTTCGACGAGGTAGGCGGTGACGCCGGTGTACTCGCCGCCGACCGCGAAACCCATCACACAGCGCAGCAGGAGCAGCAGGGCTCCGGCGGTGGAACCGATCTGTGCGTGGGTCGGCAGCAGGGCGGTGGCCAACATCGCACCCGTCATCACGGCCATCGACACGAGCAGCACCTTGCGGCGGCCGATCCGGTCCCCGATGTGCCCGGAGACCATCGCCCCGAGCGGGCGCATCACGTAGGCGACGGCGAAGACCGCCAGGGTGACCAGGATCGAGTCGGCGCCGGAGCCGAAGAACACCCGCGACAGCACGGAGGTCATGTACAGGTACAGCGTGAAGTCGTACCACTCCACGACGGTTGACAGCGCCGCCACCGCGATCGACGCACGCGGCAGGGCGCTCGCCGCGGGAGCGGCCGGGGAGGTAGCGGGAGAATGCATGTCTGCCCTCTTTTGTCAGTGGGTGCTCTTCTTCCTCAGCTGATGAGGCCCCAGGCGGCGGCGGTGATGAGGAGAGCGAGGGCGAGGGCGGTGGCGATGGCAGCGGGCAGGCGTGCGGCAAGTCCCTCGCGGAACCAGGCCGTTGTCAGCAGGAGGGCTCCGCGCAGACCGTGGGCGCGCAGGGGGGCCTCCAGACAGCGGTGCGTGAAGCGGGCCAGGAGGAGGGGGGCACTCAGCTCGGTGGCGTAGGCGACCCAGGTGTGCACGGCGTCGGTCCGGGAGAAGAGGGCGATGACCGGCCAGTGCCAGAGGTAGAGGGCGTAGGAGCGTTCACCGATCCAGACCAGGGGGCGGACGGAGAGGAAGCGGGCGAGGCTGCCGGGAACGGAGGCGGCGAGGATCACGCCCAGGGCGGCGACGGCTGCGAGGGCGAGGCCCCCGTAGTAGGCGCGGGTGTCGGTGCCAGGAACCCCGACGGCGTAGCAGAGGAGGAGAACGAGGCCGAGGACACCGGCCGCATCGAAGGCGCGGCGGACCTGCGGGGCGTGGAGTGTGCGGGCGCTGTGGAGCGGGAGGAGGCAGGCGGCCGCCGCACCGACAAGGAGCGGGCCGCAGTGTGTGTCGGTGCCGTGGTGGATGCGGAAGGGGTCCTCGCCGACGGCGAACAGGGTGGCCATCAGGGCGTACGAGGCGGCCGCGAGGCCCACGGTGAGCAGGGCCATCAGGCGGCGTACGGCCGGGGGGCGGCGGCGCAGCAGCCACAGCATCGCGAGGAGGAGCAGGGGCCACAGGAGGTAGAACTGCCCCTCGATGGCGAGGGACCACAGGTGGGTGAAGGGGGAGAGCGGGCCGTCGGCGGCGAAGTGGGCGGTGTGGTGGAGGATCTGCCACCAGTTGTCGGTGAACAGGAGGGAGGACAGGGTGTCGCCGCGCAGGCCGTCCACCGCGTCGCCGCCGGCCAGGGCTGCGGTGGCGCAGAGGGTGACCAGGACGGCGAGGAGGGCGGGCAGGAGGCGGCGGGCGCGGCGGCTCCAGAAGGAGGCGAGACGGACGCGGCCGGTGCCGTCGTGCTCCTTCAGGAGGAGGGAGGTGATCAGGTAGCCGGAGAGGACGAAGAAGACGTCGGCGCCCACGTAACCGCCCACCAGCCAGGAGGAGTTCATGTGGAAGACGGCTACGGCGGTGACGGCCAGGGCGCGTACGCCGTCCAGGGCGAGGACGCGGCCGTCCGGCGCGATCAGTGCGGTGGGGGTGAGGGCCTCGGTGACGTCCGTGAAGACCGTCGTGCGGGGTTCAGGCGTGGCGGGAGTCATCGGGCGCGGATTCCGGTTCCGGGAGGGTCGGTGGCGTGGTGCGGGGGTGAAGTGGGGGGCTCAGATGCGGAGTCGGGCCTCGACGGGGCGGTGGTCGCTGCCGTCGGCGGGCAGTACGGAGGAGGCGACCGGCGTGCTGCCGCGGACGAGGATCTGGTCGGGGCGGACCGTGGGCAGGCCGGCGGGCCAGGTCAGACCGAGGCCCTCGCCGGACTGGAGGACGTCTGTGAGGCCGGCGGTGGTGGTCATGGGTTCCAGGGCGCGGTCGTCGGTGGAGGTGTTGAAGTCGCCGAGGACGATGACGCGGGAGGCGGAGTCGTCGGCGATCTTGGCGGCGAGGGTGGTGATGGCGTGGTCGCGGTCGTCAGTGTCGAAGCCGGCGGTGACGGTGACGCGCACGGAGGGCATGTGGGCTGCGTAGACGGTGACGGCGCCCTGGGGTGAGTCGATGTCGGCGCGCAGGGCGCGGGTCCAGCCGATGTCGAGGTCGACGGGCTCGGCGGAGGTGATCGGGTACTTGGACCAGACGCCGACGGTGCCCTCGACGTCGTGGTACGGGAACGTGCCGGCGAGGTCCTTCTCGTAGGTGGGAACGGCTTCGGAGGTGAGCTCTTCCAGACCGATGACGTCGGCGCCGGTGGCGAGGAGGTCGGCGGCGGTGACGTCGGGGTCGGCGTTGGCGGCTTCGACGTTGTTGGAGACGACGGTGAGGTCGCTGGCTCCGGTCGGGGCGGGGGCCCACATCCGCGGGCCGAACATGCCGCACCAGATCAGGGCGGTGACGAGGACCGCGATCAGGGCGGTGGCGCTGCGGCGGCGCAGGGCGTTGAGGAGCAGCGGGACGAGCGGGACGGCCAGCCAGGGCAGGAAGGTCTCGATCAGGCTGCCGAGATGGACGCCCCAGTTGGGGACCAGGCCATGGAAGGCCAGCAGAGCGCCGATGAGGAGGGCGAGGACGGCGGTGGCACGGCCGCGGCGCCAGACGGCGGGGTCGAGTCCCCGGCGGCGGGTATGTGGGGGCGCCGCCGTTCCCCCGCCCCGTGCGCCCGCTGCTCGCATCTCTCCAGTTATGCGGGCGGGCCCACAGGCGGGCGCCCACTTTCGTCCACACCCATGTCGGAATAAGGGCCTTCACAGGTAGACGCATGGAGATATGGCGGTATGGGCGGGCGAGAGTGGAGGGATGACGGACGGACAGACCAGGGACCGCGTTCCGGCCTGGACGGGCAGGGCGGCCGCGCGCAAGGCCACACGGCCGCCGCGCCGCCGGACCTGGTTCCGGCGGTACGTGGTGGCGTGCTGCGCGCTGCTGGTGCTGAGCGCGGGCACGTGTGCGCTGGTCTACCGGCATCTGAATCTCAACAGCGGGACGGTGGCCGCTTCCACTGCGGCGGCCTCGCCGACCGATCCGCCGGCTTCGGCAGAAGGGTGACGCAGGGGTGAGCAAGGTCGAAGACCCGGAGCTGGAGCGCCCGGACGCGGCGGACGACGGTGTACAGCCCGACGGCGAGGAGCAGGGTGCCGAGAAGGATGCGCTGGAGCGTCTGCTCGGACATGCCGTACCGACGTCGGGGGCAGCGGACGAGGGCAGCCCGCCCGAGACAGACACCGGCGACCAGGACGCCGAGACGGACGCCGAGGCGGATGCCGCGCCGCCCCGGCCCACCCGCTCCCCCGAGCCGCCCGTCGTCTACGACGCCGAGGGCAAGCTCACCTACGACCGAGGGCGCCCCGTGCCGCCCTGGCTGCGTCCGCCGCAGCCGTCCCGGCCCGAGCAGGAGGACAAGAGCGGGAAGTCCCAGGGCGACAACGGCGGTGGCGAACCCGAGCCCGAGCCGCTGGTGAAGCCGGAGAGCCCGGAGCAGGCGCTCGAGGTGCTGGCCACGCTCACCGCGAAGCCGGTCACCAAGGTGACGCTGGCGCTGCGCCGGCTGCGGATCTGGGTCATTTTCCTGGTGTTCGTGGTGTGCGTGGCCAGTGTCGGGCAGTTGATCCGGCCGGTCCCGGACCCCACACTGCATCTGACCGTGCCGAGTTCGTACACCTTCTCCGGCAGTGCCGACCTGCCCTGGCCGGACCAGGGGGAGGCGGCGATCGCGGTGGAGGGGCTCGGTGACGTCGGCACGTACGGGAAGCAGACCGCGACGCCGACCGCCTCGGTGGCGAAGGTGATGACGGCCTATGTCGTACTCCAGGACCACCCGCTGAAGAAGGGCGAGAACGGTCCGAAGATCACCGTGGACCAGCAGGCGGTGGACGACTACAAGTCCGGCGACAAGGACAGCGAGTCGGTGGCCAAGGTCACCGAGGGCGAGACACTGACCGAGTACCAGGCACTGGAGCTGATGATGCTGCCGAGCGCCAACAACATCGCCAAGCTGCTGGCCCGTTGGGACGCGGACAGCCAGTCGGCGTTCGTGGACGAGATGAACGCGGCGGCGAAGGAGCTCGGGATGACCGACACCAAGTTCACCGATCCTTCCGGGCTCACCGACACCACTGTCTCCACCGCTTCCGACCTGCTGAAACTGGAGGAGGCCGTGATGCAGTCACCCGTCTTCCGGAAGATCGTGGCCACCCCCAACGCGACGGTCAACGGCACGACGGTCTACAACACCAACGAACTCATCTCGACCGTCCCGGGCGTGATCGGTGTCAAGACCGGCTCGTCGACGTCGGCCGGCGGGTGCCTGATGTGGGCCGCCACCAAGAAGGTCCACGGGACGACGCAGACGATCTACGGCGTGGTCCTCGACCAGCAGCCGACCAGCTCGAACTCCTCGATCCTGGACGAGGTGCAGAACGCGTCGACCGATCTGATCAAGGCCGTACAGGGCTCGTTCACCACCAGGACGGTGATCACCAAGGGTGAGACGGTCGGTTACGCGGACAACGGCCTGGGCGGCCGGACACCGGTCGAGGCCACCGAGGACGTACAGGTCGTGGGCTGGCCCGGCGCCACCGTGCAGATCGACCTGAGCCCCGACTCCTCGAAACTCACCTCGGACGCGGCCTCCGGCACGAAGGTCGGCGCGGTGACCGAAGGCAGCGGCGCCGGAAAGGTGTCAGTGCCGGTGGAGACCGCGAGCGCCGTGAACCCGCCCTCGCTGGGGGACCGGTTGACCCGACTGGGATGAGCGGGCCGCGCGGCGACGACGGTCACCTGATGTCTTGCCGCCTTGGTTCTCGGTGCGGGCCTGGCGGCCCAGGCGTACACGAAGGCCGCCCGCCGGCGTAAGGACTCCGGCCGTAAATGGGCCAGGCACGTCGTGGCCGACCACAACCAGTTGGCCGTGGAGGACTTCCAGCCGAGATTGATGGACGGCGCAGGGTGTGGTGCGAGAACCAAGCACCAACTCCCGCTGGGCGAACACACCTACACCTGCACCGCATACGAGCACAAGGCCGGACGGAACGCGGTTCCGCCCGGCAGCCTAAGCCAGGTTCAATCGCTTCCTGTGGTGCGCGGCCGCCGTCGCAGCGGCGGGTTGATGCCCAGGCGTTCGGCGTTGAAGCCGGACCCGGGGCGACCGGTGGCAAAGTAGCGCCTGCGGGCGAGCAGCACCATCAGGGGGCGGGTGAAGAAGGCGACGGTGGCCACGTCGATGACGGTGGCCAGGCCCAGCATGAAAGCAAAGCCCTGGACGTCGCCGATGGTGAAGAAGTAGAGGACCACGGCCGCCAGCAGCGTCACCGTGTCCGCGATGAGGATGGTACGGCGGGCCCGCGGCCAGCCATGGGCGAGCGCCGGAGCCAGCGAGCGGCCGGAGCGCAGGGCGTCCCGGGTGCGTTCGAAGTAGACGATGAAGGAGTCGGCGGTGATACCGATGGCGACCACTGCGCCGCACAGGCCGGCCAGGTCGAGGGAGTAGCCGATCAGGCCGCCGAGGATCACCATCGAGCCGTAGGTGAGCAGGCCGGCGACGCCGAGTCCTGCGATCGCGACGAGTCCGAGGAAGCGGTAGTACAGCAGGCAGTAGACGGCAACCAGGACGAGGCCGATGGCGGCGGAGGCCAGGCCGGCCGTCAGCTGGGCGAGGCCGACGGTGGGGGTCACGCTGGTCACCTGGGACTGGGTGAAGTTCAGCGGCAGGGAGCCGTAGGAGAGGTTGTCGGCGAGCTGCCCGGCGGAGGCCTGGGTGAAGTCGCCGGTGATGGTGGCCTGCCCGCCGCCGATCTCCTCGGAGACGGAGGGGGCGGAGATCACCTGGCCGTCCAGGTCGACGCCGAACTGGTTGTTCGGGGCGGTCTTGGCGGCGAGTTGTCCGGTGATGTCGGCGAACTGCTTGCTGCCGGTGGAATCGAAGGAGAGATTGACCTGCCAGGCCCCGGACTGCTGGTCGATGCCGGAGGTGGCCTTGGCGACATGCGTGCCGTCGACCGCGACGGGGCCGAGCGCGTACTTCATCGAACCGTCCGGGCCGCAGGCGACCGCGTTGCGGGACTCGGAGGTCGGGTCGTCGGCGTGCCGGGAGGGGTCGGAGCAGTCGAGGGTGTCGAACTGCTGCTGCACGTCGGAGGGGACCTTGCCGCTGACGCTGTGGTCGCCGGAGTCCTGTGAGGAGGAAGTGGAGGGGGACGTGCTCGCATCGGAGGAGGACGAGGCCGTCTCGTCGGGGGTCGTCTTGCCCGTCGAGGCGGATGCTTCGGCGAGGATCGGCCGGAAGGCGAGCTTGGCCGTGGTGCCGAGTTCGTCGGCGAGTTGCGAGGCGTTGTCGTTGTGCGGGACTGCGACCACGATCTGGTCGTTGCCCTGGATCTGGACGGTGGCACCGGAGACCCCGTAGCCGTTGACCCGCTGCTGGATGATGGCCTGCGCGGTCTGCATGTTGGCCGGGGTGACGGCGGAGGGGTCGTTGGAGGAAGCAGTGAGGGTGATCTCGGAGCCGCCCTCGAGGTCGATGCCGAGCGCGGGGGTCCAGGTGCCGCTCAGGAGCATGACCGCGGCCATGGTGAGCATGGTGATCAGCAGCATGACCAGACGGAGGGCGGGGTGCCCGTCACGTCGCCGAGCGGCTTGCCTTCCCGTGTGAGTTCTTACGGGCAGACCTTTACGGCCGGTCCTGCGTGCCACGGATCTCCGCCTGTCCTGTTGCCAATGAATCAGGATAGATTACGACTAAACGCCAAATGTACTACTTGGCATGATTAAGAGTCTTTTATTTGTATGGACCTTAACTGGCATTGATTTGATATCAGTTAAGATTATTCAGGCGGAAGGTCCGGAGACTGGTCCGCCGCGGACGCCCGCTCTCACCCACTCCGGGGCGGGCGTCCCTCTCCGCCCCGGCGGCCCGGCCCTCTCCCTGCCCCTGGCCACCAGTGCGATCCATTCGGTGCCACGGGGACACGACGAACGCGATATGCGCAGCCGCGCACGGAAAGGGGCAGGGGTGCATGGCAGCCGACCAGACGTCCCGGCCCTCGGAAAAGATCCGGGACGAGGGCACGACCCAGCTCGCTCCTGCGTATGGAGCGGAGGACATGCCGGCGGCCCCGGACGACCGAGTGCTCGGCGACCGCTACATGCTCGGCCGCAGGCTCGGCCGGGGCGGCATGGCCGAGGTGTACGAGGCGCAGGACGCACGGCTGGCGCGGACCGTAGCGGTGAAGTCGCTGCGTACCGACCTGGCCGGTGACCACACCTACCAGGCGCGGTTCCGGCGCGAGGCGCAGTCGGCGGCCTCCCTGAACCACCCCGAGATCGTCGCGGTGTACGACACCGGCGAGGACTTCGTCGACGGCCTCTCCCTGCCGTACATCGTGATGGAACTGGTGACCGGGGCGACGCTGCGTGAACTGCTGCGCAGCGGGCGGCTGTTGCGTCCGGAGCGGGCGCTCGAGATGGTCGCGGCGGTGCTGCGCGCGCTGCAGTACAGCCACGACAACGGCATCGTGCACCGGGACATCAAGCCGGCCAATGTGATGCTCAGTGACTCCGGCCGGGTCAAGGTGATGGACTTCGGCATCGCCCGCACCATGGGCGAGGAGACGGTGACGCTCACCGCGACCGCCTCGGTGATCGGCACCGCCGCGTACTTCTCGCCGGAACAGGCGCAGGGCCTGCCGGTGGACGCCCGCTCCGACGTGTACGCCACCGGCTGTCTGCTGTTCGAACTGCTCGCCGGGCGCACGCCGTTCGTCGGCGACTCCCCCGTCACCGTCGCGTACCAGCATGTGCAGGATCAGCCGCGGCCGCCGTCCGAGTTCGATCCCGAGATCACTGCGGCGATGGACGCGGTGGTGTTGCGGGCGCTGGCGAAGAACCCCGCGGACCGGTTCCAGAGCGCGGACGAGATGCGAGCCGCGATCGAGTACGTGCTGTACGGGGAGCAGACGCCGGGGCAGGCCATGGCCATGGCCATGGGCGGATTCGTCACCGGCCCGGCGGCGACGGCGGTGCTGCCTCAGTCCTACGATGCGGAGCCGCAGACCGCTCCGGTGGAGCGGGTGGCCGATGTGACCGCCCCGCAGGCGCCGGTGACGCTGGGGGCGGTGAGCCTCGGCGGGGATGCGGAGGAGCAGGCAGTCGCCAGCCGCCCACCGAAGAAGCGGCGCAGGGGGCTGCGGGCCGCGGCGATCACGATGCTCACGCTGTGTCTGCTCGGCGGCGCCACGGCGGTGTCGTCTGCGGTGATCGGGTCCCGTGGCGCGGTGCCCGATCTGGTGGGTGACACCTGGGCCCAGGCGCAGAGCGATGCGGGGGCAGCCGGGTTCACCGTGGTCAAGGGCAAGTCGACGACCTGCTCCCCGGACACGGCGGCCACCGGCGAGGTGTGCAGCCAGAGCCCGGACCAGGGCGGCAAGGCGAAGAAGGACAGCCCGATCACGGTGTCGCTGTCCTCCGGCCCGACGCTGGTGGATGTGCCTGACGTGACCGGTGAGACCCAGCAGCAGGCCACCTCGGACCTCAAGGACGCCGGTTTCAAGGTAAAGACGACCACCGAGTCCACCTCGTCGGTGACCGCGGGTACGGTCGTCTCGCAGTCGCCGTCGCACGGGGACGGCCAGGCGGGCAAGGGGTCCACGGTGACGATCACCGTCGCCCGGGCGCCGCGGAAGGTCTCGGTACCGGATGTGACCGGTGAGACCCAGCAGCAGGCCACATCCGATCTGCAGAGCGCCGGTTTCACCGTCAAGACCTCGACCAGGCAGGCAAGCGACCCGGACCAGGTGGGCCGGGTCGTCTCCCAGACGCCGTCCGGGGGAAGGCGCGCCGGCGAAGGCTCGACGGTCACCATCACGGTGGGCACCGCGGGCAAGGTGGCGGTGCCGCCGGTCACCGGGATGACGCTCCAGAAGGCGGCGTCGACCCTGGCCGCGGCCGGCCTGGACTACACGGTCTCCAGCGGCTCCCAGGACTCCGGCGCGACGGTGACCGCGGTCGATCCGGGGGCCGGCACGAAGGTGTCGGTCGGTTCCTCGGTGACGCTGACCACGTCGGGCGGGACGACGTCGAACGCGACACCGGACGCGTCCGGCACGCCGACGGACGACAGCGGGGACAACAGCGGCGACGACGCGAATCCGTCCGACACGCCGACGGACGACACTGGGGGCGACAGCGCCGACAGCGGTGGCAACAGCGGCGACGACGGCTCGGCGAACGACGACGCGTCGAATGCCACGGACACGACCGACACGTCGAAGGACGCGTCCACGAACGAACCGTGACGGTGCCCCTGCCCGCCGCCTTCCGGGCGCCGCCGCACCCGGTTCCCCGGGGCCGGGCCTTCAGGCCCTGGAGCGCCCGGCCCTGAGATCGGCCGGGCGTCGCCCGCGGCGGCGGCCCCGCAGCGAGGCGCTCCGTGCCAGCGCGGCCAGCAGGATCAGCAGGACTGTCTGTCCGCACAGCACGCCACTCCCCTCTTCCTGGCCGGCCGCCCCCGTGGCCATGGCGAACGGCACCGCCAGCGCCCCCGCGTAGGCCACCGCACACACCGCGGCCGGGCTGCGGCCGGATGCCAGGGCGCCGCGCACGGGGCCGAGGCAGCGCAGCGCCAGGGCAAGGGCGAGACAGGCGCCGGCGACCGGCCGTGCGCCGGTTCCCCCGGCCAGGCACAGCGTGCCGAGCGCGCAGCAGGCCAGCACGCTCGCCGGGCCGGGCCTGCGCCGCGGCGGCACCAGGAGCCGGGCCGCCGGGCCGAGCAGGACCGGCAGGATCAACGGCCAGGGCCGGTAGGGGAATTCGGCCGCCGTGACCTCGAGCAGTTGCAGCCAGAGCACCGCGCACCCCACCAGCGCCACGAACACGGACGACCGCAGCAGGCCCCCGGCCCTTGCCCGTTTCACCGCCCGCAGCGGGAGCAGCACCGTGGCGAGCGCGGCGAGGAGTACCACGGACCGGATCCGCAGTATCCCGGCCATGGCCGCGAAGCCGAGCAGCGTGCCCAGCACGAGTACATTGCGCCAACCGGTGCGCAGCAGGTCCTGGCGGGCCTGCGGTAGCAGCGGCCGGGTGGGGCAGGCGGGCAGTTGTCCGGTGCGGGTGGCGTGGACGAGGATGGCGCCCGCCGCGAGTGCCGTACTGCCGCACGGCACCATCAGTGCGGCCTCGATGCCGCGCCATCCGGCCACCGCGCCGGCCGCCGCGAGCCCCAGCAGGGCGCCGGCCGTGCCCGCGGCCCGCAGCCGGGTGATGCCGCGGGCGTGCAGCGGATCGCGGGTGCCCGAGTAGGAACGGGTGGCGAGTTCCGGCAGGAAGGCGTCGGCGGTCCGGGCGGCGACGGCGGCCACGACCAGTGCCGTGTACGGGGCGGGCCAGGCCTGCAGCAGCGCCAGGACGTAGCTGACGGCGGCCAGGGGCGCGGCGATCTGCACCACGAGGCGCGGTCCGGTCAGGTGCCGGGCGGCCGCCTGCGCGGGAGCCACGGCAAGCTGTGCCGCGGCGAACAGGAGCGCTCCGCAGACGGCCGCGTGCGCGCCGGCCGTCCCCCGGCCGGCCGCGGCGATCGCGGTGAGCAGGATGGTGGCGGGCAGCGCGCAGCTGTATCCGGCGCGGGCGAACGCGAGTGGAAGCGAGCCCCGCGGGTGTCCGGTGCTGCGCCAGTCGGACCGCCGCATGACCAGCGTGACGCCCTCGCCGCCGACGGGCGTGCCGTGCGGGCCGCGTGGCACGCGGGGGCGGGTCCGGTTCTGCTGGGACCGCGTTCGGGGCCGGTTGCGAGAGCGGGGCCGGGGAAGCATGCCGGGGGGCCGGCCTGTGCTCAACGGATCAGTCCGCGCGGCGTCCTCTCCGGCCACCGCACCTCCAGCAGTCCGTCCCTGCTCGCCAACGCCCGGTCGTACTCGACGAGAGTGCGCCGAAAGGCGTGCCGGCCCCGCCGCAGCAGCGCGTGCGCGGCGCCCGCGCTGACCCCGATCTGCTCGGCCGCGCGCGGCACGCTCATCCCGCGCAGACACACCAGGACGAGCATGCTGGCCTGACGGTCGGAGAGTGCGGCGAAGGCGCGTCGGATCGCGGCGTGCATGCCGATGCGTTCGACGAGCAGTGCGTTCGGGTCTCCCATGTAGCGGTGGAGGGGGGCGGCGGCGAGCACGGGGTCGGTCTCCCCGCGGCAGGTGACCAGAGCGGCCGCGTGCTGCGCGGAGGTGGGCAGTTCATCCGGCGGTCGCGCCCGCTCGACGTACCGCAGGGCGGTCTCCTCGGCCGCGACACCGCCGAGGATCGCGACCACGCGGACCCGGAGCGCGAGCGTGGTGCCCGCGGCGTCCGGCAGTCCGTCGAGCAGGCGGGCGAAGGCCTCGGCGACCAGGTCCTGGACCGCGTCCTCGTCCGGGGCTCCGAGGAGCTCGCGGGCGTAGGCCACGATCTCGTCGTGGTGAAGGAGCCACAGTTGGCGGACCGCCTCGTCACGCTCCGCCGTACCGGTCATGTCTCCATGCTCTCCCCGGCGGCCCGGAGGGAACGCGGTACGGAAGATGACAATGGGGCGCCGGACGATGACAGCACGTCAGTACGCGGGTCCCCACTCGCGGAGTCGATCATCAGTCCCGTTCCGCCGCCCCATAAGTTGATCTTGTCTGGCCGTGCGTGTGCTGACACCCCTGCCCCCGTACCGCAAGTCTCGGTAGGTCAAGATCCTCGGCACGGAACCGGACCTCACATGCTCCCCACCCCCTCCTTCTACGAACTCGACGTCACCGAGACCTGCTCCTGCGCAGGGTGCGGCGTCGCCCCCGCCTCGGCCGTCCCCCCGCTCCAGCCAGGCCGCGCCCGCTCCTGGGCGGTGGCGGCCGGCGCAGGCCTCGCGCTAGTGACCCCCACCGCCGCCTCCGCCGCCCCGGCCGCCCCGGCCGCGGTCGCCGCCACCACGTCGGGCACCGACAACTCCATGCCGTCGCAGTCCCTTTCGCTGACGGGGGACCAGATCATCGCCCGCGCGATGACGTGGGTGGACGCCGGCATCCCCTACAGCCAGTCGGACTACTACCACGGCTACCGCACCGATTGCTCCGGCTTCGTCTCGATGGCCTGGGGCCTGAACACCAACGCCTGGACCGGCAATCTCACCAACTACGCGTCCTCGATCAGCGAATCCCAGCTGCAGCCGGGCGACGTGCTGCTGTCCCAGTCCGCGGGCCATGTGGTGATCTTCGACGGCTGGGCGAACTCCTCGCACACCCAGTACTACGCGATCGAGGAAAGCGGCGACAACGGCGCAGTCAAGCACGCCATCCCGTACCCGTACTACTCCTCGACGACGGGCTACATGCCGTACCGCTACGACAACTTGATCACCGGCAGCACTCCGGACGACACGGGCGGCGACCACCCGTTCCCCGGCTCCCAGTACTTCGGACCGGGCGAGTCCAACGAGTACGTCACCGAACTCGGCGAACAGCTCGTCGCCAACGGCTACGGCTCCTACTACACCTCCGGCCCCGGCCCCACCTGGACCCAGTCCGCCGACGGCGACGCGACCCAGGCCTTCCAGGAGGCACAGGGCTGGACCGGCTCCGACGCCGACGGCATCCCCGGCCCCACCACCTGGACCCTCCTGCAGGAGGGGGCGTCCTCGGACACCCCGGACGACACGGGCGGCGACCACCCGTTCCCCGGCTCCCAGTACTTCGGACCGGGCGAGTCCAACGAGTACGTCACCGAACTCGGCGAACAGCTCGTCGCCAACGGCTACGGCTCCTACTACACCTCCGGCCCCGGCCCCACCTGGACCCAGTCCGCCGACGGCGACGCGACCCAGGCCTTCCAGGAGGCACAGGGCTGGACCGGCTCGGCCGCCGACGGCATTCCGGGACCTCAGACCTGGGCACTGCTGTTCTCCTGAGACCACCCACACAAGAGGTGACAAAAGACCTAAACACCCTTTATCCAATGTGTTGCTATCGTTCAGGCAGTTAGTGATGCACATCGGTAGCCGAGGAGGGGCGTCGAATGCGGCGTACAGTCCCTCCCGCGCTGCTGTCCGCGGTCCGGTCCCTCGACCAGCGATGGAACCGCAACGGCAAAGACGCACTCGGAATCGGCGTACTGACGGTGCTCGGCACCCTGGAGGGCCCCTTCCCCCTGCAGGCCCGCCTCGCCGGCTGCGCCATCGGGGTCATCGCCTGCGCGCTGTTCCTCGCACGCAGGCGCCACCCGGTACTGATCACGCTGGCCGGCGTGTGCGCCTTCACGGTGAGCGCGGCCTCGGCGGCGCTCGGCCTGACTGTCTACGTCCTGATCCGCTGCCGCTTGTGGTGGCCGCTGGCGATCCTGCTGCCGCTGCCCTACCTGGCGTACTGGTTGGCGAACGCCGGGGGGGTGCCGCTGCCGTACGGGATGCCTGCCGGGACCGTCGTCGGCAGCCTGGCCATGACCTTCTTCCCGGTGGCCACGGCGATCGCGGTCAACGGTTACGAGCAGTCCGTGCAGCACTACCGCGAACTGGCCCTGACCGAACGCCGCAACCGCGAGCAGCGGGAGGAACTCCTGCGAGCCGCGCACCGGGAGCGGATGCTGCGGGCCCGTGGCGCGATCGCGCAGACCGTGCACGACGGGGTCGGCCACCGGATCAGCGTGATGTGCCTGAAGGCGGGCGCTGTCGAGCTGCGCGTCCAGGACAACGAACGGGCCGCCCAGCTCTGCATGGAGATCGCCGACACCGGCGCGGAGGCGATGCGCGAGCTGAAGACCGCGCTCGACCTGCTCCGCGAGGACGACCCTGACCACATGGACGATGAGACCGGGAACGCCGCGACGGGACAGCAGGAGCCCGAGCCCGGACTCAACCGGCTGACCGCCCTGGTAGACGAGTACCGGAGGTACGGCCAGCCGGTGTCGCTGCGGCTCGCGGTCGACTCCCCACTCATCCCGGCCCACGCCCAAGAGCTCGCCTGCCGGGTGGTACGCGAGGCCCTGATGAACTGTCTGCGCCATGCCTACGGCGCACGGACCGCGGTCTCCGTCTGGTACGAGGACGGCGCATTGCGGGTGCGGATCGCCAACGACGCGCCCACACCGGACTCCCCCACCCCCGCCCACGCCCGCCCACTGGCTGGCACAGGGCATGGCCTGGCCACGCTGCGCGCCGCCGTCACCGAGGCCGGCGGCACCCTGGACGCCAAGGCGCAGACAGATGGCGGGTTCGCCACCTGGGCAAGCCTGCCCTGCGAGCCTGCCACCCTGGATGACACAGGCCCGGCCGAAAGTGGACAAGCGGTCCACCTGGGCGGCTCCACCCCGATCTGACCCAGCGTCATTCTCGGAAGCGCCCAGTGTGCGGGCCCGAGCCCGGCACGCGGAGCCCTCCTGGAAGGCAGTAGCGCGGACATGCCGAGCGAACTCACGGCCCGAGGCCGTAACCTGGCCATCGACCTGGGTACCTCTCACACCCTGGTGTACGCCCAGGGGCAGGGGATCATCCTCAATGAGACATCGGTGGTGGTCACCGACGTCCGCAACGGAGCGGTGATCTCCTACGGCGACGAGGCCAAAAAGGCCATCGGCCGCGCCCCCGAGCACTTCCAGGTGATCCGGCCCATCCGGGGCGGCGCGATCGCCGACTTCAACGCGGCCGAGGTGCTGCTCACCCATCTCATCCGCCGGGCCACCGGGCGCCGAAGGCGGCGTATGGACATCGTGCTCTGCGCGCCCAGCGCGATCACCTCCGTGGAACGCTCCGCGCTGACCACCGCCGCACAGGCGGCCGGGGCCCGCCAAGTCACCGTGGTCGAAGGGCAGATGGCCGCCGCGATCGGCGCCGGACTCCCGGTACACGAACCGACCGCCTCGATGGTCGTGGATATCGGCGGCGGCACCACCGACATCGCGATCGTCTCCATCGGCGGCCTGGCCGCTTCGTACTCGCTGCGCACCGCCGGGCAGACGATGGACGCGGCAATCACCACGCACATGAAGGAGCGGCACGGATTTCAGATCGGCGAGCAGACCGCAGAGGCCACCAAACTGGCAATCGGCACCGCGGGGCCGGTGCCCGGCCGAGAACCGGCCTCGCCCCACCCGGTGCGCGGGCGCATCCTGGAGACTGGCATACCCGGCAGCATCGACGTCACCGAGGCCGAGATCCGCGGCGCCCTGCGGGGGACCGTCGAGGAGATCGTGAGCGCGGTCCGGACTGCCCTGGACACCTGTCCACCTGAGCTGGCCGGCGACATCATTGACCACGGCATCGTGCTCGCCGGGGGCGGCGCGTTGCTGCCCGGCCTGGACCGCAGGATCGCCGCGGCCACTCGGCTCCCTGTGTTCGTCCCCGAGGATCCCACTCACTGTGCGGCCGTCGGCGCAGGCAGGTGCGCGGAGAACTACAAGGCGATCGCGTCAGCGGCGTCGCAGGCCGCCTGAGCCTTCCGCTCACTCCATTCCCCTCCCATTCCGTCCCCTCTTCCCGCGAAAGGCAACGCCTTGTTCTGGCATCCGCCGCTCCCTGTCTCGCTCAGCCGCATCATCCCGATCCATATGGTCGTCGGGCCCGGCGTCTGGACCCCTGTCGAGGCGAGGTTCACCTACAACACCTCCGACCCGTTCGCAGTGGTGGGGGCATTCCGTGTGCTCAGCAACGGGGACTCCACCACCTGGTCCTTCTCCCGGGATTTGCTCCTGGACGGCATCTGGGCACCGGCCGGCGAGGGCGACGTAGAGATCTCGCCGAGCCTCGCGAACGGACTCCCGGTGGTCTGCATCACGCTCCGGACGCCGGACAAGTGGGCCGAACTCGTCGCCCCCGCAGATGAGTTGGGCGCCTGGCTTCACAGCTCGCTGGCGCTGGTCCCGCGCGGTCAGGAGCTGGACCACGTCAGCCTCGACCTCGAACTGGATCTGCTGCTCGAAGGCCGTATCTGAGCGAACGGTTCACCGGCGTACGTGTGCGACTCAGGCCCGGCGGGATTCTTCTCTCCGCCGAGCCTGGGCCGTACGTGCAGTTGACGCCAAGACGGTCCAGGCCCTGGCCGCGGAGGTCGGACTCGACATAGAGATCTTCCCGACCTCCGGTCATCTGGCTTCCTGGGCGGGAGTGTGTCCGGGAGACAACGCTTCGGACGGCAAACGTCGCTCCGGGTGCACCCGTCCAGGGTTCCGGAGGAGCTCGGTCTGAACGTCACCAGTGCGCCCGCTGAGTGAGCATCCGCCCGGGATCTTGCGGTCTTCGACCTCGGCGGGGCGGGCGGTGATGGACACCATGCCGCGGATGATGCCCCGCCCGGTGGGCCGGCGGGCGATCTTCGGACAGCGTGGGCCTGCCTGACCGCAGCTTCTGGGTGAGGCTGCGGTCGATCGCCTGGCGCCGCGGGGATCGTAGAGCGAGAGGTAGATCGCTTCGTGCGAGATCTGCATGGAGGCGTCACCAGGAAACTGTCGTCGCAGCCATCCTGCGATCTGCTCGGACGACCAGCACAAAGCAAGCTTGACCTCCACCAAGGCGCGCAGAGCAGGCCGTTGGGCGAGCTTGGCCTGCTTGGGTCGGCGCCCGCGTTCGTAGGCGGCTGCATCGGCCGTGGCGGCTCGGTAGCGGTCCCGGCCGCCGTTGCGGGAGATCTCGCGGGAGACGGTCGAAGGGGATCGGCCCAGCCGCTTGGCCAGCTGCCGGGCCGATTCCCCGGCGGCGATACCGCGGGATATCTCCTCGCGCTCGCTGCCACTCAGATGTCGCTCGGACCGTGCCTGCGGGGTGAGGCGGACGCCGCCGCTCTAGTGTCCTGCGCCAGTAGTTGCTCGTTAGTAGTTGTGTGACTTCTTCTGGTGGTGTGTCAGTTCCTCGTCGGGGCCCGAGGCTTGAGCCGGTGCTTCTGTTCGATGACGAACGGGCAGAGTTGGAGCGGTGGACCCGTCGGGCGAATTCGGCCCAGGCTCTGGCTTTGCGGGCGCGGATTGTGCTGGCGTGTGCGGGACCTGACATGCCGTCGATCGTCGGGGTGGCCCGGGATCTGCGGGTGAGTGCGGACACGGTCCGCAAGTGGCGGCGGCGCTTCCTCGCTCAGCGGCTGGGCGGCCTGGTGGATGAGCCCAGGCCGGGCCGGCCGCCCACCATCAGCGTCGATCAGGTGGAAGCGGTTGTGGTCACCACGCTGGAACAGCTGCCGAAGAACGCCACCCACTGGTCACGGAAGTCCATGGCCGAGCACAGTGGTCTGTCGAAGTCCACGGTCGGTCGGATCTGGCGGCAGTTCCAGCTCAAGCCGCATCTGGCAGACACCTTCAAGCTGTCGACGGACCCGCTGTTCGTGGAGAAGGTCTACGACGTCGTGGGCTTGACTCTGTCGGGGATCTTGGAGCTGGCAGGTCAAGTCCCCAGGGTGCGCCAGGATTTCGGCCGGGGTATCTCGCGTTGATCGAGGTAGCTCTGGAAGGCAGTCGGTCGCCGGGGTGTGGGGGCTTGTTCGGTCGGTGGTAGTCCGCTGAGGTGCTCAATGTTGACGGCGATGGCCGTCAGGACGTGCTGGACGTGGGCCTTTCCCTGTCCTCGGTAGCGGCAGCGTCGCATGCCGTGTCCGTGGGCGAACTCGTTGACCGTGCCCTCCACTCCGGAGCGGACGGCGTAGCGGGCCTTCCATTCGGGCGTCTGTTGCTCGGTGCGGACGCGGAGTTGCAGGTCGCGGAGCTCTCGTGGAGGAAAGCCCACGGTGCGGTGGGTTTCGCGGGAGGTGGTGCACTGAGCGCGAGCCGGGCAGGGTTGGCACTGGCTCTTGGTGAACCGTGCCACGATCAGCGGGGCCGCGGTGGGTGAGGAGGTCGGGTAGGGGCCATGCCAGCCCGCGCTGACCTGCCCCTGGGGGCAGGTGACCTGCCGACGCTCGAAGTCGATGTGAAAGTCGTCCCGGGCGAAGCCCTCGCCTCGGCGGTGCTGGCGGGTGGGGTTGCTCTTCAGCGGCCCGGAGACGGTGACCTGGTGGTCGCGGGCGGCCTGTTCCAGGTGGGGCAGGAAGGTGTAGCCGGCGTCGACCAGGTGCTCGGCGGGCAGCAGGCCGCGTCGGGCGAGACGGGTGTGGATGCCCGGCAGGATCTGGCTGTCGTGGGTGGTAGCCGCTGTGGTGGCCACGTCAGTGATCACGTTGGGGCCATCCGCAGCACAAGTCTCGGTCAAGTGGGCGGAGAACCCCTTCCAGCTGATGATGTGTCCGTGCCGTGCATAGCGGGCCGAGGTGTCGTAGGGCGAGACGATCGCCCGCGACGAGGGCGGCAGCCCGGGTCCGTCTTCCTTCTCGGCCGTGCGCCAGCGCAGGTGTCCTGCGGCGTCATGGTGGTAGTTCTGCACCATGATCTGGCGCAGAGCCTGGACACGGGGACCGGACGTGCGGTCCGTGCCGTGCCGGTAGAGGTGTTCCAGGAGCCGGACGGCGTCACCTCCGGTGGCAAGGATCCGGGTCTTCGGTTTGGTGGGGTTCTTGCCCAGGCGGACCGGCCGGCCGTAGCGGCGCCCCCAGTCCTCATCGACCAACTCATCGAGCAGGTGCGGGGCGCTGCCGACGACTTCTTCGAGCGCGGCGCGGACCGCCTCGGTGATCAGCTCCAGGCGGGTCAGGTCACGCACCGCGGCCAGGACGTGGGTGGAGTCGGTTCGCTGCGTGGTGCGCTCGCGCACCAGACCGGCCTCCTTGAGGCGGGCCAGCGCGAGGTCCAGGAGCCGGTCAGCGCGGTCGTCCTCGGTGAGACGGTCACGGAAGTCAGCCAGCACGCTGTGGTGGAAGCCGGGATCGTCCAGCTCCATGGCCATGGCGTACTTGAAGTCGATGCGACAGCGCACCGCCTCGGCCGCCTGCCGGTCCGACAGTCCGAGCAGGAACTGCAGCACGCAGACGGTGGCCAGCTGTGCAGGTGAGAGACCCGGGCGCCCGTCGCGGGGATACCAGTCGGCGAAGTCCTCGTCGCACCACAGCCCATCGAGGCGGTCGCGTACCCATATCGCCGTCGTACCACCCGGGTTGCTCGCCCGCGCGACCTGCGCAGTCAGAGACGGGACGTGCTCACCGGAACGCGGGCGCAGGGACAACGGGCACCTCGACAACTGCATCGGTCGGCGGAACCACCCGAGCATGCCCGTTGATCATGCTGCCACGCCGGGAAACTCCAAGATCCCCGACAGAGTCAACGATGGACTCGCTGCGGCACGTGCCCGCGGCCGGTTCGGCGGACGCCGACCGAAGCTCACCGCGGACCAGGCCGTGCTCGCCCAACGCCTCTACGACGAGCGTGAGAAGACCATTCAGCAGATCGCCGACATGTTCGGCATCCGCCGCTCGACGGTGTACGGGCACCTCGACAAGACCAAGACCGTGCCCCGCCAACCGAAGAAGACCAAGGCCCAGTGCCACGGCGGGCGCGAAAAAGCGGGAAGTCACGGACTCCATGCCGGAACCTGCACCGCGTAGTGGCGCAGCACCCGACCGGAAGGCCAAAACCCTCTCCCCTTCAGGGAGCGGTCGCACGTCAGTTGCCGCGCCGATGCTGGTGCCGGGCGGCAGCGCGGCCCGGTTTGGGGCGTTCCTCCACACCGTCGGCCTCGGCGCGCGGGGATTCCTTGGCGAGCAGCGGGGCCGCGCCGCGGGCCGCGTAGAAGGCGACCGTCAGATCGTGGATCATCGCGGCGCGCTGAGCCTCGTCCATCTGCACCATACCGCGTTCGGTGAGCCGGCTGACGGTGTCGTCGACGGTGGTGACCACGTTGTCGACGACGGCCTCGCGCAGCTGGGTGTCGAGCGCGAAGAGCTGCTGCTGGCGCATGGCGGAGACGATCTCGGGGGCGTAGTCGAGGTGCGAGACCTGGATCGAGTACACCTCGACGCCGACCGCACGGGCCTCGGCGGCAACGGCCGCGGTCAGTTCTTCGGCGAGCTTCTCACCGTCACGCAGTGAAGGGCCGGGACCGGCGAAGACGTCACAAGGCAGCTGGGAGACAAGACGGTTGACCGAGCCCTCGACGGCGGTGGCCAGGTACGACTCGTGCTCCTCGACGGCGAACACGGCGCGGGCGGTGTCACGGACCCGCCACACCATCAGAACGACGACGTTAAGCGACACGCCCTGGCTGTCGCTGCAGGACACCGGGGCCGAGCGCCAGTGCCGCAGCCGGACGTCGACCCGGTGGCGCAGCAGCAGCGGGTTGACCCACCGGAACCCGGTGCGGCGGACCGTGCCCTTGTAAGCGCCGGAGAAGGAGAGCACGATCGCCTGACCCTCGCGGCCGGTCGTCAGGCCAGCGAGAGCGAACGCGAAGAGCAGTGCGCAGCCGATGCCCGCGACCCACAGGACGGTGGTCATGCTGCCGTACTCGTTGCCGCCCGGGATCGCGGCCCAGGCCCCGTCGACGAGAACACCGCCCCGGGCGAGCGCCATCAGCACGCCGCCCACGGCGAGCAGTGCGACCGCGACACCCCACCAGCCGCTCGGGCCACGCCCCATGGATTCGGCGAAGGAACGGTCCACCTGGGGTGCGCGCTTGGCGGTGGTGCGGCCGTGGGCCCCGGTGGCGGTCACGGGGGTCGGACCGGTCGTGGTCACCACCGGGACCGGGCCGGTCACGGCGCCAGCGCCCTCCGCCGCCGCGCGGCGGTCGTTGCGGGCCTGAAGCTCCGCCGTGTCGACTGCGGGCCGGGCCTGGGTGTCGGCGAACTGGAGCAGGGAGGGGCCGGGCGTCGGTGCCTGCGCCGACGTCGCCGCGGTGGCGGTCGGCGCGTCCAGGGGGCCACCCCGGAAGAGCATGTCGAGCGGGATGCCCTGTTCACCGGTCTTCGCCGGATTCCATTTCTGGCGACGGTCGTTGTCCTTGGGGGCCGGGTCGGCCCCGTCCGCGCGGCCTTCCGAAACGTCGGCGCTCATCGCTCCACTCTCCGCAAGTGCATGCCTATGTGACATACAGACATATAAGGTCCATAGTACGCCAATTGACCTACTCGTCAGGATTCACCTTCATGTCCGATGTCTTCCCTGGGCGCTCCGGTGAGCACCGCAGGCCGCCCGGCCGCCGCTTCACCCTCAGCGCGCCCCGCATCTTCCTCGCCCTGACCCTCATCGGCGCTGGTGTCCTGTTCTGGGTGCCGTCGCGGTCGGACGGGACCGCGTCGGCATCGGACACCGGCACCCACGCGTCGGCCGCCGCCTCGCCAGGCAGTTCGGTGTCCTCGCCCTCCGGCGGAACCCTGGTCGACACCAGCGGCACCTCCTCGTACACCACCGACGACTTCGCCACCGGCGCGAACTGGACCATCGACTACACCTACGACTGCTCCAACCTGGGCGAACAGGGCTACTTCACGATCGACGACGGAGTCGACGGCACGCGCTACGCCAACGTCCTGGGCGATGGCGGCTCGGACTCCATGGAGGCCTCCGGCTCCGGCACGCACAGCCTGACCGTGTCCACCTCATGCGCCTGGACCCTAAAGGCGAAGGGCTCCTGACAGCTGTTCATCCATGCGGGAGAAGGGGCCGCCCGCCCCGAGGGGACACCGCCGAGAAAGCTCGTAACGTCCCACCGCCTTCAGAGGTCGTCCTATCTTCACACTTCATCCCGAGATGCAGCTTTAATGCGCCGATATCGGGTCGCGCCAGAAAATGGCGTGTCACCTTAACGGATTGTCGCTGGCCGGTGGGTGTGAGGCGGCCGTCGAATGCGATTGGGAAGACGACGAGCGGCGCCTCCAAGAGCATCGCCCAGCGGCGCCGGCCCCTTCCGGCTGGGTCCAGGCTCACTAGCGCCATGTAGACGCACTTCAACGCGGCACGTCCTGAAGGGAAGTGGCCGCGGGCCCTCACGGTCTTGCGGATACGGGCATTCACGCTCTCGATCGCATTCGTCCAGCAAATGACCTTGCGGATCTCGATGTCGAAGGGTGCGTGCCTGATCGCGGCGGCATATCCACGGCGCAGGCGGTGCGGAAGACGGCGAGGGCGGTGAAGGAGACGAGCCAGACGAGGACGGTGAGGGAGTGCGGGCCGGGGATGTCGGGGCAGGGCGGCGCTCGCGTTGACGCTGATGGCCGTGCCCATGACGGACGCGTATCAGTTGAGCCGAGGTGGCGTACGGAGCGGACGCGACCGGGGGACGGGGTGGGGGGCTGGGCGTTAGTGAAGTCCTCCAAGTCGTCGCCGGTCACTCCGCGCGAACGTGCCGTAGGGCGTCGAGCGCCAGCGCATTGACTGCGTGCCAGTCACCGCCGTAATACCAGCTGCACGAGCGGGCGTCGCGGCACTGCAGGACCTGGCGGAGTCGGCGCCTCCACCAACGCACCTCGGTCGGCATTTAGACGTCATCTCATTTGGCTGGTTCGGTAGTCTGCGGTTGTGGGAATCGTGAAGCGGTTGGTGCCGGACGAGTTGTGGGAACTGTTTCAGCGGGTGGTGCCTGAGGCGCCGAGCCGACCGCAGGGCGGTGGTCGGCGTCGGCACGGTGACCGGGAGGTACTGGCTGCAATCGTGTTCGTGGCCACGTCGGGCTGCACGTGGCAGCAGCTCCCGGCGGCCTCGTTCGGGCCGTCGGGAGCGACGGCCCACCGGCGCTTCGCGGAGTGGTCGAAGGCCCGGGTCTGGGCCAAGCTGCACCGCCTGGTCCTCGACGAGCTCGGCGCCCGCGGCGAGTTGGACTGGTCGCGGTGCGCCATCGACTCGGTGAACATGCGGGCCATGAAAAAGGGGACCTGACCGGCCCGAATCCTGTGGATCGAGGGAAGTACGGGTCGAAGATCCACTTGATCACGGAGAGAACCGGACTGCCCCTGTCCATCGGTATCTCCGGAGCCAACCTCCACGACAGCCAGGCACTCGAGCCGCTTGTGCGTGGCATCCCGCCCATCCGGTCCCGCCGCGGTCCCCGGCGGCGCCGCCCGGCCAAGCTGCATGCCGACAAGGCGTACGACAAGCGGGCGTTGCGTCGTTGGCTGCGCAGCAGGAACATCACGCCACGCATCGCCCGGAAGGGCATTGAGACCTCTCAGCGACTCGGACGCCACCGGTGGACCATCGAGCGCAGCATGTCCTGGCTCGCCGGATGCCGGCGACTCCACCGCCGATACGAACGCGAGGCCGACCACTTCCTCGCGTTCACCAGCATCGCCTGCACCCTCATCTGCTACCGCAGACTCACCAAATGAGATAACGTCTTAGATGGGTTCGAGGAACGGACGGGGCAGGCCGAAGCGGACCACTGCGAACTCCTCGGACACCAAGCGCGGTTCCGGCTCGGCGGGGGCACGGCACGTACCCGGCACCGCGGCCGGTGGCGACCTCGCGGGGCCTGCCCCGACTCAGCCGGCTCCGGGTAACGGCACTGCAGGTTCAGGGCTTTGATCTTGTGGATCAAGGTCCTTGGTCACATTCGACACGCAGCGGGAGAGGGAGAGGCTTGCTCTGGATCCGCATATCGATGTGCAGATCGAGCAACTGACGCAGGAGGAAGTTCAGTGAGCAGCAGGACAGCAGCCCACCGAGTGGTCAAGGAGCTGGAGGCTCAGGGGGTAACCCACGTCTTCGGTATTCCGGGAGCAAAGATCGACGCGGTCTTCGACGGCCTGGTCGATGGCGACCCCGATCTCGTCGTCTGCAGGCATGAGCAGAACGCCGCCTTCATGGCCGCGGCGGTCGGCAGGCTGACCGGCACGCCCGGGGTCTGTCTGGTCACGTCCGGACCGGGTGCGTCCAATCTCGTCACCGGGCTCATGACAGCCACCACCGAGGGAGACCCCGTGGTCGCTCTCGTCGGCGCGGTCGGGCGCACAGAACGACTCAAGCGCACGCACCAGCAGGTGGATGTCGAGTCGCTCTTTCGTGCGGTGACCAAGTCGGTGGCAGAGGTCGGCACCGCCGACGCCATCCCCGAGGCCCTAGCCAACGCCTTCCGCACGGCCGCCACCGCACGGGCCGGAGCGACAGCCGTCGCCATCCCCCAGGACGTGCTCACGGAGACAGTCAAGGCCCCTGCCGCGCGAGCGGCGGGGGCACCCAGGCTCGGGGCTTCGCCCCGGGGCGAGCTGGAGCACGCCGCGAGGCTGCTGTCCACTGCCCGGACGCCGGTGATCCTGGCGGGCATGCGCGCCGGCGCCCCCGACGTCTGCGCTGCGGTACGAGACATGCTGCGGGCCACCGAACTCCCCGTCGTGGAGACCTTCCAAGCTGCGGGCCTCGTCTCCCGCGACCTGGAGGACCACTTCCTCGGCCGGGTCGGGCTCTTCCGTAACCAGCCCGGCGACGTCCTGCTGGACGAAGCCGACGTGGTGCTCGCCGTCGGCTACGACCCGGTCGAGTACGGCCCCGCACACTGGAACGGATCTGGCGAGCGGCACATCATCCACGTGGACTGCGTACCGGCGGACATCGACAACCATTACCACCCTGAGATCGAACTACGCGGCCACATCCAGGACAACCTCGCTGCTCTCACCGCTCTCGTCGAAGGCCTCCGCCTGAACTCGGACACCCAAGACATGGTGGACGCGCAGCGCGGCCGCCTGGCAGAGGCCGACGCGACGGCGCACGCCGAACTCCCCGACCGAGTCCACCCTCTGAGGCTGCTGAGCGAGCTACGTGCAGCCATCGACGACCACACCGTCGTCGCCTGTGACATCGGGTCGCTCTACATCTGGACGGCCCGCAACTTCCGCGTGTACGAGCCGCGGAAGCTCCTGTTCTCCAACGGCCAGCAGACCCTGGGCGTGGCGCTACCCTGGGCGATCGCTGCGTGCCTCGTGCGGCCCGGCAAGAAAGTCGTCTCCATGTCCGGCGACGGCGGATTCCTATTCTCCGCAGCCGAGTTGGAGACGGCGGTGCGGCTCAGCTGCAATTTGGTACACCTCGTCTGGGCGGACGGCGCATACGACATGGTCGCCTTCCAGGAGCAGGCCAAGTACGGGCGGACATCGGGTACCGAGTTCGGCCCGGTGGACCACGTCCGCTTCGCCGAGTCGTTCGGCGCGACCGGGCTGCGCGTCTCCTCGCCCGATGAGCTGGCCCCCGTCCTGGCCAAGGCGCTCGCCACACCCGGGCCGGTCGTCGTTGACATTCCGGTCGACTACCGCGACAACGCTGCGCTCGCCACGGCCCTGCACAGTGAGGTGCTCCAGTGAACGGCGCGCCCCCGGTAGGCCAAGGGCTCTTCCAGACGGCGACGATCGGCGCGCTCCTTGACGGCGTCTACGACGGCGAGATGACTCTGGCCGAACTCGCCGCGCACGGGGACTTCGGGCTCGGCACATTCAACCACCTCGACGGCGAAATGGTCGCTGTCGACGGACAGTTCCATCAGCTGCGCTCAGACGGCAGCGCTGCCCCCGCCGCCCCCACGGTACGCACCCCGTACGCGGCCGTTACCTTCTTCCGCCCCGACCACGAGCAGTCGATCAACGAGCCGCTCCGCTTCACCGACCTGGAGCGGCTCGTTAGCCTGATGACCCCCAGCCCCAACCTCTTCTACGCGATCCGCGTGGACGGCCACTTCGGCTCGGTGACCACCCGAACTGTCAGCCGCCAATCCCCTCCTTTCGTCCCACTCGCCACGGCCACCGACCAGGATGCGGTCCATCGGTTCACCGACGTGCGCGGCACGGTTGTGGGGTTTCGGACCCCCGCCTTCGCCCAAGGCATCGCAGTGGCCGGCGACCACCTGCATTTCCTCACCGACACGAAGGACGGCGGCGGCCACGTCCTCGACTTCGTCGTCGCCTCCGGCACCGTACAGATCGCCGCACAGCCCGGAATCCACCTCGACCTGCCCCGCACAGACGCCTTCCTCCACGCGGACCTGACACGCCCGGATACCGACGCAGAGATCCGCAGGGCAGAGGGTGGAAGGCGAGTTGGCTCATAGTTGCCCATTCCGCTCTGCGGTGTGTCCGGAAGATGGGTCTTCAAAGATCCCTGCTGCCGCATCTGTCGTCGGCGCTGGTCGAGATGGTGGATACGGGCGAGGGTCTGGGCCCGGTACTCCCGAAACAGCCGTGTTGCCGCGACCTTCCTCAGCCGGCATCCCCGCTCCACGGTCCACGTCCACCTCGACCGGGAGAAGACCGTACCTCGGCAACCGAAGAACTTTGGAAAGCCAGGCCTTGTCGGCACGACTCCCCGCGGGCCGCCAGCTTGCTGATCACTGCTGACGCGGGTGGTCCCAAGGGGTATCGCGCCCGCACCTACCCCTGTGGCTTAAATATCCCCATTGCGGACATATGGTGTTAACGGCATCTCTATTGCCGATTGGCGATGATCATCGAAATCGCCTGGCACCGAGGAGGCAAACCTGTGACCGATCTACCGACCTCGGCCGCCCGGAGTGACGGGAAAACAATCACCTCCGCCCCCGGCGACCAAGCCACCAGCACCGCCCCTGGGTAACCCTCCGCGCCCCCTCTGGCCCCGGAACCCATGGCGTCGCCTTCCCTGGAGACAGCTCCGGCGACACGGACCCCTGTGCCGTCAGCCCTGACGAACGACGGCCCAATCCCCTCCTGCGTCAACGAGCGATCGAACGCCGACATGGACCTGACGGACACTCCCACTTGCACCTGCGCCAATACCACCCCGGCGCGCTGCCCTCCAGGTCGGGTAGGTCGTGAGCGTGAGCTGGAAGGTCCCAGTGATGTCGTTGACTGCGAAGGCGCCACGCCGTGCCCGCTGCGTTCGGCGTGCCGACCTGTGGGGCGCGCCGCGCCGGTCGCAGGAGGCGTACTTCGCGGAACTCACCCGGCTCACCGTCGCCAAACCTGATCCAACTTGAGCGCCTTCAACAGCGCTCGCTCCGCAGATCGACAACTACGCATCTTGAATGCAAGATAAGGAAGCTCGCTCATGCTCACCGACCAGTCGGCCGCCACCGTCCGCGCCACCCTGCCCGCCGTCGGGGCCGCCATCGGGGACATCACCCCGCTCTTTTACAAGAAGATGTTCGCCGCCCACCCCGACCTGATCCGCAACCTGTTCAACCGCAGCAACCAGGCGGCCGGCACTCAACCGCAGGCACTGGCCGGGTCCGTCGCGGCGTTCGCGACGTACCTTGTCGACCACCCCAACGACCGTCCCGACGTGATGCTGAGCCGCATCGCACACAAGCACGCATCCCTCGGGGTACGCGCCGACCAGTACCCGGTCGTGCACGAGCACCTCTTCGCCGCGATAGCCGAGGTGCTCGGCGACGCGATCACGCCCGAGGTGGCCGCCGCATGGGACGAGGTGTACTGGCTGATGGCGAACGCGCTCATCGCGATCGAGGACCGGCTCTACGCGGAGCAGGGCATCGTCGCCAGTGACGTGTGGCGCGAGTGGGAGGTGGTGGAGCGGACTGAGATGACACCGGATGTCTGCGCGCTCCTGCTGCAGCCGGCCGACGACGCCCCGGCACCCTCGTTCAAGGCGGGCCAGTACGTGTCCGTGCAGGTCGAATTGGCCGACGGCGCACGCCAGATACGCCAGTACAGCCTGACCAGTGCACCCGACGCGACGACACGGTCGATCGCGGTGAAGCGAGTACACGGTGAAAGCACGCCCGACGGGGAGGTCTCGCAGCATCTGCACAAGTTTGTCCGCGCGGGCGACATACTCCGCGTCTCCGCACCATACGGCGACCTCGTCCTCCGTGACACCGACGCCCCGCTGCTGCTCGCCTCCGCCGGTATCGGCGTCACCCCGATGCTCGCCATGCTTGAGGACCTCGTGGCTCGCGACCACCAGGGAGGTGTCACGGTCGTCCACGGCGACCGCTCCCCCGCAACACATGCACTGCGCGCCGACCATGAGGCCCTCACCGCCAAACTCCCGTCCGCCCAGGCGCACTTCTGGTACGAGGAAGCAGGCCACGGCCTCGCGGACCTCACCGACGTACCGCTCGCCCCCGGTACACACGCCTACCTCTGCGGCCCGCTGCCCTTCATGCGCACACTCCGCGAACAGCTCGTCGCCAAGGGCGTGGCATCGGCCGACATCCACTACGAGGTCTTCGGCCCCGACTTCTGGCTGGCGGGACTGTAAACCTCAGGGTGTCGGGGGCTGGCGCGGCGGCGTGATGACGCTTCGTGTCCAGCCTCCGCCACTTCAATCCGTGTATACCGTTCTCGCACGCACGGCTTTCCGGCACCGTTCACCGTCGGGCATGCGCCATCACCCAACGCAGGTTCCCACCAAGACGGAAAGGCAGATACGGAGTGGCCGCCCCGATCGCGTCCCGCGACAGCACCTCAATTGCCCGGCTTTGGCCTGTCGAGGGGAAGGGGAATCACGGCCGGCTGCGCCGGGGTCGTGTTCTCGCCCGGCAGGTTGCGCACGCCGATCCGCTTCCTGAACACCCAGTACGTCCATGCCTGGTAGGCGATGACCAGCGGGGCGAAGATGACCGCGACGATCGTCATCACGGTCAGCGTGTAGTGGCTGGAGGCGGCGCCGGTCACGGTCAGCGACCAGGAGTCGTTCAGCGTGGAGGGCATCACGTCGGGGAACATCCCGGCGAACAGGGTGGCGATCACCCCGGCGATGGCGATGCCGTTGAGTGCGAAGGCCCAGCCCTCACGGCTCTTGAAGTTGCAGTAGAGCGCACTGAGCAGCGTCGCGAGACCGAGCCCGGCGAAAACCAGTGCGAGGCCGGAGCCGGTGCCGACGAGGCCCCACAGCAGGTAGGCGGCGTAGATGACGCCCATGGCCGGGGACCACAGGCGTACCAGTTCGCCGGACTCGTAGCGGATCACGCCACGGGTCTTCAGCGCGACGAACAGCGCGCCGTGCAGCGTGCTCAGCAGGACGAAGAAGACGCCGCCGAAGATGTTGTACGGAGTGAACAGGCACCAGATGGAACCGTCGAAGTGTCCCTGGGAGTTGAGGGCGATGCCGTCGGTCATGCCGGAGAGCACCATGCCCCAGAGGAACGGCAGGAGCAGTGAGGTGTAGAAGACGGCTTCTTCGCAGTTCTTCTTCCAGCGCGCGTCCTCGCGCTTGGCCCGGTACTCCAGCGCGATCACTCGGATGATCATGCAGACCAGGATGGCCAGGAAGAAGAAGTAGAAGCCGGAGAGCAGTTGGGCGTACCAGGCGGGGAAGGCGGCGAGGGTGGCGCCGACTGCGGTGAGGACCCAGACCTCGTTGCCGTCCCAGACGGGGCCGATGATGTTGATGAGGAGACGGCGTTCGCCGGGATTGCGGGCCTGGGCCCTGAGCAGGATCCCGACGCCGAAGTCGAATCCCTCCAGGAAGAAGTACCCGGTCCACAGGACGGTGATGAGGATGAACCAGAAGTCGGGGAGGGTCACGGCGTTGTCGTCTCTTCCGGGGCGGTGCAGGCGGTCGGCGGGTGCTCAGTAGGCGAAGGTGAGCTCGGCGTCCGCGTCCTCGTCGAGGGCGGACGGGCCGCGCAGGGTGGGGTCTTGGGACGGGGGTTCCTCGGAGGTGTCCGGGCCCTTCTTGATGTGTCGGGCCGTCAGCCTCACCTCGATCACGGCGAGAACCGCGTACAGGACGGTCAGCACGGACAGGCCGATCAGCTGCTCGGTGGGGCTGATGTTGGGGGAGACCGCGTCGGCCGTTGTCATCAGGCCGTTGACCACCCAGGGCTGGCGGCCCATCTCGGTGAAGATCCAGCCGGCCGAGTTGGCGATGAGCGGGAAGGTCATGGTGAGCAGGCCGAAGCGCCAGGCCCACTTGGTGAGGGTGGGGCCGAGTTCCCGCTGTTTGGTCAGCATCAGGCGCGGGACCTCGTACTCGCCGGTGCGGAACTGATGTGCCAGGAACTTCTTCTGCCGCGTCAGCCAGAGGCCGACGATGCCGCCGACGAAGGACACCATCCCGAATCCGATCATGACGCGGAAGCCCCAGAAGGTCACGAAGACGCTGGGCATGTAGTCGCTGGGCTGTCCGCCGTACTTGTCGGCTTCGGCCTGGGCGGTGTCGTTGATGCCGGGAACGTAGCTGTCGAAGTTCGAGTCGGCGAGGAAGGAGAGCATGTCGGGGATGGAGAGTTCGACGCTGTTGTGGCCCTCGTCGACGTCGCCGACGGCGAAGATCGAGAAGGGCGCGCCGTTCTGGCCGTCCCACAGCGCCTCGGCGGCGGCCATCTTCATCGGCTGTTCCTTGAACATCTCCTTGGCGACCTGGTCGCCGGAGAGCGTGACTCCGAGCCCGGAGATGATCGCGACAATCAGCCCCATCCGCAGCGAGGTTCGCATCGCGGCGACCGTCTTGCCGCCGTCGGCCGCGGCCTTCTCCGGGTTCTTCTTCGCCCGCCACAGGTGGTAGGAGGCGACGCCGACGATGAAGGCGGCGCCGGTCAGGAAGGCCGAGGTGATGGTGTGCGCGAAGATGACGACGGTGGCCTTCTGGAAGAGCACCGACCAGATGTTGGTGAGCTGGGCGCTGCCGTCGGCGTTGATCGCGTAACCGACCGGGTGCTGCATCCAGGTGTTGGCGGCCAGGATGAAGTACGCGGACAGGACCGTGCCGAGGGCGACCATCCAGATGCAGGCGCAGTGGAGCTTCTTCGGCAGGCGCCCCCAGCCGAAGATCCACAGTCCGATGAAGGTGGACTCGAAGAAGAAGGCGATCAGCGCCTCCATCGCGAGCGGGGCGCCGAAGACGTCACCGACGAACTGGGAGTAGTCCGACCAGTTCATGCCGAACTGGAACTCCTGCACCAGGCCGGTGGCGACACCGAGCGCGATGTTGATCAGGAAGAGCTTTCCCCAGAACTTGGTGGCGTGGAAGTACTTCTCCTTGCCGGTCCGCACCCAGGCGGTGTGCAGGCCCGCGGTGAGCGCGGACAGCGAGATCGTCAGTGGGACGAAGAGGAAGTGGTAGACGGTCGTGATGCCGAACTGCCACCGGGCGATGGTGTCCGGGGCCAGCGCCAAATCCACTGCGTTACCTCATCCTGCGTACGGTTTTCCGGGAGCGGACACGCACGGGCATCCGTCTCCCACCCAACACCCCGACCGGTCCGGCACCCCCCGGCGAAAGTGGACGCTTCGCCGCCCAAAGTGGACGTGATAGGGGTGAGTTGACCTCGAGTCAGGCGACGGACGGTCAGTGTGCCCGCCGCCGGACCACCTTGCGCCGCACCACGGCCAGTGCGACAAAGAGCGTCCCCGCACCGATCACGCACAGCGCGGGCGTGGTGGCCGAAGTGACTCTGACCGTGAAGGTCATCGGGTCTCCCCAGGTCTTCCCGTCCGGCGTGTAGAGCTGTGCGGTGACCTCGACCAGGCCGTTGGCACGGACCGAGACGGGGATGTGCACGGTGGCGGTGGAGCCGGCCTTGGGGGTGACGGTGACCGCGTCGGTTCCGGCCTGAAGGTTCTGCGGCTGGCTGCTGGTGAGCTTCAGGGTGAGCGGGGCGGTTGGCTGCTGCAGCCCGCTGGTGACGCTGATGGGGAGGGTGGCCGAGTCGCCGGCCAGGGTGACGTCGGTCCGGGGGACGAGCGAGACCGAGGAGGCCGCCGAGGTCAGGGATGCGGTGAGGTTCGTACGGTAGGTCCTCGCCGCGTCGGATGAAGTGTCCGAGGAGCTGTGTGTCGTACCGGCGGGGTCGTCGCGCCAGGCGGTGGACAGCGCGCTGAGCATGCCGCTGTGCACGGCGTCTGCGGTGCGCTGCGGCGCGGAGACCACCCGCAGGAGTGTGGTGAGCTGATCCTCGACGGACGCGATCTGGGCGATCGCGTCGGCGGAGAGGTCGCTGCCCGGGGCGTTGGTGCTGTGCGGGACGGTGAGGTGCGGGGCGTTGGTGGCGTCCTGCTGCAGCTGGTCGAGGGTGACCGGGTCGGCCCAGCCGGCCGCGGCGGCGGTCTGCAGGACGTCGGCGAGGACGCCGGCCGCACCCGCGGACATCTGCCGGTCGGGGGCGATCACCAGGTTCGCGGCGGTCGACGGGTGCTCCAGGGTGACCATCAACGTCTCGGCGAGCATCTGCTGTTCAGCCATGGTGCGGGCGGCGGGGGTGGTGAGGTCGCCGGAGAGCAGTTCGGTGAGGGCGGAGCCGGCGACCAGCGCGGTGGTGTCGCCGACGCTCTGCACGGCGTCGGGGGTGTAAGTGCCGCCTACCTCGTCGCTGTCGACGATCACGGAGGTGTCGCCGATGTCCTCGGCCAGGTCCAGGGTCTGGGTGTCGAGGGTGCCGCCGTCGGGCCAGGCCAGGGTGGTGTCCGGGCCGTCGACGCCGAGGGTGGAGGTGACGATCTGGGCTCCCTGTTTCTCGGCCTTGTTCAGGGCGGCGGCCAGTCCTTGGACGCCGGTGCCGTTGTGGGCCAGGGAGACCAGATCGGGATCTCCGTACGGCAGGACGGCCACCTCGGAGCCGCTGTCGTCGTTGACCGCGGCCTTCACCTGCTCCAGCCAGGTGGTGGCGGCGTCTGGTCCGGTGCCCTTGGTGGAGTCGGCCAGGGCGGTGACGGCGTCGTCGCCGGGGTCGGCGGCGACCCGGTAGCCGTCGGTCATCTGCGTTGCCTCGGTGAGGATTTCGGGGTCGACGACCCAGGTGACCGGCAGGTCGACAGAGGCTCCCTCGGAGACGACGGTGTCGAGCCGGCCGCCCTCGGCGAACTCCCCGGCCAGGTCGTCGTCGGTGAAGACGGGCTGCTCGCTGTCTCCGGCGGTCTGTCCCCAGGCGGTGAGGTGCGGGGAGTCGGTGACCGGCCAGAGCGCGGCGACGCCGGTCGGGGTGACGGAGGCGGTGGAGCCGTTGGGGAACCAGGGCAGGAAGGTGCGGGTGATGCCCACCTCGGTGCCGTCGTCGTCCTGGGCGACCAGGTTGAACTCGTGGACGCCGGCTGTGGATCCGTACGCGAGATCGTCCACGGGGATCTGGAGGGTGAAGTCACGGCCCTGGCCCGGATCGAGGTCTCCGGCGGTGTATGTGGGGGCGTCGGTGATGACCTCGCCGTCGCCGTCGCAGGGGGAGGTTCGGGCGGCGACCTGGGAGATGGCGGCGCGGGAAGTGAGCGGGGTGGAGCCGCCTGTGGAGACGGCGAGGGTGGTGCCGGAGATGGTGTCGTTGGAGGTGTTGGTGAGGGTGCCCTTGACGGTGACGGTGTCGCCGGGCCGGGGGGCCTGCGGGGTGAGGGAGGTGAGGGCGATGGAAATGTCGCCCCAGGTGTTGGGGGCGGCCTCGCCCGGCTGCGCGGTGCCGACCGAGGCCGAGGGTGTCGCGGAGGCCGTGGCCGCGGCCGGTTGTGCGTACGCGGTCGCCGTGCGGGCCGGCAGGAGGGCGAAGAGTACGGCGAGGACCACCGAGGCCGCTCCGGCCGCCGTGGTCCTCTTCCTGCCGATGCCTCGTGCCGTCAAAGCCAGTTCAGGTCGCCGAGGGGCCAGACGACGGCACGGACCGGGCCCACGATGTCGTCGACCGGGACCATGCCCTGGTGGGCGTCGTTCTGGTGGAAGCGGGAGTCCGCGGAGTCGGAGCGGTGGTCGCCTTCCACCCATACGTAGCCCTGGGGAACGGTGACCGGGCCGACGTCGCCCCAGCCGGAGCAGGAGTTGTCGCCGGGATAGAGGTAGGGCTCGTCGACGGTCTGGCCGTCGACGGTCAGGGTCTGGCCGCTGCACTTCACCGTCTGGCCGCCGGTGGCGATGACCCGCTTGACCAGGTGGTCGCTGGACGCGGGCGGGATCACGCCGAAGAAGGACAGGGTGTCCTTGACGGGGCCGTAGTCCTGGGTGGTGGTGCCCGCCTCGCCGGCCAGCCAGTGGTCGGGGTCCTCGAAAACGATTACGTCCCCGTCGGCGGGGTCCCGACCGAGCAACGGGGAGAGCTTGTCGACGGCGACCCGGTCGCCGATCCGCAGCGTGTTCTCCATGGAACCGGAGGGGATCGTGAAGACCTGGAAGAGCAAGGTTTTGACGATCAGGGCGAGGACCAGCCCCATGACGAGCATGAGCGGTATCTCGATGTAGAGGGGACGCTTCTTCGCGTCCTTCTTATGGTTCTTCTTGCGGCTTGTGTTGCGGCGGTGCGAACCGGTCTGGGTGGTGGACACGGGCTACGCCGCCCCTTCCTCGGTGCCGCGCTTGGCGTCGGCCCGCTTTCCCTTGCCGAGGGAGGCGACCTCGGTGCCTGGGGGGGCGAGCACGAAGGTGCGCTTGTCGACCCGGTGCATGGTGCCGTTCAGGCCGAAGATGATCCCGGTGACGAAGTCGAGGGCGCGCCGGGCGACGTCGGGGGTGGCTTCGTTGAGGTCGAGCAGGACGGGGATCTCGGCCATCAGGTATTCGGCGACCGTGCGGGCGTCGGCGAAGGTTCCGACCCGGACCAGAGCAAGCTTGCGCCTGCTCTGCCCGTGCTCGGAGGTCTCGGCCTTCAGGGAGGGCCAGGACGGCCATTCGTTGTCACCGCGCAGCGGAACCACCTCGGCCAGCCCCTTCCATTGGGCATCGGTGCCGTCCGCACCGCCGGTCTCGCCGTGCTCGTCGCCACCGCTCATCAGGATTCCTCCGTGGATATCCCCGCCTGTAGGCGGGGGAGGGAACGGAGCCTCTGCGGGGCAGAGTAGGGGGAAGCCGGATCGCTGCCGGGCGATCCGGCGTCACCACTCACCCACCGCATGGGCTCATACGGCAACTCGATAGAATTTGAGGGATGACCAGTCACGTGAAGCGGGCGTTCAAGTACCGCTTCTACCCGAGTGATGCGCAGGCGGCCGAGCTGTCGCGCACGTTCGGCTGCGTGCGCAAGGTCTACAACATGGCCCTTCAGGCCCGGACCGAGGCGTGGGCCCGTGGTGAGCGGGTCAACTACAACGCAACGTCGGCGATGCTGACCGCGTGGAAGAAGACGGAGCAACTGGCGTTCCTCAACGAGGTGTCGTCCGTTCCGCTCCAGCAGACGTTGCGGCATCTTCAGACGGCGTACACGAACTTCTTCGGCAAGCGGGCCAAGTACCCGCGTTTCAAGTCGCGGAAGAAGTCCCGCGCGTCGGCGGAGTACACGTCCTCCGCGTTCCGTTTCCGGGACGGCCGCCTCACCCTCGCCAAGATGGCCGAACCTTTGGACATCGTGTGGTCGAGGCCCCTGCCCGAGAATACGGCGCCGTCCACAGTGACCGTGTCCCGTGACGCGGCGGGGCGGTGGTTCGTGTCGCTGCTCGTCGAAGACCCGGCCATCAAGCCGCTGACAGCAACGGATGGGGCCGTTGGTATCGACGTCGGCCTCGATCACCTGCTCACGCTCTCCACGGGGGAGAAGATCGCCAACCCCCGGCACGAGCGACGGGACCGGGCCCGGCTCGCCAAGGCCCACAGGAATGTGTCCCGTAAGGCCAAGGGCTCGAACAATCGGACCAAGGCACGCCGCAGAGTCGCGAAGGTGTACGCCCGGATTGCCGACCGGCGCCGGGACCGCCTGCACCAACTGTCCACGAGGCTCGTGCGTGAGAACCAAACGCTCGTGATCGAGGACCTGACTGTGCGCAACATGGTCAAGAACCGGAAACTCGCCCGCGCCATCTCCGATGCGAGCTGGCGCGAGTTCCGGAGCATGCTGGAGTACAAGGCCGCCTGGTACGGACGTGACCTGGTCGTGGTCGACCGGTTCTTCCCGTCCTCCAAGCTGTGCTCCGCCTGCGGCACCCTTCGCGAGAAGATGCCGCTCAGTGTCCGCACCTGGACGTGTGACTGCGGGACGACCCACGATCGGGACGTGAACGCGGCGAAGAACCTGCTGGCCGTCGGACGGACGGTGACAGCCTGTGGAGCTGGTGTAAGACCTCAACGGAGACCTCCGGGCGGGCAGTCGGCGGCGAAGCAGGAAACCCACGGGGCGACCCGTGGAATCCCCTCCCCTTAGGGAAGGGGCGGACGTCAATCCTCCGCGCGCTCCTTCGTCTCGGCGGTCTTCTCGCTTGCTTCGGCCGCCCGGTCGCGCTTGGCGTCCTCGAGGCCCGATCCGGTGCGCAGCGGAACTTCCCTGATGGTCAGGCTCAGCAGCCCTCCGATCGCAACGACCACCGCGACCAGGAGGAACACCAGGTGCATGGAGTCGGCGAAGCCCTGTTCGAAGGGGCGGGCGAGCGCCGGGGCCATCTGGGTCAGGATCGAGGAGTCGTTGGTGGCGGCGACGGTGCCGGGGTCGGTGAGGAGGGTGGCAACGGCCTGGTTGACGGGGTTCGCCATCACGGTGGGGTCGGTGAGGGCGGCTTGGAAGGAGGCCGAGGAGGTGGCGGCCTCCTGCAGTTCGGTGCCGATGTTCGTGGTGACCGTGCCGAAGAGCACCGAGAAGAAGACCGCGGTGCCCGCGGTGGCGCCGATCTGTCGGAAGAAGGTGGCCGAGGAGGTGGCCACGCCCATGTCACGTGGCGGGACGGCGTTTTGGATGGTCAGGGTCAGGGTCTGCATGCAGCAGCCGAGTCCGGCGCCGAACAGGACCATGAAGGCCATCGCTTCCTCGACCGGGCTGTCCACGTCGATGAAGACGTAGAAGAGCAGCATCGAGGTGGTGATCAGTGTGCAGCCGAGGGGGATCAGGTTGCGGTAGCGGCCGGTGCGGGAGATGAAGCGACCGCAGGTCAACGAGGAGGCGATCATGCCTGCGGTGAGCGGCAGGGTGAGCAGTCCGGCCTCGGTGGGGCTGACGCCCTTCACGATCTGCAGGTACTGCGGGATCATCAGCATTCCGCCGAACATGCCCATGCCGATGATGAAGGAGACGGCGGCGGTTCGGGAGAAGACCGTGGAGGCGAACAGGCGTAGCGGGATCAGCGCGTCGTCACCCATCCGCCGCTCGGTCAGCCACCAGGCCGCCAGGCCGACTGCGCCGGTCACGTAGCAGCTGATCGATCCGGCCGATGTCCAGCCCCAGGTCCGGCCCTGTTCGGCGACCAGGAGGAGCGGGACGGTCGTGACCACCAGCGTGGCGGCGCCCCCCCAGTCGACGCGGGCCTCGCGGCGGGTGTGCGGAACGTTCAGGACCTTGCCGACGACCAGGAACGCGACGATGCCGACGGGCACGTTGACGAAGAAGACCCAGCGCCAGCCGGTGATGCCGAGGATGCTGCTCTGCCCGGCCAGGAAGCCGCCGATCAGTGGCCCGAGGACGGAGGAGGTGGCGAAGACAGCGAGGATGTATCCCTGGTAGCGGGCGCGCTCGCGGGGCGGCACGAGGTCGCCGATGATCGCCATCGCGAGGGACATCAGGCCGCCGGCGCCGAGGCCCTGGAAGGCGCGGAAGGCGGCGAGTTCACCCATGGATGTCGAGATGGTGCAGGCCAGCGAGCCGGCGATGAAGATGCCGATGGCGGTCAGGTAGAAGGGCTTGCGGCCGTAGAGGTCGGAGAGCTTGCCGTACAGCGGCATGGTGACGGTCGAGGTGATCAGGTAGGCGGTGGTCACCCAGGCCTGCTGGCTCAGCCCGTCCAGGTCGTCGGCGATGGTGCGGATGGACGTGGTCACGATCGTCTGGTCCAGCGCGGCGAGCAGCATGCCGAGCATCAGTCCGCTGAGGATCACCATGATCTGACGGTGGGTCAGCACGCCTGCGCGGGTGACAGTCTCTTCGGCCTCGGGGGCGGTACCGCTACTCATGGCCGTGCTGTCTCCTGGGTCCTGGCCGAATTCTCCGAACTTCACTTCACCCTCACTCCCCAGCGGCCGCGAGGGGTGTACCCGCAGGTGGACGACAGGGGGCCGAAGGTCGCCACTTCCGGATACGTGGGTCGACCGACCGTCAACCCTTGCTGACCAGCCGGACACGGTGCCGAGCGACATGATCAAGAGGTGGGCAGTGTGCGGCGCCGGCCGGGAGAGACCGGCGCCGCACACGACGTGAAGTCGGCCCGGTCGCGGCAGCTTCGCCACCACGGCCCTCGCCCGGGTGCATCCGGACGAGGGGCGAGCCTCCGCGGCCGGGCCGTGCTCCGGAGAACACCGGACAAGATCCGAGATCCCTGTCCTTCGACCGTACGGATTGCCAGTGACTCTTGACGTCTGCACCCTCCCCCGAACCACCGCTGTGCGCCCGGCCGTTGTGGCACCGAAGCCGCGGCGTGCCGTGCACATGTCCGTCGTCCCGGATGCCGTCACCCCGTCGGCCACTTTGGGGACAACGCAGGCGGCTCCCGGGACAGCGGCCGGCGGCGTCGACGACCCGGCCATCACCCCGCGTGCGGGGTGCGTGGACGGGACCGCAGCCCTGCGGCACGTGCAGCAGCTGCGCACCCTGGGCCCCTGGATCCCGCTGTCCTCCGTGGCCCGAGCTGTCGACATGGCGGAGTCCACGCTGCGCGACGCCATCAGCCGCCTCGCCGGGCCGGAACACCACTCCAGCCGGCCGCCGATCATCCGCGCGGACACCGCCGAGCGGCTGCTCGCGCTCACCTCGCAGGAACTCGAAGGTCCCCTGGCCACCGGCCGCCGCGCCCAATCGGGCCAGATTCCGGTCGGCCCGCTCGCCGCCCACCTGATGAAGTTGCAGGCCGAACACCCCAAGCTCGCGCTGCGGACCATCGCCCGTGCCACACAGACCAGCGACACCGCACTCAGCCGCGTCCTGCGGCGGGCCGACGACCCGTGCGCCACGGTCGACGCCGAACTCGCCGCGCGTGTACTGCGCATCGGAACCACCGTCCCCGTGCCACAGCCCCGCCGGCCGAGCCGCGCGCCCCGGCGCGACCTGCTCGACGCCGCTCCCGTGGTAGCCCACATCGACGCCCTGCTCGGCCGCCACACCAACGCCACCCTGGCCGGCGTCGCCAAGGCGGCCGGGGTCCACGCATCCTCACTGCGGGCGCTGTACTCCGCGGTGCACGAGGGCCGTACCCGCCACGTCCAGGTCTCCCTGGCCGGGCCGATCCTGGCGCTCAGCGAACTGCCGCCGCCCGCGATCCGGCTCAACGACCCCATCACCGAAACCGGCCTGACCCGGCGGCTGCGCGCGCTGGGCGTACTGGGCTGGCCGTTCGCCGAGATCCACCAGGTGTGCGGCGGCCCGAAGAGCACCGCGCTGTGCCGCGCAGCACGCACCGGGCACATCACCCCCGCCATCCGGACCGCGGTGCTCACCGCCTGGCAGGAGCTCTCCCACCGCCCCGGCCCCTCGGACATCTCCCGCGCCCGCGCCCTGGCCGCCGGCTGGGCGCCGCCGCTGGCCTGGGACCATGACGACGACGACCGCGCCTCCGGCCACCACATCGACGACCCCGACGCCATCCCGGTGGGCATCCGCCCGGCGGACGGCCGCACCCGGTGGGTGGGAAACCTGACCGACGACGTGCTCCGCGCCGAACTCGACCACTTCGCCCTGTTCGGCATCACCGGCTCCGCGTTCCGCGCTCGGCTCGGTGTCTCCGCCCAGCGGGTCCTCAACGCCCGGGCCCCGGTCTCCAGGGCCCGGTCCACACCGGCCGCACAACCGACAGAGCAGGCCGCCGCACCGGTATCACCTCTCGACACGACGGTCCGTCAACTCGCCCGTCGCCAGCGTGACCTCACCCCGCCCGCACCCGGAATCGCGCGCACCGCCGCCTGATTCCCCCACCCCGCCCCGGAGACCGTGTCCACCGCCATGCCCCCACCCCACATCCGATGACACACCCCTCCCCCTACACGGCCCGCAAGGTGATCGGCACCGATGCGCTCACCGTGCTCTGGTCCGCCACCGGTCCCGACGGACCGGTGGCCGTGGCCCTGCTCCATGCGGAGATCGCCGACCCGGTCGCCCTGATGGAGGACTTCCACCGCAGCCACCGCCATCTGCTGACCGTCCGCAACCCCCATCTGGTCAGCGTCCGTGACACGGTCGCCGGCGAGGGCCGCGCGGGCCTGGTCATGGACCTGGTGCACGGTATCTCCCTGGAACGCGCCCTGCACGAGCGCGGTCCGCTGTCCCCGGCCGACGCGGTGTCCGTCACCGCCGACATCGCCGAGGCGCTCCAAGAGATCCACGCGGTGAAGATCTTCCACACGGACGTGACACCGGCGAACATCCTGCTCGACTTCAAGAACACCCCGCCCGACGGCAGCGCTCCCCCGGCTCTCCTCACCAGCCTCGGCCTGCGCGTCCTGGCCGACCCGCTGCCCGACACCGCGCAGCGCCTCGCGATCGCCTCCGGTGCCTATCTCGCGCCAGAGGTCGTGGAGGGCCTGCAGACCCGCGGCCCGGCCGACGTCTACGCCCTCACCGCTTGCCTGTACGAGATGCTGACCGGCTCTCCGCCCTTCGGTATCTCCGGCGATCCGGGGGTGATGCGCCGCCATGTCATGCAGGAGCCCGGGCGGCCCGCCGGATGTCCGGAGTTCCTGTGGGAGATCATGCGGAGCTGTCTGGCCAAGGTTCCGGCCGCCCGGCTGCGTGCGGGTGAACTCGCCCAGCAGCTAAGGCAGATCGTGCCCGCCTTGGAGGGCATGGCCTACCTCGCTCCCCCGGGCGCGTTCCCGCAATCCCGTTCCACCGAACCGTCGGACAGCGATGCCGGCCCGGCCCAGCCCCTGGTCCCGCACACCCCGGTTGACGACGAGGCCACCCATGTCGCCCTGTCCGCGGCCCGCCGCACCCGCATGATCGCCAAGGCCGAGGCCCGTGCGGCCCGGACGGGGGCTTCCCAGACCCCGTCCGGTTCCGGACCGGATCGTCCCGAGGCCGCGGGCCGGAACTGGACGGCGGCGGTCACCGTGACCGCCCTCGTACTCATTGCCTGCCTGATCGTCCTGTTCCTCGGGCTCCACACATGAGCCCGGCCACCGGCAACCGCCCAGCCGTCGCCCGGCTGTCCGCCCGGCTGCGCGGGCTTTCCCTGCCGATGTTCCTGCGCCGCCGGCCCCTGCGGCTCGCCCTTACCGTACTGCTGGCCGTCACCCTGATTACGGCTCTGGTGAAGATCCTCACCCCGGACCCGTCGCCCACCCTCGCCGTCCCCTCCGTGTACCGGCAAACCGTGATCGACGCCTCGTCCACCTGCACGTCGCTCTCCGCGCCGCTGCTCGCCGCGCAGATCGATGCCGAGAGTTCCTGGGACCCGAAGGCCGACTCGGGCAAGGCCGAGGGCATCGCCCAGTTCACCCCGGAGACCTGGGCGGACTGGAGCGGTGACTATGACGGTGACGGCAAGACGAGCATCTGGGACCCGGTGGATGCCATCAACTCGCAGGCCGCCTACATGTGCTCCCTCCTCCGGCAGACTGCCTCCGTGCCCGGCGACGCCGCCGACAATGCGCTGGCCGCCTACAACGCCGGTCCCACGACCGTCCTCGACGCGAACGGCATCCCGGACATCGCCGAGACCGAGAAGTACGTCACCAAGATCGACGCGCTGATTCCGCAGTACGCCCGCACCCTCCCGGCCTCGGCCGGCGGTACCTCGGCCTCGTAGAACCGGTCCCGCCGACCGGAGGATTGTGTACGAGGGTCAGGCCGCCGCGGCCAGTACGACCGACCCGTCCGTCACGTCCTGCCGCTGCTCCGTCGCTAGCTGCTGCTCCTCGCCGACCGCGGCCTCCACGAGTAGCAGATAGTGGTGCTTCAACCGTTCCAGGGAGCACAGCATCCGGTAGTAGAGGTCGCCGGTGCGGTCGTCGGCCTGGGCTACGGCCCGCAGCCGGGTGCCGTAGCGTTCCAGGCCGAGCACCAGGGTCTGCTGCTCCGGGCCGAGACAGCGGCGGGCACCGTCACGCGTGCCGTGGGCACGGCGCCGGGCCGGGCCGATCCCGGTCATCGAGTCGACGAGCTGCAGGACCGGAAGCATCAGCCGGTCGGGGATGCCGGTGTGCGGGCCCGAGCTGAGCAGTGCGGCTGCAGCGCGCTGCTGCGCGGTGGGCGCCGCAGCAAGTACGTCGTGCCACTCGGAGCGGACCACCGCGTCCAGGTAGTCCAGGATCCGGATCAACCGGTGCAGGATCTCTGCGACGTTGGCCGACCGCATCTCCACCCGGCGTACGGCGGGTGCAAGCTCGTGGACCCACGCGCCGTGTGCCTCGATCCGCAGCGCAGACAGCATGAGTGCATCCAGCCGGGAGGGCTGCGCACCAGGCGCGGCGAAGGAGAACAACGGCTGGATGTTCTGGCTGCGGACCAGTCGGCCCGGCGGCGGCGGAGAGCGCCGCTTGTGCGTCGGGGCCCAGTTCCCGAAGGCGATGACCGGCAGCGAGACGAGCCGCTGCACGCCGGACAACTGACGGATCACTTCCCACAGTTCCCGGAATCCTTCGGGCGCCTCGCCGGGGCCGGGCCACGGGTCACCCGGTTCCCAGCCGCATCCGGCGGCGATCACCGCGAGCCGCACAGCGATGCCGTCCCTGCTGCGGAGGGAGTTCTTGTTCAGGCCGTTGCGGATCGCGGTGTACCCGCCGGTCTTCTCGTACTCCCGCACGACGGCTCGCGCCGCCTCGGGGTCGGTGCACCGGCTCACAACCTTGGCCGTCACGTCCAGGGCGCTGAGCTGTCCACGCATCAGTCGCGTCGGCGGCCTGGGGGGCAGGAAACCGGAGCGCGACGCATGTCTCCGGTCGGACAGTTCGGGGAACACCATGGACCACCACCTCGTACGAGTCTCAACAGTGCCCAGGGTGGTGCACCAGACCCGTGCGAACCGTCCTCTTTAGTGGACAGTGGGCTGCCCCTCGTACCCGCCTGCCGACGGGGTCATGTCCATGTCCATGTACTGGGCGAGCAGAGCCGCCTGGGTCCGGTTGTCCAGCGCGAGCTTGGCCAGCATCCTCGAGACGTAGGTCTTCACGCTGGACGGGCTCATGAACAGCTGAGCGGCGATGTCCGCGTTGGTCATGCCCTGCCCGAGGCAGGCGAGCACCTCACGCTCCCTGTCGCCGAGCAGTCCGAGCCGTTCGGCCGCGTCACCGAACATGCCCTGCCCGCGGATCTTCCGGCTCCGGCTGATCAGCCGCTTGGTGATGGGGTCGGCGAAGACGGTGCCGCCGACGGCAGCGGTACGGACCGCCTGCAGAAGTTCGACCGGGCGCAGCTGCTTGAGCAGGTAGCCCACCGCGCCGGCCTCCAGGACGCTGAGGATCGCCTCGTCGTCGTCGAGCGTGGTGAGGGCGATCACCCGGGGGGCCGGTTCCAGGGAGAGCAGCCGCCGCGTCGCGGTGACACCCCCGATCCGGGGCATGTGCAGGTCCATCAGCACCACATCCGGCTGGGCTTCACGGCACATCGGGACGGCGGTGGCACCGTCCTCCGCCTCGCCGACGATCCGGATGTCGTCAGCCGTTTCGAGGATGGCCTTCGTCCCTTCCCGGATCAGCTCCTGATCGTCGACCACCGCCACCTTGATCATGTGGGTGTCGCTCATGATTCCTCCGCCTTCGTCTTCTTCATCGGGTGCCCGAAGTCGACCTCCTTCTGACCAGCCAATTGTATCCTTATTGAGATTTGTCATATATAAATGGATTTGTTCCCCGGCCACACCGGTCTTGCCGGGTCGCTCACGTCCCACCCCGCCCATCGCGGATCCTTCAGCTCCCCGGTCTGCGTATCGACCACTCCCTCGGGCACGAGCCTGCGCGCCCGGTCCCTACGCCTGCGCTGGCGCAGCATCCGGTACGCCAGCCGCTGCGCCTCGTGCCGCCAGCCCCTGCGCTCCCCAGCGCCCCTGGTCCGGTACGCCTGCGCGATCCGGTCCAGCGGCGCCTCGGACGGTGACTGGCACCGGTAGTAGACGCCCTGGTCCTCCCAGACCAGGTCCGCTGCCAGCAGATCCTGCAACCTGCGGCACACGGTCCGCCGGTGGTACCCGGTCTCGGCCACCAGTTCCTGGACCGTCCTGCCTTCCGCCGCATCGAGAACCGAGTAAATCCGCGCCCCCGAGGTGCCCAGTGCGAAGTGGTGGAAGGCGTCCTCCGCCATCACCGACGCGAGCGTGCGCGTAGCCGGTACACCTCCCAGCTGCCCGCGTGGGGGGGCAGGAGGTGTACCGGGATCGCCTGGACGGCGAACCACCCACCGCGAGGCGTCTTCCCTTCTGCCCTGGACCAGCAGGACGAGCCAACCCCGCGCCCTCAGCCGCTTGTTGGAGTTCTGCGCGGTGCTCAGTGAGCACCCCATCAGTTCCGCGAGCTTGCGCGCCGAGACGTTGTGTTCGAGACCGCCCGCCTTCTGGCAGAGCTCCAGCCTGGCCGTCAGGTTCTTGAGATCGACGCCTCCGGACTGCCCCGCCCAGACGAACTCCTCGACGCGGTCACGCATTTCGGTGACAGCGAGTGCCGCGTCCGCCCGGCCCGTGATCAACGGCCGGGCGGCGACCAGGCGTTGGGCCTTGCGCAGCATCTCCGCGATCTTGCGGATGACGTAGTCGGCACCCCGGCGGACCTGCACCTTGCGCACCCACTCACCGGCCGCCGTCGGCCGCAGCACGAGCGCCTCGTAGAGATCGGCCGGCATCCACTCACGGCCGGGCTGGGAGACGGCCGTGGCTATCGCCATGGTCAGCGCGTAACCGTCGTCGTCCTCGTTGCCCCGGGTGTAGCGCCCCTCGTGATCGCCTTCGATGATGAGGCGAACGACACGCGCACTGACGGGAGGTTTACGGGAGATCCACGCGGGAGGCCTGTGGGGCGGAGGGGAAGCAGGGGCTTGTGCCGGGGGATGGTATGAGGACATAATGGGCCTCGCTTTTTCGCTGTTCTGCGCATCCCGGCCTGTCCGGCGCGGCGCCGGACAGGCCGAATCTGCAACGCACGCGAGGGCGCACAACGGGACTGGGAAGAAACGAAGTAGCCCTCGCACGCGAGGTTGAAGATGAATTCGGTCATTCGGCTCGACTGAGACGTCACATCTCAGGTTCACGGCCGAAGGCCGGTTTTTGGCATCACCTGCCAGGCGCTGGCGGACCGGCGAGGGTCCGCCAGCGCTTCTTTCATGCCACGCTCCCCCCGGAAAGTGCCTTGAGCGCGGGCCGGATGCCCACCCGGAAGTTCTCGGGCAGATCGTCGACCCACTGTCCGATCGGCAGCCGGAACGCCACCTTGCCCGCAAGGTGGTCGAGCTCGCACGAGCTGCGTTCGCCGGGGGTCGTGGCCAGACGCACTCCGTCCGGCATCACCCACAGCGCCGTCTCGCTCGTCGTACGCGGATCACCGGCGGCCTCCCGGGCCGCGGTCACTGCGAGGGTCTGCCACAGCTCCATGTCGCGTGAGACGCTGCGCGAGCGCCGCTGCCCCGGCCAGGCCAGCTGGTCGACGAAGGCCAGTACCTGGACCACGATCACGTCCTCGCCGTCGAGAGCGAGAGGGTTGATCAACCCCAGATCCCGCGCCTTCCAAACCCATGTGTTATTGACATCGGCGGCCGTTGCCACCGCTGCCAGCGAGACACGTCGCGACACAGCGGCTCCTTCCGATATTGATCTTCACGATCGCGATGACCAAACCATAGACCGGAGCCGCGTCAGATTTCTGTTACGCCGCAACACTGTCCCGCCGGCGGGACAGTGTTGAATCAAGGACACTGAACCGGATTACCCCCCTCCCAACCGCCCTTCCTGCCGCGACACATCATCCACTCCATGGATCACTACCGGCATCCCTACCTGGCGCAATACTTAACTACTGCAAATTTTCTATAGGGGGTGCGTCGGGCGGACCGGGGATCGGACGCCGACGGATGGCGGCCCTAGGGCAGCGGGCCCTCTTCTTCCAGCGCGCGCAACAGCGCGTCCAGCGCCGCCGAATAGACGTGGACGGCGATCCGGCCATGCCGCGCTGCGCGCAGCGCGTCCGGCAGCCCGGAGACCAGGCGGTACACCTCCGGGGAGACCCGGTAGCCGGACTGCCGGGCCGGGGCCACCTCTCCGGACCGTGCGGTGAGGAAGGAACGGGCCAGCGCCACCTGCGCCTCGACGTCCTCGGGCAGCCGGCGCATCGCCGCGTCCACGTAGTGCCCGGTGGTCAGGGCCTGGCGCCCGGAGGCTGCGCGGTCCTGCGCGACCCTGCTCCCCAGCGCCGCGAACAGGTCCGGAGCGAAGCGGAACGGATGCGTCTGCCAGGTGTCCGAGCCCAGCTTCCGGTCGATGATCCCCTCTTGAGCCGAGGCCAGCACGGCCCGGTGCGCCCACCCCTCCGTGCGGTCACGCGCCCCCTCCGCCGCGGGGGGAACCGGTTGCTCGGTCGCCTCGGTCTTCTCGGGCGCTTCGGGCCGCTCGGACAGCGTACCGCTTTCGGGTTCCTCCGTAGTCGCGGCAGGAGCCGCCGCGGGAACCACACCGTGCTCCGTCCGGGCACCGATGTACGAACGGGAGACGACCTCTTCCGCGCCCTGGATCGCCGCCGAGGCCAGCAGCCCCGCCCTGGTCCCCTGTACCGGTGAACTCCGTTTGATCTGCGCACCCTTGAGGGGCGCCACCTGCTTCTTCCGCCGCGCCGGTGACTGCGCCGACCGCCCGGTGCGCGTCTCGTTCTGCTCGTGCTCAGGCATGGAACCTCACCTCCTCGACCAGAGGTGCGCTCACCCAGGCGGACCGGGGCCGCTGCGACCGGTCCAGGATCTCCTCGAGCAGAGCGGTGTACTGCTTGCCCGGCGCGTGGTTCAGAAACCGCACCACCGCCGGACGGCCGTGAATGAAGGACTCCGATATCCGCACGTCCCTGCGGATGTCCGTGACGAAGGGCATCAAGGCGCCCTCGACCATCGCGTTACGGATCTCCACGTCCTGCACCGTCCAGGAGGACTCGGGGTTGGAACGGTTCATCACCGCGCCGAGGAATTCCGGACGGCACTCCCCCTGGGTGTGCTCCTTGATCTGCTCCACCGCGCTCTTGAGGATGAACGCGCCCTTGACCGTGGGGTATTCGGGATTGCAGAGGGTGAGTACCTGGTCGGAGGCGGCCGCACCGACCGCGTTGAGGGAGGAGACCGCGGGCGGGGTGTCGATCAGGACGTAGTCGAAGTCCGTCGCCTCCGCGAGTAGTAGGCGGCGCAGGAGCGGGGTCGCGCGGTATCCGTGCACCACGAACATGTTCTGCGCGGCGGTCATGGTCGCCTCCTCGGCGGCCAGGACACAGAACCGCCCCGCGCCCTCGTAGTCCGTGAGGACCCCGCTCACGTCGTACATGGTCTCGGCGAGCGGTGCGGTGGGGACGTTCTGCATCTTGGCCTGGAGCAGCCAGCCCAGCGACCGGCTGGCCTGATCACCGCGGAGGTTCACTCCGAGTGCGGTCCCCGCCTGTGCCTGGGCCTCCAGGTCCACCACCAGGACCCCGGCGCCCCCCATCGCCAGCCTGCACGCGAGGTTCACGGTGGTGCTGGTCTTCCCGACGCCACCCTTCTGACTCGCTACGGAGATGACCTGCACGCATCGCTCCCTTCCTGAAAACGCCCTTTCTCACACCAAACATAACGTTTCACCATCATTAACTACCAATCGAGCTACTCGTATCCCTACTTGTCGAGCTCCACGCCCATCACAGGCATGAACTACTCAATTAACATCAATACAGGTATCTTCCTAGCTGTCCTGGAAATATCCAGTCAAATTCCTGTAAGTATAGGAAAACTCAGTCTGGAATTAATAAAGAGGCGGGTTCGTGGAAGCGCAGATAGTCCAGAAGGCCACTTTCCTGCTGCACGAGATACGCCTCTCCCCGCAGGACTCCGTGGCCCGGTTGAAGTCGTACTACCCCGCCCTCGACCTCACCGAGCGCGTCGCGTACGTCCACGAGGCGTACCACCTCCTGTGCCACACCAGCACCGTCGAGCGCCCCCCGGTCTCCTCACTGGCCAGCCCCTCCAGTTTCGCGGCCGGTCGCGAGCACCACGCCCTCACCGACTGACGGCACAGGACGGCGGGCGCGAGAACGTACGAGACGACGCGACAGACATGGAGACCTCCCGCGCCGCCGCCACCGGCGCCAACGGACACCGGCCGCCCTCGCTGCCCGCCGCCAAGGGCGCGGTCACCGGCCTCGATATCGCCGCTAAAGTCCTCGTCGGCACAGTCCTGACCATGGCAATGACCTTCTTCCTGCCCCGTGACGGCGCCCGCCCGGAGAAGGGTGCCTGCATACCTGGCGTCGGGGCCGTCCTGGCCGACACGGCTGCCGACCTGGCCGGACCGCTCGGCACCCTGCTGGCCGTCCCGGTGGCTGCCGCTGAGTGCAGGAGCTTCCGCGAACTGCGTACCCTCCAGGTCGCCCCCGGCCCGGGTCTGTCCGCACCGGAAGCCGCCACCCGATGAGCGCTCTCCTTGCCCGCGTCCTGGAGCGCGCCTCCGGAGCCCGGAACAGCGGTCACCCGGCCGCTCCCCCTCCGCCCGGAACCCGCCTGCACCGCGACGACCCGCGGCTGATCGGCGGCTTCCGCCTTGTCCGCAGGCTCGGTGCGGGCGGGATGGGCGTGGTCTACCTCGGAGTGAACTCCCAGCGTCGACGCGTGGCACTGAAGGTGATCCGCCCCGAACTGGCCGGGAACCGCGAGTTCCGCTCCCGCTTCGCCCGCGAGGTCGAGGCCGCCCGCCGGATCCGCAGCGGCTGCATCGCGCGCCTGGTCGCCGCCGATCTGGAGACCGACCACCCCTGGTTCGCCACCCAGTACGTCTCCGGTCCCTCCCTCTACGCCCATGTCACCGAGCACGGCCCGATGAGCATCGAGGATGCCGCACTGCACGGCGCCCGGATCGCCGCCGGCCTGGAGTCGGTGCACGCCGCCGGCGTCGTCCACCGCGACCTCAAACCGTCCAACATCCTGCTCTCCCCCAAAGGGCCGCGGATCATCGACTTCGGGATCGCCTGGTCCACCGGCTCCAGCGCACTCACCCATGTCGGCACCGCGGTCGGCTCCCCCGGATTCCTCGCCCCCGAGCAGGTCCGCGGCAACCCGGTCACCGCCGCCACGGACGTCTTCACCCTCGCCTCCACCCTGGTGTTCGCCACCACCGGCGAATCCCCCTTCGGACACGGCAGCTCGGAGGCCATGCTCTACCGCGTGGTCCACGAGGAACCGGACCTCGCCACCGTGCCCACCCCCCTGCGTGAAGCGCTGGGCGCCTGCCTGGCCAAGGAACCCGCCGAGCGCCCCACCGCCCAGGAACTCGCCGACTTCCTCCACGAGGTCGCCGGGACCGCCGCTCTCCCGGCGACCAACACCACCCGCGAACGGCCTCGCAGCCCCACCCCTCCGCCCCCGCAGACGCCCGTGGCTGCGCCCACTCGGGCACCGAGGAACAGGGGCCCCGATCCCCGCGTCCAGCGCTCCCGGCGTCGCATCGTCGCGGACCCCCAACTGCTTCTGCAGCGCCTGGTGGTCTTCGTCAGCGTGACCCTGCTGATCTCCCTCGGCTTGGCCGCCACCCAGTGACCGGTCGGCCCCAGCTCCCCCACCCTCCCGAGCACCGTCCACTCGCCCAGTGAGGAATCACCGCCATGCCCACCCAGGTCGACGCCGTCGCCGCCTTCGTGGGCCGGCTCCCCGGCATGGTGCGCCGGCCCCGCTGGGCGCCCTGGGACGCAGCCTGCCTCTCCGATCTCCACCGCGCTGTTCCTGGCCCTTGGCGCGTGCCCCGCAGCGCGGAACAGATCCGCCGTCCGGGCCCGGTACGGCCTCTTCGACGCGCCGTCCTCACACCGCGGCCCACCCCCTACGTACCGTCTCTTGACCAGCAATTGCATCCTTGAGGACGCAGGGAGACCACATGACTCAGGACACCGCGGACGCCCCCGGCCGCACCGCCCGAATCGGCAGCCGTGACATCGGCATCGACCTCGGCACCGCCAACACCCTGGTGTACGCGTGCGGGCACGGCATCGTCCTGAACGAGCCCTCGGTGGTCGCCGTCGAGCAGCGCAGCAACACCGTGATCGCAGTCGGTGCCGCCGCCAAGGAGACCATCGGCCGCACCCCCGGCTCGATCGTCGCCATCCGCCCCCTCAAGGACGGCGTGATCTCCGATTTCGACGCCACCGAGCAGATGATCCGGCACTTCTTGAACAAGGCCCTCCCCGGGCGGCGCTCCCGCGCCCGGATGGTGGTGTGCGTGCCCAGCGGGGTCACCCCGGTCGAACGCCGCGCCATAGAGCAGGCCTCTGTACAGGCCGGCGCGAAATCCGTATATCTCGTCGAGGAACCGATGGCGGCGGCGATCGGCGCCGGGCTGCCGGTCGCCGAGCCGCGCGGCACGATGGTGGTGGACCTCGGCGGCGGCACCACCGAGGTCGCCGTGATCTCTCTTGGAGGCATCGTCACCGCCCGTTCCCTGCGTGTCGGCGGTGACCGTATGGATGCCGCCGTCAGGGACTACGTCCGCCGCGAGTACGGCCTGCTCATCGGCGAACGCACTGCCGAGGACATCAAGGTCGAGGTCGGCTCGGCCTGGCCGGACGTCGAGCACATCGACCTCGAGGACAAGGTCTTCACCGTCCGGGGCCGGGAGAAGGCCGGCGGCATGCCCCGTACGCTCCAGCTCACTGCCACGGACACCCGCCGGGCCCTTGAAGAACTGGTCTTGATGATCATCGCCGGTGTCCTTGAGACCTTCGAGCAGTGTCCGCCCGAACTCGCCGGTGACATCGCGGAACGCGGCATCGTCCTCACCGGCGGCGGCGCCCTCCTGCCCGGCCTCGCCTCCCGCATCACCGACTCCACCGGCATCGCCTGCCGCACCGCCGACAGCCCCCTGGACTGCGTGGCCCTCGGCACCGGCAAGTGCGCCGAGGAATTCGACACCCTCCAGAGCCTGTTGGACCTGTCCCGCTGAGGCCGGCGGTTCCCGGGGGCGACTTGCGCGGCACCCCGCGCATGCGGGGAACGCGCTGCGGCCGGGGCGGTCAGGCGGCGGAGGCCGGGGCCACCTGGTCCTCTGGGATGCGCGGCAGTTCCACGGGCTCGATCAACAGGGCAGTCGGCTCAGCACCTTCCGGAGTGGAGTGCGCTGCCTGCGCCGGCGGTGCTTCGCTCACATTCATGGCCAGGGCATTGTTGTCGGTCAAGTAGGGGCGGACCCGGACGCGCCGATCAGGGAGTTCGCAGAACGCCGGAGGCATGCGGTCGGTTGCCTTGCGCTGAGCAAGGTCGCCCCCGATACGTCCGATACGGACGCGGACATCGTCCTGGACCAGGTGGAGGTCCCAGAACTCGCGCTCCGATCCGGAAACCGCGCACTGCTCGGCAAAGTCGGAGTGCACGAGGCAGAAGGACAGGCGCCCGTCACGTTCCGGCTCGACGGGAGCCTGGAACTGCGCCGGCGTGCCGCGCCGGGAGGCGACGACGACGGCGCCGTCGCCGAGGGCCACACCCAAAAGTTGTCCCGTGACAGTCGTGGCCAGCGGGCCCACGGAGACGGCGTCGACCTCCAGATGCGTGGGCCTGCTCCACACCTTGAGGGCCAGTCGGCCATCGGCCGTGGTGAAGGGGACGCGGTAGGTGACCATCCCATCCCGGTGTACGGGCTCCGCGTGCACCAGCTGTGCGGTGTCCACGGTGATGGCCTGCACCTTGCGACGCAGTCCATCCTGCTCGCGCTCGGCGTACAGGCGCCACTCGCCTTCGTCCAGGCAGTGTTCGCTCCCGACTCGCGCATGGCTGGCCTGCTCTCCGCGGGAACCGGCGGCAAGCGGCACACGGACTTCGTCGCGCTCGCCCCCCTTAGCCCGGCGCAGGACGAGAGTGGCGGCCTGGGATTTCATGCCGCTGACCCGTACAAGCAGGGAGCCGTCACGCTCGGCGACAACTCGCCCCTTCGGCCTGAACGCCAGCTGACGGCTGAGCCGTTCGGCACGCCGGGGCATCAGGCTGCGCAAGGCGGCGCCCAGGACGGGCTGACGCAGAGTGGAGCGCAGCACGGGACGTGCTGCTTCCTTCACGGAGCGCTGCCAGCGACGTCGCTGCGGCGTCGGAGTGAGGAGGTGCGGGTGAAGTCCGAGATCGCCGACGAGCCGCACGAAGCAGTCGGCCGCGGCCTGAGGGGTGAAGGTGAGCGCCTTGGCGCGGGCCCCTGCGGCCATCTCCCGGCGGCGGTCTTCGTCCTCGATCAGGTCCAGCAGAGCGGCGGCGAAAGCTTTGGCGTCTCCGGGAGGTACGAGGAGCCCGTCGGCCCCGTCGCTGATGATCTCACCGGGGCCGTAGGGGCAGTCCGTGGCGACCACGGGAAGCCCGGCGTGCATGGCCTCGACCAGGGTCATCCCGAAGGATTCCGCGTCTGAGCTGACTGCGGCGATGGCCCCCTTGGCCCACTCGGGTTCGATGGGAGCGACGGCACCCATGAGGTGGACATGTGAGCTCAGACCGGCGTCGAGGATCTGCTGGGACAGCTTGCCCTCCTGAGGGCCGCGCCCGTACAGGCGCAGTGACCAATCGGGGCGCTTTTGCACGACGTGACCGAATGCCTCGACGAGCAGGGGGTAGTTCTTGACGGGTATGAGGCGACCGGCGGCGACCACAACCTTGTTTCGGCCGGTGGACGGCGCGAGGTCGGGTACGGGCACTCCGTTGGGGACGCAGCGGATCTCGGTGTCAATGTCGGGCAGCAACTCGCGGTAGCACGCGGCGTCAGCGCGCGACACCGTGGTGAACGCGTCGAGATTCCCGATCGCAGCGTCCTGGGCCTCCCGGATGGCGGGCTTGTGTAGCTGGTGGGTGAGGTGTTCCTGGCCGATGCGCAGCGCACGCTTGGGCCCGAACTGGGAGAGCATGATGTTGAGACCCGGCCGGGTTCCCACGATCACGTCGGCGTCGGTGTCACGCAGCCACTGGACGATGCGCTCGTCGGTGAGCGTGCTGGACAGTTTGTAGGGGCCGTCATCCTTGGGATACAGCTGAGAGGGGCGCTCCCGGGGGTCGTGGTCCTGGTCGAACCCAGGCGCGGTGCGACGCGTCTCGACCAGGGACACCAGCCGCACGCCGTGCACGGTCGGCAGGGCAGGGCGGTCCTTGGTCCGGATAACGGAAACGATCTCGACCGCGTGGCCCGCCTCGGCCAGTGCGCCTGCCAGATTCATCGTGGACCGTATGGTTCCGCCGATGCCGTAGGCATTGAAGAGGAGGAAGCTGACCTTCATGGACGGAACACCCATTCGATTCTGGCGGCGAGGGGCTTGGCCCGGATCACGTTAAAAGCCCGGATCACATGAAAATTTTGCCGCGTGGGTCATACCGAAGAGGTCATCCAAGGTCGACGATTGCTGGCCAAGAGGAGACCCTTACGAGGGTCCTGGTCGATCGGATCGTGTGATCCGTGATCGGCTGAGGGGCCGGGGTGTCGCGTTGTCAGAGTGCGGTACGTGACCTCTTGTCTGTCTCGTAGGTGAGATTGAACAAGAGTCGCGGGTCACGGGCGAGGGACGTGCTTCAGGTGCCGGGGCAGGCGAGCAGGCCGGGGTCGGGCTCGAGGAGGATTCCCCGGCTGACCAGGCGCTTCAGTCGTGCATCGGCCAAGGCCGTGAGGATCTGCTGGTTGGCGGGGTGATCCAGTGTCGACGACGGCTGAACGCTACGGTTCACCCGCCGCCGACAATCCAGGACGTCGGGACGCTCCGGTTCGGCAGCCAAAGCGTCAAGCCCTTGGTTTCGTGCTCTCCTATGCGACCTGGCACCTCTGGTCCCTCTACCTGGCCCCGAAGTCCCAGCCAAGGCATCAGGGCGCAAGTAGCCCGCTGGTAGCTACTGACTTTGTGGCCGTGTTGTCGTGAGGGTGAGTCCGGTTGCGGCGAGGCACCCGTCGATGAGGTCGGGCCGGTATTGGATGTGGCGGAGGTGGGTGCGCAGGACCCGCATCAGAGGCTGTTGTCTTTCCGTACTTGATCGTCGGGTTCGCGCTGGTCAGGCATAGTGTGATGGGTTCTGTGGCAGCAAGGACACGTCGTGTCGGTGCGGTCGTGGAGGTGCGGGATGCCGTCGGTGATCGGGCTGCTGGAGGAGCGGGAACGAGCGCTGCTGCTCAGCGGGTGGAAGTACTGCGGGCCGAGGCGGACCGGGTGCTGGCCGCGTTGCGGGAAGCGGAACTCGACTGGGAGCGGTTCGTCGTCTCCCGGGAGACTGTCGTCGAGGTTCTCGCCGACCCGGACGGTGTGGTGGAGGCGGACCCGCCGGCGTCCGGGGATCCTGAACCGTCGCCGTCGCCGTCGCCGTCGCCGTCGCCGTCGCCGTCGCCGTCGCCGTCGCCGTCGCCGGAGTATCAGCGGATGTTGGCGGTCCTGACCGCTTCCGCGTCGGCGTTGACCTGCAAGGACTTGGCTGCGGGGCTCGGGGTAGAGCCGGTGGCGGCGAAGCTGGAGGGAGTGCGGTCCAAGGCGAACCGGCTGGTGCGCAGGGGCTGGCTGGTCAAGGAGCCGTCGGGGCGGTTCGCGCTCGCCGCGGGCCCGCGAGGCGGCGGATCATGAGCATCGTCATCGACCACTGGATCATCGCCTGGCGCCTCCCCCCGGAGAGTGGACACTTTGATCCCGCCTCTGACCTGGGGGCGGGGAGGAGATGTCCCTTATGGTGATGAAGTTCTACTCGCCGGAGTTCAAGGCGGATGCCGTCGCGCTGTACCTGTCTGATCCGGGCCTGACCCTGGCCGGGGTCGCGGAGGGCCTGGGCGTGAGCCGGGGCACACTGCGGGACTGGGTGCGGGCCGAGCGGTCCCGCCAGGGCGAGGACAGCACGACCACGAGCAAGACCAGGGAGCCGACCGCGGTGAGTGAGCCGAGCCGGGAAGAAGAGCTGAAGGCCGAGATAGCGGCCCTGCGCGCGGAGCTGAAGACGGTGCGCAAGGAGAACGCGACGCTCGCCACTGAACGCGACATCCTGCGCAAGGCGACGAAGTTTTTCGCCGCCGAGATGACCTGGTGACGAGCCGCTTCCAGTTCATCGAGGACCAGCGCGAGACCTTCGAGGTCAAGCGGCTCTGCCAGGTGCTGGACGTCGTCCGCTCCAGCTATTACAAATGGCGCGCTTCACGCGAGACCCGCGCCCGGCGCGAGCAAAGTGACCGGGCCCTGGCGACGAGGATCAAGGCCGTGCACGCCGAGTCGGACGGCACCTACGGCGCCCCGCGCGTCACTGCCGAGCTCCGTGACACCCACGGCCTGCACATCAACGAGAAGAAAGTTGCCCGTGTCATGCGCAAGTTCCTCATCGCCGGCTTCCGTCTGCGCAAGCGGGTCCGGACCACGGTCCCGGAGCCGTCGCAGACGCCGGTGGCGGACCTGTTCCAGAGAGACTTCACCGCGAGTGCGCCGAACCTGAAGTACATGGGTGACATCACGTATCTGCCCGTCGGCGACGGCGAGCACCTCTACCTCGCCACGGTCCTGGACTGCTTCTCTCGGCGCGTGGTGGGCTGGTCGATCGCCGACCACATGCGCACCGACCTCTCCCGGTGGTCGGTCGCGGACCTCGAAGCCGTCGCCATGGCGATCAACAATCGGCCCCGCAAGGCCCTCGGTTGGCGGACGCCGAACGAGGTCTTCGAAGAACAGCTACGCTCGCTACAACAACCCGATGTTGCAACCACCGGTTGAACTCACCCAGTACGGATCCCGCCAATTCGCTGGTCTGTGCACCGAGTTGGGCGTGATCCAGTCCATGGGCGCGGTGGGCACGAGCGCGGACAACGCCGCCTGCGAATCCTTCCACGCCTCCCTGAAACGCGAGACGCTCAAGGGCGCCCGCCGCTACGACGGCGCCGACGCCTGTCGGCACCGGGTCTTCCAGTGGCTGGCGCGCTAAGCGGATCCGGTGAAGTTGCGTGTGTCGGGTAGGTGTCCTGTAGGAGGGACACCATGGGGAAGAGCCTCCGAGTCGAGCTGACTGATGATCAGCGCAGGGACCTGCGCGGGTTGTTGGCCCGCTGTGATCTGACCGCGTACACCCGGCAGCGGGCCGAATGCATCCGATTCCTCGACCGCGGGCGGACCACTGCCGAGGTCGCCGACCTGCTGGAGTGCCACCCCGTCACGGTCCGGGCCGCCGTGCACCGCTTCGAGGAGGGCGGGATCGCGGGACTGCTCGATGCCTCGCGTCCCGGCCGTCCCGCAAAACTTCTCGGCCCCGAGGACCGGGCCGCGCTGACCGAGTTGCTGGACGACTCCGCGGTCAAGGGGGTCACCTGGACCGCGTCGGCCCTGCGTGACTGGCTGTTCGCCGAACGCGGAGTGGAGATCTCCGTGGACTGGCTGAGTGAGCTGTTGCACCGCGACGGCTTCCGATGGAAACGGACCCGCGACAGCGTGCGGCACAAGGCCGACCCCGTCCTCCAGCAGGCCGCAAAGGCGGAGCTGGGGGACTTGCGGACTTACGGATGGAGGCGCACGCGGGCGAACGCGACCTGATCTTCCTGGACGAGTCCGGCTTCGCCCCGACCATGCCCACGGGTTACACCTGGTCGAGGGTCGGACAGCGGGCCGTGGTAGCCAAGGAGGACACCCGGAACCGGCGGGTCAACGTGCTCGGTGCGAAGGTCGTCGGCACAGAGCCGGATCTGATCTGGCAGCGCACCTGCGGGAAGGTCGACGCAGAGATGCTGCTGGAGTTCGTCTGCCGTCAGCTGGCGGGCCTCGGCGGTGGCGCGGGCGTGCTGGACCTGGCCGCCGACGGCATCGGTGCCGATGCCATGCCCGTGTGGGAACGGCGCAGGCCGTGCACCGTCGTGCTCGACAACGCCTCCGTGCACACGGCCAAGGTGTTCAAGGGGCGTCGTCGACAACTGGCGAAGATCGGGGTGGACCTGTTCTATCTGCCGCCGCGCAGCCCGGAATTGAACGACATCGAGCTGGTCTGGCGGCAGGCGAAGTACGAGGACTACCCACAGCGCACCCAGACCAGCACCGATGACATCGGCAGGGCCGTCGACAAGGCCCTCACCCGCCGACGCGACCGAATCCGCACATCAGCAACGAACTTCACCCAGGCCGCTTAGAACACCAGGCGCCGGCACTCGGCGAACGGACACCTCAGCCCTGTCGCCTACGAGCAATCAGCTAACTTGACACTCGCCGCATAACCACACGAAACCGTGTCTACTTCCCGGGTGGAAGCCCCACCGGCCTGGTGATGCCGCACCGCCGCCGCAAAGGCGAAGAGCTGACCGACTGGCAGAAGACGCACAACACCTCCCACAAACAGGTCCGTGCCCGCGTCGAGCACGTCTTCGCCCGCATGAAGTGCTGGAAGATCCTGCGGGATTGCCGACTCAGAGGCGACGGTGTCCATCACGCGATGCTCGGCATCGCCCGCCTGCACAACCTCAACCTCGCCGGATAGACGGCAAGCCCCCCGCAACGGGTGGCGCACTCCGACCACACCGAAGATCATTTACGGGACAGGCCTTGTGACCTGCGGAAGATGTGCCACGACTTGAGTCGGGCCATGCCTTGCTCGACGGGCGCTCGCGCCGTCGAGAGCGCCCGGTTGACGGTCTGCTGAGTTGGCGTCAGCCCGCGCCCGGGCGGGCGTCGGAGTGGCGTGGTCACCCACGGTCCGGCGCCCGTATAGGCGCAGTCGGCCAGGATCGGGATGCCCTGGCGCTCGCAGATCCGGATGATCCGGTGGGTGCGGGCCGCGGTCAGGTCATGTGTGCGGCCGGGGAGGACAGGCGAGATCCACAGCGTGCGACCGGCTGGATCGGTTACCACCTGGACGTTCACCCCGTGTCGACGGTGCTTGTGGGAGTAGTCGGCCCGGCCGTCACCGACGCGGTCGCACTCGGCGAGGGCGCCGTCGAGCAGGACGTGGTCGGGATCGGTTTCACGCAGCGCACGCAGCAGGCCGGGGCGCGGTCGGCAAGCAGGTCGATCACGGAGGCGGTGTAGGCGTGGGCGGCGCCGACGGCGATGCCGAAGCCTGCTGCGATCTCGGTGAGTGTGTCGTGCCGGCGTAGGTACACCAGGGCGACGAGGGCACGTTGGTGCGGCGGGAGCTTGCAGCGGCGGTCACCCTCGCGGGCGACGATGAGCATGGTGACCCACTCGACCAGCGCGTGAGGCAGGTCGAGTGCGGCAGGATAGGGAACCAACGAGGCTCCTGTGCCAACGAGTTGAGACTTCGAACACCTCGCTCAACGGCACGGGAGTCTTGTGCGTTGCGGAGCACCAGCCCGTCACCCGATCAGTGGCCACGCTGAAAGAGCTCACTGTTCGCGTAACCGGTGTCGACCCAGTTTTCCCGCGCGTTACCTTGGTGTCGCATCCAATTGACTTTTGACACCCGCGTGTTGACTTTCCGTCATGACAATGGGGGGGAGGTGGAAGGAGAATGATGCGTGAAGACTCCTGGATCGTACGCGATCGAGGGTAGGGATGTGCGAAAAGGTGGACTTTGATGAGCGCGAAGCGTCGGCTGTCGGCGTCAATTGCAACGGTACTGCTGGCGGCGGGAGTAGCAACTACTGCTGCCGTTCCGGCGATGGCAGCACCAGCGGCAGAGACTTCAACGGGGGGCTGTAACAACGTTCACACAACTGACGACTACGCCACGGTGTCCGCCAATTCAAGCAACAACTATATTGACGTCTGGAGTAACGACAATACAGCTGCGCAATGTCTTTACAGTTCTTACCGAGTAACTTCCACGTCAAATCCAGCCCATGGCACGGCGTAGCTAGCTTCGCCCGCCTATGGGGTAAATTACACGCCAGATCCTGGCTACTCTGGCCAGGACACTTTTCAATACACCATGACGGATACCATTTGGGGTAATCCCCCGATCACCGGAACGGTACATGTGACGGTGGATCCGCCGGAGGACACGTCGGCGGCAGCTGACGACATAGCGTCGACGCCGTATGACACGCCGGTGGATGTGGATGTGCTGGCCAATGACACCGGTCTGACGACGGTGAAGTCGGTGACGGATCCGGCCCACGGTGCGGCGACCGTTTCTAACGGCAAGGTGCACTATGTACCGGACACCGGTTTCTCGGGCAAGGACACCTTCGACTACACCGCCACCAACAACAGTGGCACCAAGCACACCGCGACGGTGACGATAATGGTGGGCACGCCGAGTGCGAAGTTGGTGGATGACACCGCGTCGACGAACTACGAGACGGCCACGGATGTGGATGTCCTGGCCAACGACACCGGTGCCGACACCCTGGCGAACGTGTCGGACCCGAAGCACGGCACCACGACGAAGACCGCCGACAACAAGGTCCACTACGTACCCGACGACGGTTTCAGCGGCACGGACACCTTCCAGTACAGCACCACCGCCAGCGACACCGACTACGCGACCGTCACGATGACGGTCGGCGCGCCGGATGTGTCGTTGGTGGATGACACGGCGTCGACGGCGTATCAGACGGCCACGGATGTGGATGTCCTGGCCAACGACACCGGTGCCGACACCCTGGCGAACGTGTCGGACCCGAAGCACGGCACCACGACAAAGACCGCCGACAACAAGGTCCACTACGTACCCGACGACGGTTTCAGCGGCACCGACACCTTCCAGTACAGCACCACCGCCAGCGACACCGATGTCGCAACCGTCACCATGACCGTGGACGCGCCGACCGTGGATGCGGTGAACGATACGGCGGCGGTGGCGTCGGGGGATTCGGTGGATATAGACGTGCTGGCCAATGACGTCGGTGACGGCCTGACGCTGACGTCGGTGGGGTCGGGAACGGCCGGCGGTAAGACGGCTATTTCTGGCAATAAGGTGCACTACACGGCACCCGACGATTCCGCCGGTGTTATTGACGCCTTCACTTACACCGTCACCGACAGCCATGGCAACACTGACAAAGCAAGTGTGGCGGTGACGGTGGGCGCACCGTCTGCGGAGTTGGTGGATGACACGGCGTCGACGGCGTATCAGACGGCCGCCGATGTGGATGTCCTGGCCAACGACACCGGTGACCTGACATTGGTGGGGACGACGACGCCGCCGCACGGTACGGCGACTGTTTCCAACGGCAAGGTGCACTATGTGCCGGACGACGGTTTCAGCGGAACCGACACCTTTACCTACTTCGCCACCGCCGCCGGCAAGCAGTACAACGCAACCGTCACGATGACGGTCGGCGCGCCGGATGTGAAGCTGGTGGATGACACGGCGTCGACGGCGTATCAGACGGCCACGGATGTGGATGTCCTGGCCAACGACACCGGCGCCGACACCCTCGCAAAGGTGTCGCAGCCGGACCACGGCACCACGACCATCAGCGACGACAAGAAGACCGTGAACTACAAGCCGGACGACGGCTACAGCGGCACCGACACCTTCACCTACAGCACCACCGCCAGCGACACCGACTACGCAACCGTCACCATGACCGTGGACGCGCCGGATGTGTCGTTGGTGGATGACACGGCGTCGACGGCGTATCAGACGGCCACGGATGTGGATGTCCTGGCCAACGACACCGGCGCCGACACCCTGGCGAACGTGTCGGACCCGAAGCACGGCACCACGACAAAGACCGCCGACAACAAGGTCCACTACGTACCCGACGACGGTTTCAGCGGCACCGACACCTTCCAGTACAGCACCACCGCCAGCGACACCGATGTCGCAACGGTCACGATGACGGTCGGCGCGCCGCCGGCGACGGTGGTGGATGACACGGCGTCGACGCCGTTTGACACGCCGGCGGACATTGATGTGCTGGCCAATGACACCGGTGACCTGACGGTGACGTCGGTGACACAGCCGTCGCACTCCGGGGATGATGGGAGGACGCACGGGACGACGACCATCAACAGCGACGGTACGGTGCACTACGCGCCGTACTACGGCTTCACGGGTGCCGAACACTTCACCTACACCGCCACTGACACCGATGGCAACGAGTACACCGCGACGGTGATTGTCACGGTGGAGGGGACGGATTCGACGGTGGTGGATGACGTCGCCTCGACGCCGTATGAGACGCCGGTGGACGTGGACGTGCTGGCCAATGACACCGGCAAGGTGTTGTCGACGTACTCGGTGACGCAGCCGGCGCACGGCACGGCGACCATCAATGACGACAACACGGTGCACTACGTGCCGGACGCTGGTTACAGCGGTCCGGACACCTTCACCTACAGGGCCATGGACGGTGAGCACGTTTACAAGACCGTGGGGACCGTCTCGATGACGGTGGGCGATCAGCCGGCCGGAGTGCTGGACGACATCGCGTCGACGAACTATGAGACGGCCACGGATGTGGATGTGCTGGCCAATGACGCCGGTGACCTGACGCTGAAGTCGGCGTCGGATCCGGACAACGGTACGGCGGAGGTTGTCGACGGCAAGGTGCACTATGTGCCGGACACCGGTTTCTCGGGTAAGGACACCTTCACCTACACCGCCACCGACGCCGACAACAACGAGTACACCGCGACCGTGACGGTCACGGTCTACGACCCGTCGGGGTTCCAGAACCAGCAGCTGGTGAACGACCAGGGGCAGGCTCTGGAGGCGACCGGCAGCGTGCAGGACGGTGCGACCGGTCACGGTGCCTCGGTGCACGCGATGGATGTCGATTCCTCGGAGACGGCACAGCGGTGGACGCTGGATGACGGGCATCTGATCAACGAGGACCCCGCGGCGGTCGATCCGGACACCGGTTCACACCTGGTGCTGGACCTGAACGAGGGTGCGGCCTCGGCGCTGATCGACTCCCCGCAGACCGCGGACGAGGACACCGACGGCTCGCAGTCCTGGAATCTGAACGACGGCGGGTCGCTGACCAACGGCCGTGCGGACACTGACGGTTACGGACTGGCGGCCACGGGCTCGGCCGCGACGGGTGCCTCGGTGCAGGACTACACCGGCGCCTACAACCAGTCCTGGACGGCCACGTCCGGCGCCAATGACGAGTTCGGCACCGTCACCGCCGGCACCGGCGACAAGCTGACCGTGCACGGCGCGACCGGTATCGACTCCACCACCGGGGAGGCCGGTGTGTCCACCAGGGCCCTGCCCGCGGACGGTGACACCGACCAGCAGTGGATGCTCACCGACGACGGCGCGCTGATCAGCAAGCGTGCGGTCGACCCCCGCACCGGCCAGCGCACGGTCCTGGACCTGCGCGGCGGCGGCACCGAATCGGGCACCGTGGTCCGCGCGGTCGCCCCGCCGACCGACGGCACCCTCAAGGACAGCCAGACCGTCACCTACAGCGGCGGAGTCGCCGGTGAACTCTCCTTCACCACGACCGGAGACGACCTGGGCCTGACCGAGACCGCCAACGGCGGCACCCAGAACGCCACCTACACCGGCACCGCAGTGCAGACCTGGATGATCGACTAATCCAGACGGGCCCACCCCCACGGTGAGCCCGTAGAACTGCACACCACACAGGAATCACGATGCCCGGTCGGGTGTTCCCGACCCTGTTGGCCAATTTGGCTGCGGGTACTGACGTCGGTCCCCGAGACTTGGTCTCGGGGACCGACGTCAGTGGCGTGGGGGTTGCCATGTCAATGCGCTCGTATGGGCCGGGCGAGGTCCCGGTGGAGACGGCACGGGTGGCGCGGGCTGCGTTCCCCCGGGGAAGCCTGGCCATCCGGGTCCGGGACGGGTGTAGCTCTCGCGTAGTGAGCCGGCTTGGGGTGGGCCGTTGCTGATCGCGCTGGATTGCCCGATCGTCGTGAGCAGGACTCGGGTTCGGGGGCGGCGATGGTTTCGTGGCTGGAGGAATTGGAGCGGCGCGACGCGCACGCACGGAAGTTGATCGAGGAACTGCGTGGACAGATCGCGGAGTTGACCGCGCGGCTGACCGAGCAGGAGGCCGTCGTGTCCCGTCTGGAGATCACGCGGGAGACGATGGCGGAGATCCTTTCCGGGGACGGCCCGGTCTCGGGGCCCGGAGAGGCGGCCGTGTCGGGAGAGTCGGCCGAGGCGGCTGCCGTGCCGGATACGGAAGGTTTCGAGGTCGGCTCGCCGATGGGGGTGCGCCTGGTGCCGACGTGGTCGGCTGAGCTCGGGCTGGAGGCTCTGCCGCGGGCGTACGCGGACATCGTGGAGGTGCTCGCTGATGCGGTGCATCCGCTGCGGGCCCATCAGTTGTGCTCGGTGCTGGGCCTGTCGACGGACAAGTCGAAGGTGGAGGGGTTCCGTTCGAAGCTGAAGCGGCTCACGGAGCGGGGCTGGATCGCGGAGGTGTCGCCGGGCCTGTTTGCCTCCCGCAACGCGGCAGCGGCGGGGCGTGCGCCGGGGCATCACAGCGATCCCGCGGCCTCGCGTCGCGCGGGTGATGGGGAGGGCTCCCGGTCCTAGCGTCGAGGGCGACGAAACCATCCGATGCCCAGGATCGAGAGCCCGATGGAAGATTACGAGCAGGCCGCGATGGCTGACCCGTTTGCCGCCGCGGTTTCTTTCTTCACGCACCTGGTTGCCGACCTCTCCGGCCCCGACACCCTCACCGCACCCCACCACGAGGTGGAGGAGCTGGCCGCCGAGCAGGGCCGGGAGCTGGCCCGGCTGCTGCTGCAGGCCCACCTTGACCTCCGTGCGAACCGGGAGGAGACACGGTTGAAGGCGATGGCGGTGCCCGCCCGCGCGACCTTGTTCGACGGACGCACCCGCCTGGAGGCCGGGCACCACCGGGAACTGGCCACCGTGGTCGGCACGGTGACCGTGTCACGGTGCGCGCTTCGGGCGCCGGGCCGGCCCAACTGCTATCCGGCCGACGCCCTGCTCGGCCTGCCGCGCGAGCGGCACAGCCTGGGAATCCGCCGCCTTGCCGTGCTCGAGGCGGTGCGCGGTTCCTACGACACCGCACTGGAGGCGATCACCCGCGCCTGCGGCAGGATCGCGGGCAAACGGCAGATCGAACACCTCGTGCGGGCCGCGGCCGTGGACACCGCCGCCTTCTACGCCGTCCGCACCCCGATCCCGCAGACCGCGTCCACACTCCTGGTGATCTCCGTGGACGGCAAGGGCATCACCATGCGCCCCGGCCATCTGCGCGAGGCCACCCGCAAGGCCGCCGAGCGCGCGAAACGCACCTTCCGCACCCGCCTGGCCACCGGCGAGAAGGCCGGGCGGTCGGGTGGCCCGGGGGAATCTCACTCCCGGGCTCCCACAGAACCGTGCTTAACAATCTCTCGTTACACGGCTCTTGTCGTCCTGATCGTCAGGTCATCGAGGGGGCTGTCGTCCACTTCCAGTGCTTGAACATGCCTGGATAGTGGCGGGCAGCCCGGTCGAGGAAGCCGCAATGGCCTTCCTCACCGCGCGCAGATGCTTGTACTTCTCGCGGAGCCAGCGCACCAGGTAGGCGTTGATGCGTCTGAGGAGCGGATACATGGCCGATCGGTAGTACCGGCCGTAGTACTGCATCCAGCCCGCGATCAGCGGGTTCAGCCGCTGAGCGAGCTCTGTGATCGTGTGGTTGATCCGCTGATGGAGCCGCCAGGAGCGGATCTCCGAGCTGATCTTCTTCAGGGCATCCTTGCTGATCGCGGGCATGAACGACAAGAAGGGCGTGCCGTCCTTGCCGCGTACCCGGCGCTGGCGGAACGTGAACCCCAGGAACGTGAACGCCGTGTGCTCTGCCGAGCCATGGCGGAACGCGTCCTTGCAGTACACGATCCGGGTCTTGTCGGGGTGCAGACGCAGCCCGACTTCTTCCATCCTGTCCCCGAGCGCGGCCAGCACACGGCGGGCCTGCCGCTCGCTGACGCAGTGGATCACCGCATCATCGGCATAACGTTCAAAATCGACCGTCGGGAACTCCCGGACGAGCCACATGTCGAACGCGTAGTGCATGAACAGGTTCGCCAACACCGGTGAGACCGAAGATCCTTGCGGGGTCCCCCGGTCTCTCTGCTGGAGGGTGCCGTCGGGCAGTTGCAACGGCGCACACAGCCACCGTTTGACATACAACTTCACCCAGACGGCGTCGGTGTGTGCCTCTACGGCCTTGACCACGAGGTCCCACCGGACGGTGTCGAAGAACTTCTGCACATCGAGATCGATGACCCAGTCCTTCTTCCAGCACCGTTCCCGGCAGCGTTCCACCGCGTCCAGGGCCGACCGCTGCGGCCGGTATCCGTATGAGTCGGGATGGAACATCGGCTCCACCCTCCTCGATAGATGCCGGGCCACCACGGTCTGGGCCACCCGGTCGGCAACACAAGGAATTCCTAGGACTCTTGTGCCTCCGCCGTGCGGCTTGGGGATTTCCACCGCGCGGACCGGCGGCGGGAAGTACGCCCCCGAGGGCATCCGGTTCCAGATCTTGTAAAGGTTGTTCTTCAGATCCTTCTCGAATTCCTCGACGGACTGGCCATCCACGCCGGCCGCCCCCTTGTTCGCCCTTACCTCACGCCACGCTTCCCAGACCTCCGATTTTAGGATCTCGAACGGTTTGACCTGTGATTTCAACTTGTCCATCGGCTCCTCCCGGAGAACATCCGGTTGACCAGACACACATAGCCACGAACGACCCGGCCCCTTCGCTCCACCCCCATTGCAGGGGATTCCTCACTACTACGAGCCGGTCCGCCAGCACGCTTCGCCTCGGTACTCGACCCCTTGCGGTGATGGCCGCTTGGAGCACTCCCTCTCACCTGCCCTACCGGGACAGGACGTATCGAAGCGTGCCTTCTCCTGTTCCACGTGACCGCAGCAGACCAGGCTCACGTCGTCTCCATGCCGGACACCGCCTGGCCAATAGACGGGCTCCCGCCAGACTCTTTCCCGAGGCCGCTTATTCCCACGGTTTCGATGCCGTCTTACCATTTTCGACACGTCAGCAACGATTCACTTGCGTTCGTCTTCCTGGTCCCCACCTGACGCCTCATACGGCGCCTTTTCCCCGACCGCTCACCACGACGGTCTTCAGCCAACGCAGCGCGGGGCGGTTTGAAGCCTCCCCCCGCAGGGCGACTCCGAAGGGCCAAATTCCTTCATCAGTCACGCAGCATTGCTACGGATCAGAACTCCTACATGTCCTTTCTCCTTCGCATTCAGGACACACCAAGCGGATGGCGACGCTCGCCGCGGTCTACGACGCCGAACCGGCCGTGCGCCGCCCGCACGACATCATCACCCCGCCCGGCGGCCGCAGCGGCGACCGACCACCCCGCCCCGGGCCGACGGCCCGGGCGAAATGGCTGACCGGCTCCGTCGAACACGACCCCGACCAGGTGATCGCCGCCGCCTTCGACCAGGCCCAGGCCCGCGACCCGCACCACCAGCGGCGCTGGGTGGTCCTGGTCGACGGCGCCCGCCACCAGCTCGAGCTGATCCAGGAAGAAGCCCGGCGCCGGAACGTGGACATCCACATCGCCCTCGATGTGGTTCACGTGATCGAGAAGTTGTGGGCCGCCGCCCGCTGCTTCTACTCCGGTACCGATCCGGACGCCGAGGACTGGATCGCCGGCAAGGTGGCCCGCATCCTCGCCGGATGCGCCAACCGGGCCGCCGACGAGCTCCGCGCCGAGGCCGACCGCCACCACCTGACCGGCGAGGACCGCACGGGTGTCGACAAGACGTGCAACTACCTCGAAAACAACGCCGACTTCGTCCACTACGAGACGGCCCTCGCGGCCGGCTGGCCGATCGCCAGCGGCGTCATCGAGGGGGCAGCACGTCACTTGGTCGCCGACAGACTGGACATTACCGGCAGCAGGTGGAGCGTTCCCGGCGCCGAGGCCCTCCTCACCCTGAGGGCGATCGACAAGAACGGAGACTTTCCCGCGTACTGGAACTTCCACGTCCGCGCCGAACAGCAGCGACTGCACCCCCACGCCGACCAAGCCAACTTCACACTCGGCGCGTGATCGGAGACCTCACTACGCGAGAGCTACACCCGTCCGGGACGAGCCGGGGGTGCTGTTTAGGGACGAGGACTTCGCTGCATTGTTCCCGGCCAGGGGGAGGCCGGCATGGGGCATTCCCCCAAGGCCGGGTAGTTAGCGTTTCCGCTGGTTACGCAAGGGAGGCGGCATCGTGATTGCCGCGTAGCGGCCCGTGCGGACTCTCTTGATCATTCCTCTCTCGGCCCAGCGGGCGAGTTGGCGATAGGTGGCGACGAGGGTGACGTCGCCGAGGAGCTCGGCGATCTCTCTTGATCGCCACAGCCGTTCGGGCTCTGCCTGCAGGATGGTCAGGACACGTGCCATGCGGTTGCCGGTGTTCTCCCGGTCGGTCGTCGCGGGCAGTGCGGGCTGTGGCGGTGGGGGCGGCAGGAGAGTGATCGTCGTCGAGGTCACGACCTTGCTGCCGTCGGGTCGGCCGTCCAGTTTCCTTTCCGCGTAACGGGAGATGGGGGACTTCACCTTGCGGGTGCTGACACGGGACCGCCGCGCGGGCGACAGCGCCGACAGGACTCGTTGGCCGATCTCCCCGATGCCCTGCTCGAAGACTCCTTCCGCGCATACCAGCAGGTCGCGAGCGGTTTGGAAGGCGACGGTGAAGCCACAGCGGTCTGGGTCGGTGCCTGGCCTGGACTCTGCTGCATCGACCATGGTGCGGCGCAGAAGCTGGTAGAGAGTGAGCAGAGCCCACATCTCCTGCTCGACGCCTGCCGGATCGTGAGAGCGCAGGACCCGTGCGTGCAGGATGGTGTGGCGGAGCGCGTAGTAGGCGCTCTCGTGCTCCCAACGTTCGTGATAGAGGTGCACGAGGCGGTCGGCGGGGTAGCGGCGGGCATCCAGCAACGTGGTTGCCAGACGGTAGGAGCCCTCGAAGGTGCTGCCGTCCGTGCAGATGACGCTCACTCGGGCCTCGATGATGCGTACCCGGACGCCGCCGATGACCGAGAGGTAGGAAGAGTCGGCGAGTGCCTTCAAAACCGGTGGACGGCGGCGCTGATTGATGCGGCCCAAGACCCGTGCGCCGGTGGCGTGCACGGCGGCGAGGAAGTCGTTGCTGTCGAAGCCCCGGTCCCACAAGACCAGCATTTCCGGGACCAGATGCGGCAACAACCTGGTGGCGTACGAGGTCTCGCCCTCCCGGGTAGGGCCGAAGACCGCCCCGACCACGGCCCGGGTACCGGTCTCCACGAGCGTCATCAGCTCGACCTGGGGAAAACCGCCGTGCGGGCACCGCCTCAGCCAGCTCCGATTGCGCTCGCTGTCGGGCACTTTGATCGAGCTGCAGCCGTCGAACGACACCGTCCGATACGGGCCGAACCGTACCCCCGGTGTGGTTGGCTGGGCCAACGGCCCGGCCAGCACCTCGAACAACGCCCGCACCGGCGCGCTGCCGAGCCGGCGACGCAGACCACGTAACGCTTTCGTGCTCGGGCAGACGATCGGCATCCCCGACAGGCCTGCGGTCAGCTTGTCCCAGACCAGCCGGTAGCCGACCTCGGGGAACAAGCACATCGCCAGGAGGAAGTAGACGCCGACCCGCGAGGGCAGATCACGCAACCGCCGCTGCACGGTCCCGGTCTCCGACAAGACCGCGTCGACCAGCTCGAACGGCATGATCGGCGTCAGTTCCCCCAGATGTCCGGGAGCGAACCGGCCCGCGGCCACCGTGACCGTTCGGGTGATGGCCGTCAGTGCAGGCGGCAGGAGACAATGAGCGTTTTCAGCGTTGCCTCTCCAGGGTGAGGACGGCTTTGGTGATGACGCTTATGCGGTTGGGGCTGATGCGGGATCTGCGGAAAATCTGCCAGGACTTCAGTCGTGCCATGCCTCGTTCGACGGGTGCCCGGGCTGCGGCCAGGGCGCGGTTCGCAGATTGCTCGGTGGGTGTGAGTTCGCCGCCTGGCGGGCGGCGCTTGGCGGTGGTGACCCAGTTGCCGCCGCCGATGTAGGCCATGTCAGCGAGGATGGGGACGTCTTGGCGTTCGCAGATCCGGAGGATCTTGTGGATCCGAGCGGCTGTCAGATCGTGGGTCCGGCCCGGCAGCGCCGGCGACAGCCAGAGGATCTTCCCGGTGGGATCCGTGACGACCTGCACGTTCACGCCGTGCCGCTTGTGTTTCGCCGAGTAGTCGGCCCGGCCGTCGCCGACGCGGTCGCACTCTGCGAGCGTGCCGTCCAGAAGGATGAAGTCCGGGTCGTGCGTGCGCAGCGTCTTCAGCAGGTCCGGTGCCTGCTCGGCGAGCAGGCCGGCGACCGCGCTGACGTAGGCGTGGGCGGTGCCGACGGATATCCCGAAGGCCGCGGCGATCTGGGCGAGGGTGTCATGGCGGCGCAGGTACACAAGTGCGACCAGCGCGCGGCGGTGCGGCGGGAGTTTGCACCGCCGGTCGCCCTCGCGGGTGACGATGAGCATCGTGAGCCACTCGACCAGGGCGTGAGGCAGGTCGAGTACGGCAGGATACGGAACCAACAGGGCTCCTGTGCTGCTGAGTTGAGACGTCGAACACCTCCCTCAACGGCACGGGAGCCCTGCCCGTTGCGCGCCCCGACGTCACACCGCCCCCATCACCCGATCGGTGACCGAACTGAAAACGCTCAATGAGTAGGCAACGGAGCTCCTTGCGGGACAAGCTGTCTTGGACGACTGCCTGTACCAACGAGCTCCGTTGCTCCATATCGGAAACTCGTCAACACCCCTTGCATGACCTGCGAGTTCGCTAACTACCCGGCCTTGGAAGTTTCCCCGTGATCTTGGACACTCGTCGGTTATGCCGCGAGGGCGTGTTGATGCCGCTGCCTGGTCTCGGCCGGGGTGAGGTAGCCGAAAATCTTGTGCTTGCGCAGGCGGCGGCGGTTGTAGAAGGTCTCGATAAAGGTGAAAACCTCGGCGCGGGCGGTGGCCCGGTCGGGCCAGGTGTGGGTGCCGATCTCTTCCTTGAGGAGGGCCCAGAAACTCTCCGCGGCGGCGTTGTCGAAGCATGATCCGGTGCGTCCGCAGCTGTTCCGCCGACCCAACTCCCTTATGCGATCGCGAAATTGGGCCGAGGTGTATTGGGTGAGTTCAACCGGTGGTTGCAACATCGGGTTGTTGTAGCGAGCGTAGCTGTTCTTCGAAGACCTCGTTCGGCGTCCGCCAACCGAGGGCCTTGCGGGGCCGATTGTTGATCGCCATGGCGACGGCTTCGAGGTCCGCGACCGACCACCGGGAGAGGTCGGTGCCCTTTGGGAAGTACTGACGCAGCAGCCCGTTGGTGTTCTCGTTCGTCGGTCGTTGCCAGGGCGAGTGCGGATCGGCGAAGAACACCTTCGTCCCGGTGTCGAGAGCGAATTGGGCGTGGCCGGAGAGTTCCTTCCCGCGGTCCCAGGTGAGGGTCTTGCGTAGCTGCTCGGGCAGCCGGGTCATCGACGTCGTGAGCGCCGCGTTCATCGCAATCGCGCCGTATCCGCCGAGCGAGGTGCCGTTCTTCACCGGCGGAACCGTGCCCCAGCCCTCGAGTCGGGGCAGGTGCACCAAGAGCGTGGAGCGGCTGCTGCGCTCGACGAGCGTGCCGATCGCGGAGCGGCCCGTCCCGATGATCAAATCACCCTCCCAGTGTCCCGGGACCGCGCGGTCCCCAGCCTCGGCGGGGCGTTCACTGAGGACGACGTCCGCAGTGACATGCCCTTGCGGCTTGTTCTGCGACCGTGCCCGGGGAGTGCGCAACGCCCGGCCGGTACGCAGACACATGACCAGCTCCCGCTTGAGCGCGCCACGGCCCTCGATGAACAGCGCCTGGTAGATCGCTTCGTGGCTGATGTGCATGGACTCATCATCGGGGAAGTCGACACGGAGGCGGTGTGAGATCTGCTCCGGGCTCCGTGCCGTCGCCCATCTTCTGTCCTGCCGGTGCGGCTTGTTCAGCCCCTTCCACGCGGGCGTCCTGGGCCCGGAGACGATCGTGCCGTCGGGACGACGGACACTGCCGGCGAGCCGTTCCTGTACATATTCACGCAACCTGTCGTTGCCTGCGAGCTTCGCAGTCTTCGGGCGCTTCGCGGCCTGTTGGGCCTTCCACTGAGCGACCGTGGCCCGGTACTCCTGCTTCCCGCTGCGGGTGGCGGCGTTGCGGCGCAACTCGCGTGAGATCGTCCCCGGGTCACGCCCGATCGTGCGGGCGATCTCCCTCACGCCCTTGCCCTGGGCCCGCAGAATCGCGATCTCCTCACGCTCCTCGAAGGTCAGGTAGCGGCCGGCGGACTCGGCCAGAGAGATCGGCGGCATGCCGCCAGCGTGACGGAACCACCGAGTACCGACCGGCCATGACACCCCGACCCTCAGCGATGCCTCAGCCGTCGTGACGCCCGTGGCGATCAGCCGCCAGAACTGCCGCTGCACCACCCGCGACGGATCAGGCCGACCAGGCGAGCGCATCGCCGGCCTCAGCGCCCGGTCAGCGCGCCACTGCCGCCGAAGCACCTCGGGCGCGTCGCCGGTCTTCCTGCTCCAGTCCTCCGTAGCGATCTTGAACACCTCCGGAATCAAGGTGTTGCGACGACGAGTTGAATCCGCCTTCACTGCCGCGGTCGCTGTGGATCACGCAGCCGGGCTCCAGGTTCCCTCGGCCGTGGGCCATGTCGAGGGCGTCCACGACGAGTTCGGCGCGGTGGTGGTCGACCATGGCGTAACCGACGACCTCGCGGGTGGCCAGGTCCAGCCAACAGGCGAGGTAGAGCCAGCCCTCGGCAGTGGGCAAGTAGGTGATGTCGCCGACCAGCTTGATCCCGGGCCGCTCGGCATGGAAGTCGCGCCCGATCAGGTCCGGGGCCGGCTTCGCCTTCACATCCGGCCGGGTCAGCGAGCGCCGCTTGCGGCGGGTGACGCCACGGATGTCGCGCTCGCGCATTACCCGGGCGACGCGTTTGCGGTTCACCCGCCGTCCCAGGCGCCGCAGTTCGGCGTGGACCCGCGGGACTCCGTAGGTGTGACGGGAGGCGACGTGCAGCACGGAGATCTCGTGGGCGAGCGCGTCGTCGGCGGCCTGCCGGGCCTGGCGGGCGGCCTCGCCCGCTCGCCAGGCGTAGAACGAGGAGCGGGCGACATGCAGCACCCGGCAGAGCAGCACGATCGGGTAGTTCGCCTTCTCCGCGTCGATCAACCGGTACAACGCGCTCACCGGTCGCTCTCCTTCACGAAGAAGGCAGTGGCTTTTTTCAGGATCTCGATCGTCTGCTGCTGTTCACGGTTTTCCCGCCGCAGCCGCCGCAGTTCCTCGCGCTCCGCGCTGGTCAACTCGCCCGGGGCGCCCTCGCCCTGGTCTGCCTTGGCCTTGCGGTACCAGCCGCGCAGAAACTCGGAGCTGATGCCCAGCTCCCGGGCGACGGCCGTGACCGTCTTGCCCGAGGAGTCGACGAGCGCGATCGCGTCGCGCTTGAACTCTTCGGTGTACCGCTTCGTGTACTTGCTTCCCACCTGATGCTACTTCCTCTGGAACCTCAAGTCCCAGTCTCCAGGTGTCCACGATCAAGGGGAATCTTCATCAGGGCCTCCTGGCGCGTTCGTTGTCTCAGCAACTCCGAACTGCACCAGAGGCCCTGTGTTCATGCGCGGCCACGGCAGAATCACCCAGCCCACCAGCCACTTTCGATCACACCGCACTCAAGATCGATAGGACTACAGTCTCTCAATAGGAATCGGTGGCGGCGACCACGTCGTTCCAGCCCATCGACCGGGCCAGGCCGATGGCAAGTCCGCGGAGGGCTGTTGCCGCCCGGAGCGCGTCGCTGGTGCGCAGGCCGTGATGGTGACGCACGGCCCATAGGAACTGGACGGCGCACAAGTTCGCCAGGCGTCATGGTGCGATGCCTGCCTTGGGGCGGCGGAGCTCATCGCGTCCAGGCCCACGACCGCGGGCCTGGACGACCAGCGGGACGCCGAACCAGATCGATACGGATGAAGCGACTGTGACCGATGGTCACGTGATAGCTACGAAAGATTCGACAAGTGTCCGATGGGTGACACCACAGTCTCTCACCTGTGTGTTTGCCTGTGGTTGGCTGGTCATCGGGATGTATGCCCGCGTAGAGAGAGGGGTTGTCCGTGTCCGGGAATGCCACAGCACGTTTGGCTCAGATCCTTACTGGGCGGGGCCCATACGATGCCGCCCGGGTTCCGGATGTGAGTGTGATTCTGCCGGTGTACAACGCCGGGAAGTATCTGGTGCCGTGCCTGGTGTCGGTGCTGTCACAGTCCATCGGCCCGGACGCGATGGAGGTCATCGCAGTCGATGACGCCTCAAATGACGGCAGCGCGCCTATCCTGGCCACTTTCGCCACCTCGTATCCGAACCTGCGCGTGGTCCATCGCACGGAGAACTCCGGCACCCCGTCGGTACCGCGCAACGAGGCCATGGACCTTGCTCACGGCCGGTGGCTGTACATGATGGACGCCGACGACCTCCTCGACCCGAGGGCCCTGGAAGAACTGGTCAAGGTCGGCGAGGACAACGACACCGACGTGGTGATGGCCCGCCAGGACAACGTGGGCCGCGGCGGAGCGACCTCGCCGTACCGCACGACACTGCCCCGTACGGACATCTACCACTCCAAGGCCTACAGCACCATGCGCGCCCAGCACTTGTACCGGCGCTCCATGCTCGAGGAGCACGACGTGCGTTTCCCGCCGCAGTTGCAGGTCGGCGAAGATGGCCCGTTCTCGGCTGCGGCGTTGACCAGCGCCCGCGCGGTGAGCATCATGTGCAACCGGATCTACCGGTATGTCCTCAAGCGCCACGACGGTGAGAACATCACCAGCCGGGTCTCAGACCGCCGCCAGCACTTCCTCAAGACGGAACTGCAACTGCAAGCCGTCGCCGACCGGGTACCCGCCGGCCAGCAGCGCGACTTCCTGCACGCTCGGCACTTCAACGGCGATGTCTTCCACCGCGGAGGCAATCTCGCCCTGCACTTCAGCGACCCTACCGAGCGAGCGGAGCTGGCCGATCGAGTGCGTGCCCTGGTGGACCGTTGGTACACCCCCGGCATCGCCCGACGTATGAACGTGGAGCGCCGCGTCTATGTGGAGCTGCTGCGCCGCGGCCACACCGAGGAAGCGATCCAGCAGGCGAAGCTGGCCTGGCAGATCGCAACGAAGCAGGCCCAGCCACCCGCCCAGGTGCACGAGCACGGCACCACTTACCTGCCCTACACCGGCTTCCGCGACCCCGCCTTCAACATTCCGGACGACGTCTACGCCGGCCGACGGGAGTGCCGCGGCTAATACTCGTACGCGGTCGTGAGCGGCGGTGAGATGATCTTGATGTGGCTGGTGTGATCACGGCGTCCGAGCCGTCCTGGATAGCCCCGTTCACGGGGTTGAGCCCGCGTGGCTTCGGCAAGTTGATGACCGTGCTGCGCCGCGAGATCTCGGACGAACCGAAGCGCGGGCGGCCGTGGGGCCTACCGCTGAAGAACCGCGTACTGCTGGTCACGGCGTACTGGCGCACGAACTTGACGCTGCGTCAACTCGCCCCGCTCTTCGGTGTATCGAAGTCGGCGGCCGACCGGATCATCGATCATCTCGGAACCAAGCTCGCGCTCCAGCCGCGCCGGCGGTTCGCGAAGGACAATGTGCTGATCGTGGACGGCACCCTGGTGCCCGCCCGCGACCACACGGTGGCCGATCAGTCCAAGGACTACCGCTACTCCACGAACCACCAAGTGGTCATCGACGCCGGCACCCGGCTCGTCGTGGTCGCCGGCCGGCCGCTGCCAGGCAACCGCAACGATTGCAGGGCAGGGGCAGAATCCGCCGCGAAGGACGCCGTCAGCACGGCGATGACCATCGCCGACGGCGGCCATCCTGGCACGGGCCTCGTCATGCCGCACCGCCGCCGCCAAGGCAAAGACCTGAACGACTGGCATGAGACGCACGACACCTCCCACAAGCAGATCCGAGCACGCGTCAAGCACGTCTTCACCCGCATGAAGTGCTGGAAGATCCTGTGCGATTGCCGCCTCAAGGGCGTCGGCGTCCACCACGCCATACTCGGCACGGCCCGCCGGCACGGCCTCAACCTCGCCGGATAGACGGCAGGCTCCCGTGACGGCCAGCCGCACCCCGACCACGTTGAAGATCATTTACGTCGCGGCCCTGAGCGAAGATCACCAACGGCATCCTGGAAGTGGATCAGAACCAGTGGTTCCCCGGTGGCGGCCACATAGCTCCCCACCGTGGAGGTGGCGTGGGTCAGCTGAAGGGCTCCACTCCCTTGCCCGCGGACGGCGCGGACCTGGCGTAGCCGGTACCAGGGCCGGACAGCGACAGGAAAACCAGCGATGACCGAGCCCCCTCAGCACCCGGCCGACGACCGCGGCCGCGTGATCCGCCGCCGGGTGTTCACGCTCCTGGTCATCGTGCTGCTCATCGGCATTCCCGCGGGTTACCTGGTGATCTCCGCGAGCCAGAGTCGGGCCAGTGGCAGGGAAAGTGGGGCGAAGTATTCGGCGACCGGCCTCACCGCGGGCTGGCCGTCCAGGGTGCAGCGCGACCTTTACCAGGTCCCGATCCCGGCGTACTCGCGCAATGTCGCCTACTACGAGACGAACAACTACAAGGTGAGCCGCCTGTATGTGCAGTTCCTCACCAGCAACGACGGCCTCGACGCCTTCCTGGGGGATGTCGACTCCGGCTACACGGAGGGCGACCTGGCGATGGACAACATCACGATCGGCGAGCGCGACCAGGAGGTCGTCGGCTGGGACTTCACGGGCCCGGGCCCCTGGTACGGCCTCACCCACACCCAGAAGGACCCGCAGCCGACCCAGACCATCGTGGTGAACCGCTCCAACCCCGACCACCCCATGGTCTACGTCGTCTCCATGACGCACCCCGGCGTCAGCGCCCACAACATCACACAGCCGTCCCGAAGAATGGCCGGCGGTCCGGGAGGTCCGGGTACGGCTGACAGTGGTTTGCCGTTGACGACTCGCAAGAAGCGGCTAACAGGTCCTCCGGGGCGCTGCTCCGACCACTGATACGAAAATCCCTCGTCGTTGCAGGTCAGCGCGCTTCATGTGGCTCCCACCGATGAGTGGACGACCTGGTAGCTGGTAGCGCCTCGAGCGTCCGACTTCCCCGAGACGTCGGGGAAGTCGGACACCGCTGGGATGAACTTGATCTCGTAGTCCTCCAGAGGTTCTGCAACTGCTGGGCCTCCTGGGTGCGCTCACGCACCACATCGGTGTCGTACCGGGCGAAGTAGGACGGGGACCTAGGGCCTGTTTGAAATGAGGTCACAGGGACTGCCGTATCAAGGTGAGTTGGACGGTCGCTTCGTAGCGGACGGCCAACTTGTCGTACCGTGTCGCGACGCCGCGTGCCTGCTTGAGCAGTCCGATTCGGCACTCCACTTTGTGTCTGGCCTTGTATTTCTCGCGGTCGCAGCCGGGAGGGCGGCCACCTGTACTGCCTCGGCGTCGCCGGTGGCCGGCCTGGTCGCGCTTCTCCGGGATGGTGTGCGGGATCTGTCGTCGGCGCAGGTACTCGCGGATCTCGCGCGAGGAGTAGGCCCGGTCGGCGAGTACGCGATCGGGTCGGACACGAGGGCGGCCACTGGCCTGTCGGGGTACCCGGATCCGGCTCATGACCTCGATGAACTGGGGTGCGTCGCCGCGTTGCCCTCCGGTGACCACGGCCGCGAGGACGTGTCCGGAGGCGTCGGCGGCCAGGTGGAGCTTGATGCTCAGCCCGCCGCGCGAGCGGCCGAGCCCGTGGTCGTCCGGCTCGGCCGCCAGGCCGTCCGTGTCCGTCCGGCCTGGATGACGAGCCCCCTTTTGCGAGCCCCGGCGGAATGCTGGTGGGCCCGGCAGACCGTCGAGTCCACGGACACCTCCCACTCGATGTGTCCCGCCGCGTCGGCCTTGACCTGCAGCCTCTTGAGAATGCGAGACCAGGTCCCGTCGATCTGCCAGCGACGGAAGAGCGTGTATGCGGTCTCCCAGGGCCCGAACCGCTCGGGTATGTCGCGCCAGGGCGAGCCGGTCCGGGCCCGCCACCAGATCCCGTTGAAGACCTGCCGACGATCCCGCGGCTTGCGCCCCATCACTGGCAACGGCGGCAACACCGCCTCCAGGCGCAGCCACTGTTCGTCCGTCAGATCTCCACGAGCCATCCGAAGATCGTTCCACGACCTTGATCAACATTTCAAACAGACCCTATAAGTGGTCTGCCCACTGGTACGTGCGGATGTGCTCGGGGAACTCCTGGCGGAGCCTGCGGGCGGATACGCCCTTGAGGGAGCCGACGAGGCGGGACAGGGCAACCTTGGGCGGATAGTGCACGAGCAGGTGCACGTGGTCCTTCTCGCCGTTGAATTCGACCAGCTCCGCACACGGCGGGCGTGTGGGACGAACTGCACCCGGTGCTTGAGCAGTTGCGGGCGGCAGGCCGGCTGGACTGGTCGCGGGCGGTGATCGATTCCTCGCACGTGAGGGCCGCTCGACGGAAAAGCGGCCTGAGTCCGGTTGACCGCGCGGCCGGGCAGCAAGCACCACGTGCTCACCGATGGTCAGGGTATCCCGCTCGCGGTGTCGCTGACCGGCGGCAACCGCAACGACGTCAGCCAGTTCCTGCCCCTGCTGGACAAGATCTTGGCGGTGGCGGTGGCGGGAGTGGTCGGCCGGCCCCGGCGGAAGCCCGACATGTTGTTCGCCGACCGCGGCTACGACCACGACAAGTACCGCCGCCTGGTGCGACAGCGCGGCATCCGTCCTGTGATCGCCGAGCGCGGTCAGCCACACGGCACCGGACTGGGCAACTTCCGCTATGCCGTCGAGCGGACGATCGCGTGGCCGCATGGCTTTCGTCGTCTGCGCATCCGCTGGGAACGCCGCGACGACACCCATTGAAGACAGTGATGAAAGCGCCGGGCACTGCCCGCGGTCTGGGGGATTTCCCCCAGAGGTCTCGGAGGACAACCCCGTTCCGGCGCCCGCCCCCTGTTCGTAGCGTCGAACGTGTCATTCCGCAGCGCCGCATTCCGGGCGTACGAACAGGGGCCGCATGAACACCGTTCTCGAACTGGACCAGGTCAGCCGCAGCTACGGGCGTGGGCCGGATACCGTCCACGCTCTGCGTGACCTCGACGCCCGGCTGTCCGCCGGGACCCTCACCGCGGTCGTGGGGCCCTCCGGCTCCGGCAAGTCGACCTTCCTGCAGTGTGCGGCGGGTCTGGACCGGCCCACATCGGGCACGGTGCGCCTGGCCGGCCATGAGATCAGCGCAATGCGGGAGCGCGAGCTGACCCGGCTGCGGCGCGCGCGCATCGGCTTCGTCTTCCAGTCCTTCAACCTGCTGCCCGCCCTCACCGTGCAGGAGAACGTCCTGCTCCCCCTACGCCTGGGCGGCGAGCGCCGCTCCTCCGAGATCACGGCACAGGCGCGCCGCATGCTGGCCCGCGTCGGACTCGACGGGCGTTCGGACGCACGGCCCGGCGAGCTCTCCGGAGGACAGCAGCAGCGCGTGGCGATCGCCCGTGCCCTGATCACCGAGCCGGACGTCGTTTTCGCGGACGAGCCCACGGGCGCGCTCGACCAGGAGACCGCGGCCGGGGTCCTCGGCCTCCTGCGGGAGGCGGTCAGCACGCACGGAGCCACGGTCGTCGTCGTCACCCACGACCCGACGGTGGCCGCCCAGGCGGATCGCGTACTGCGGCTTTCTCAGGGCCGCCTGGTCCAGGACGACGTGGCGGTGCGCGCATGACTCTGTTCGCACCGACCGGCCTGGCCACCGCCTCGGTCAAGGCCCGTCCCTCCGCCTTCGCCGGGACGTTCGCCGCCCTCGTCTTCTCCGCGACGGTCGTCACCGCCTGCGTGGCCATGGCTGTATCCGCGTCGAAGGTCCCCGTCTCCCCGAAGCAGGCGGAGCTCTACGACGTCGGCATCGCCTTCAGCATCCTCACCGTCTACATGGCGATCTTCGTGATCGGCCAGGTGATGTCCCTGGCCGTCGCCCAGCGCAGCCGCGAGAGCGCGCTGCTGCGGGCGGTCGGTGCCGAGCCCAAGCAGATCCGCCGCATGGTCGCGACCGAAGCGCTGTGGACGTCCCTGCTCGCACTGCCCGTCGGTTACGGCCTCGGGGCGCTCCTGGCCCGCGTCTGGTTCGACGGCATGGCGGCGAACGAAATGGTCCCGGACGGGATGACGCTCAGCGTCGGATGGCTCCCGCTGGTCGTCGCGGGCGCCACGCTGCTCGTCTGCTCGCAGCTCGGCGGCCTGATCGGCGCCTGGCGTGCGTCCCGGGCCCGCCCCTCGGCGGCCCTGGCCGGCTCAGCCGTGCAGGGCAGCGAGCCCTCCGGCCGCGTCCGGGCCGCCGCCTCCCTGGTCTTCCTGGCCGCGGCGTGCGTGCTGACCGTGGTCGCGGGCGCGAGCTCGCCGAAGGACGCGGCGTCCGAGATCCCCATCGTCCTGATCGCCTACCTGGTCGCGATCGGCCTGGCCGGCCCCTGGCTCGGACGGGCGGCCACCGCGCTCGTGGCGCCACTGCTGCGCCGTTACGGCGGCGTCGCCGGGGAGCTGGCGATCGCGGGCTGCCGGGCGCGCTCGCGCCGGCTCTCGGCGGCGATCGTGCCGATCGCGATGGTGACGGCCTTCGCCGTGGCCCAGTTCGTGTCGATGACCGGGGCCGGGGAGATCGATTGGATGGCGGTCTTCGGGACCCTCCTCTACGTGGGCTTCGCCGGGCTCGTGGCGGCCAACACGCTGGTGATGCTGACCCTGGAGCGGCTGCGGGAGTTCTCCCTGCTGCGGGTGGTGGGCGCCGAAGAGCGGCAGGTCACGGCCGTCGTGGTGGCCGAGGGAACGATCACGGCGCTTGCGGGCCTGGGCGCCGGGGCACTGGCCGGGTGCGCGGTGCTCGTGCCGGTCGGGGCGAAGCTCGGGACACCGGTGTCCGGGCTGCCGCTGTGGGTCTGGGGAGCGATCCTGGTCGGCGGAGCCGGACTCGTATGGGCCGCGTCCTGCGCACCGCTCACGTGGATGCTGCGCATCCGCCCCATCGAGGGCGTACTGCGGCGGAGTGCGTGATGAGGACCGGTGCACGAACAACGCACGGAGCAGCGATGAACGAGGCGTGCCATCCCGGACGTCCGACCACTGGGCTCGACCGGCCGGAGGCCGGGCACGTCCCCGCCGGAGCCCTGCGCACAGCGGCACCTCTCGCAGCGGGCGGAAGGCTCCCGGAGCGGCGCGATGCGTGATCTGTCTGCCGTCCGTTCGGCGGTGACGGCGCCCCTGTCCCGGCGGGCGTGGGCGCAGGCGGCGTACTGCCTGGTGTCCTTCGCCCCCGCCCTCGTGGGGTTCGTCCTTATCGCCGTGACGGTCATCGCGTTGGGCTCCGCGCTCACGCTGACTGTGTTCGGCGCGGTGCCCGGTGCCGGGTTCCTGGTCGCGGGGCTGGCCCTCGCCCGGGGATTCGGCGCTCTGCAGCGCAGGCTCGCCCGCCGGCTGCTCGGCGAGCGCGTCGATGAGCCCGCGTCCCGCCCTGGCGCCCGGCGCGACGGCCTGCCCGCCGGGATTGAGGCGTGGCTGCGGGACACGACCGCGTGGCGGGCGGTGGTGTACGTCCTGGTGAAGTTGCCGGTGGCGACGCTCGGCCTGTGGGCGGTGGTGTGCTGGGTGATCGGCGCGGTCAACGTCATCGCGCCGGTGCGCTGGGCGGCCGGGCAGCACGACCTCCACCTGGTGTCACCGCTGCCGGGCGGCTGGTCGCAGCCGGGCGTGGACTCGCTCGCGGGCGCGTTCGCGCTGGCCGCCACGGGCTGCGCGATCCTCGTCGTCTCGCCGTGGCTGACCGGCGGTGTGGTCGCTCTGGACCGCCGTCTGCTGCACAGCCTGCTCGGCCCCGGCGCGGTGGCCGACCGGGTGCGGGAGCTGGAGGAGAGGCGTGCCCTGGCCGTCGACGACGCCGCAGAGCGGCTGCGCCGCCTCGAACGCGACCTGCACGACGGTGCCCAGGTCCGCCTCGCGGCCCTTGCGATGAGCCTGGACATGGTGCGCGAGCAGCTCGACGACAGGGATCGGCCCGAGCTGCACCGCCTGGTCGAGATGGCCCGCGACAACGCCGCCGAGACCCTCACCGAGCTGCGCGACCTCTCCCGGGGCCTGCACCCGCCTGCCCTCGACGCCGGCCTGCCCGACGCCCTGAGCACCATGGCCGCGCGCTCCGCGCTGCCGGTCGACGTAGCGGTGGACGTACCCGAGCGGCCGACCCCGGCCATCGAGAGCCTGGCCTACTATTGCGCCTCCGAACTGCTCGCCAACGTCATCAAGCACAGCGGGGCCGACCGCTGCGGCATCGAGGTGTCCACTGGCGGCGGCACGCTGAAGCTGCGGGTCACCGACGACGGTCACGGAGGTGCGCGCATCGCCGGGGGCGGCGGCCTGGCCGGCCTCGTTCAGCGGGCCCGTACGGTCGACGGCGCGCTGACGGTTCACAGCCCCGACGGGGGCCCCACGACGGTGGAAGTGAGGCTGCCCCTTCATGCGTGACCCCTCATGCGGGATGCGTGCGAGGCTGGCTCCATGCGCGTAGTGATTGCCGAGGACGCCGCCGTGCTGCGCGAGCTCCTCTCTCAGATGCTGACCATGCGCGGCCACGAGGTCGTGGCGTCGGTCGCGGACACCGACGTGCTGCGCGCGGCCGTCACCGAGCACCGGCCCGACATCGCGGTCGTGGACGTCCGGATGCCGCCGACCCACACCGACGACGGGCTGCGTGCGGCGATCGACATGCGTCACGAGCAGCCCGACACCGGTGTCCTGCTCTTCTCCCAGTACGGCGAGACCAAGTAACGCCACCCGGCTGCTCGCGCAGGGCTCGGCGGGCGTGGGCTACCTGCTCAAGGAGCGGGTCGCGAACGTCGCCGAGTTCACCGACGCCCTGGAGCGGGTCGCGGCCGGCGGCACCGCCCTCGACCCGGAGGTCGTCACCCAGCTGGCCGGCGCAGGCCGCCGCACCGAGAAGCTGGAGGCGCTCACCGACCGGGAGCGGGACGTGCTGACGCTGATGGCCGAGGGCCGCTCGAATGCGGCCATCGCCCAGCAGCTGTACGTGTCGGCGGGCACCGTCGAGAAGCACGTGGCCGCGATCTTCGGAAAGCTGGACCTGCCGGTGTCGGAGGACCACAACCGCCGTGTCCTCGCCGTCATCCGCATGCTGAACCAGGACCCGAGGGGCTGAGTCGTCGATGACTCCGGCGGACGCACACGGCGCAACGAGACCTGTTGCTCGGCATGCGATCACTCGTCCCGTCACCCAAGCGAACTCCGAACACTTGATCGGCAACGATGCCCCAACGTCCTCCCATTGAGGGAGACAACATGGACGGAAGATCACGTAGTCCGGTACTGACGTAGTCCGTCAGTACCGGACTCCCGGCTTTTCGGGCGGCGTCGGCCGTCAAGCCGTACGTGGTCCGGCACGCGTAGGCGAACGAGGGCGCCGGTACCGGCTCCTGGGCATCAGACCGGTGTGCCCTCCCGCCGCTCCGTCACGGTGGCGGGCGTCTGCTCGCGGCGGTGGAAGAGCGCGCCCGGCCACCAGAACCAGCGGCCCAGGTCCAGCGTGAGCGCCGGGACCAGGATGGTGCGGATCAGGAAGGTGTCGAGCAGGACGCCGATCCCGACCACGATGCCCATCTGCGCCATGGACACCAGTGGCATGGCGGCGATGACCGCGAATGTCGCGGCGAGCACGATGCCCGCGCTGGTGATGACGCCTCCGGTACTGCTCAGGCCGCGGATTACGCCCTCGCGATGGCCTTGGAGCGCGACCTCCTCCTTCATGCGGTGCATCAGGAAGATGTTGTAGTCGATGCCGAGCGCCACCAGGAACACGAAGGCGAGCAACGGGATCGACCAGTCGATACCGGCGTAACCCAGGACGTGCTCGAAGAGGAGGTTCGAGGCGCCCCGGACGGCGAGGAACGACAGCACGACGCTGGCCATGAGTATGACGGGGCCGATGACAGCGCGGAGCAGCGTCTCTAATTGGCTTGGGTTTCCTGGGTGATCCCGGGTGTTCGGGATCGCTCGGGAGGGGGACTCGGCCACGGCCGCCTCGGTGTTCGGGTGGGTGTGGTGTGGGCGTGGCGGTGGAAGCCTGCCCCGAGTCGTGCCCCGCCCGGCTGATGCCGGGTGGGGGTGCCAATTGTGGTCGGTTCCTGCTGCCTTCGGCGCCGCTGGGTGCGGTGTGTCGGGTGCGTGGGGTACCGCCCCGCCGGACGCTTGCCACCCGGACCCGTCGTCCCAGCCGGGGCGGGGGCTCGGGTGTCGGGTGGGGCGGGGACCCTGCGCCGCTTCCCGGGCACAGGGCGTCTGCTCGTCGGGCCGCTCTTGGTGCGGTCCGGGGTCTGGGGGTGGACCGCACTGGCGCAGTCCAGGGCCTCAACGGCGGTGCGGATCACGTAGGTGTAGCTGGTGCGGTCGAGGCGGGTGGTGTGCTGGTGGGTCAGCCCGCGCGCGCCGATCCGCTGCCACGCCGCGATGTCGCGACCGGTGCTGTACCCGCACGCCTCGTCGGGGCAACTCGCCCACGCCCACCCGGCACGGAGGTCGATCGGGGCGCGGTGGTGACGGAAGGCGGTCAGGCAGCGCGGGCAGTACTTCGACGTGCCGCGCGGCGGCACGATCACCACGGCGATGCCGTGCGCAGCGGCTTGGTGGCGGGTGTGGGTGACGATCGCGCCGCGCACCGTCTGCGAGAGCCGGGTGTTGAGGGTGCGGCCCTTGCCGCGCGCCTCCATGTCCCGCAGGTCCTCCAGATAGATCACGCTCGCCCCTGCGGCCAGGGCATGGTCGACCATGCCCTGGCCGCCGCCCGCGTCAGATGCGCGTTCAACCGGGTGCGTTTGCGGGCGACCCGCTCCCGCTCCGTCTCCAGGACGGCGAGCTTGCCGCGCACCCACGGATCCGGGCGCAAACCACGCTCGGTCCGGGAGGCGGTCAGAATGTCGAGGGCGGTGATGCGGGTGTGCAGGTGCTCGCCCTGGAGGCGCAGCCGGTGAGCCTTGGCCATCACCCCGTCCGCGCGGAAGAACAGCGGCCGTTCGTCGGCGACCACATCGGGCTGTGCCTCGCCGGTCAGGTGCAGGCGGCCGCCGGTGAGCAGGGTGTTCAGCACCCAGTCGAAGGCGACCGCCACCCGATGCCCGGATCGCTCCGGTTTCGGCACGGCGTGGGCGTAGGGCACATCCAGCAGCAGGCGGCCCTGGCGCAGGCGCAGAATGGGCGGGCACAGCACCGCGCCCGCCGGGACGCGGGGCGGCAGGCGGAAGCGCAGTCGCACCGGATGCCAGTCCGCCCGGGTCGTAGGGTCGGGCCGCACCGGCAGCCGCACGGTGAGCACTGCGTAGTGGGCCGGGTCCTGATCGCAGCGTTCCAGAACGGCGAGCTGTTTGTCGACGGCGGCCAGCAGCACCTGCCCGCCCGCGCGCGGGGCGTCCTCGCAGTCGGTCAGCCCCGTGGGAAGCACCCCGTGCCGGGCCCGATGGGCGGCGATCTGCCGGGTACGGGCCTTCACCACCCCGGAGGCCACCATCCCACCGTCGTCCGGCAGTACGGCCCGCAGCGCCTCCCACTCCTGGGTGGTGCGGCGCTCGGGATCGGCCGGCCAGGTCGCCAGCACCGCGGCGGTGACCTGGGCGCGCCACCAGGCCGAGCGCAGCACCCGCCCGGCCTGTTCCTGCACCATCCGCACCACCCGGTCGGACACATACACACCCTCCGGCACCACCGGAGCCCAGCCCAGACGGCGCAGCGCCATCCACGCCTGCGACGGCAACATCACCCCCAACCGGTCGATGCCAGAGGCTAGTTGGGCCAGATCGGCCTCGTTCCAGTGCTCACGCACCAGAGCGTCGGCCAGATCGCCGACCAGCGCCGTCAGCCAGCTGGCCCGCTCCACCACCTGCGCCTCACCCAGGGCTTCACCGGTCGTCACATCCACGCCCCGCAGCACCCGGGCACAGGCCGCCGCGACCTGCTGCACCTCACCCGCACCCACCACAACCTTCCGCCGCACCCGACCCACCCCCTCCCGAACACGCCCCGCACGACCGAACCGAACATCACATCAACGACCGCGCCCCCGTACGGGTTGCGCACCCCCGTACGACCCGCCCGCTACCGACACGCAGCCCACGAACACCCCGGATCCCCAAGCCAACCCATCGACTGTTAAACACCCTGATGAGGACGGCCAGGACGACCAGGAGCACGGCTGGTATGACGACCTTCAGGTCGCGGTCGCTGGCCTGTTGGGTGTCCAGTATCTGGGCGGTGCTGCCGCCGACCAGCGCGTCGGTGTTCGCTCGCAGGTCGGTGATGGTCTGCTTGGCCACGTCGCTGTCGGGGGCGTGGGTCAGGACGGCCGAGATCTCGGTGAGCCGCCCGTCCGGGGTGGTGGCGACGACTTCGGCGGATGCCACTCCGTCGGTCGCCTCGGCTTCGTGGATCGTCTTCTCGGTGTCGGCGGTTGGGGTGATCAGGGTCGCCGGGTCGGAGGCGCCCGAGGGGTAGTGGGCGGTGATGTGCTCCTGGGCGATGACGGATTCGGGCGTGCTCTGGTACATCTCGGACTGGGTGAGGCCCATGGTGATGCCCGTGGAGCTCCACGTTGCGGCACTGTGGTGTGACGACCAGCCGCTGCGCGCGATGTTTGATGGCGTGTGGGCGAGAGTTGCCGCTCTTGCCCACACGGCGTTTGAGGCCGTGGATGCCGACAGGTGTGCGATACGGCGCCCTGTTCCTACTCGATCTCGCGCATCATCTTCTCCATCGAGGTGAGCGCGTTGCGCACCTGCGTCAGCTCTTCGCTCGAGCGGCGCTGGATCTCGATGTTGTCCTCCAGGAGCTGGGCGTACTTGGCCGCGAGGCGCTTGTACTCGCCCTCGCGGGCGGCCAGCATGCGGGCCCGCCAGGTGGCCGCGACCTGCCAGACGATCACGATGAGGAAGAGGAAGACGCCGGCGGCGCCGATCGCTCCGGCCCAGTCTTCGCCGCTCATGATTCCTTCTCCTTGATGTCGTCAGTGGTTTTGTCGGTGAGGGTGGCGGCCGCATGGGCGACCGCCTGTGGGGTGAGCTCGATCAGGAACGGCGTCACCTCGAAGTACTTCATTGCCTTCCCGTCCGCGGCCTGCTCCAGGGAGCCGCTGACCAGTCCGGCCGCCTCCAGGCGCTGCAGGTGCATGTGCAGCAGCGGACGGCTCAGGCCGATCTCGCGGGCGAGCTTGCTGACGTAGTTGCGGCCGTCGGTGAGTGCGGCGACGATCCGCAGACGATGCGGATTGCCGAGGGCGCCGAGGACTTTCAGCAGTTCATCGCCGGGCGGGGGCGCGGCCTGAGGCTTGGTCACATTCGCAAATGTGACATTAGGGAGGCACACCCGTCAAAAAAAGCTGACAGGTATCGGGCGGGGTCCCAGGGTGCGGTACGTGCTCTTCATCCGTCGCCCCGACAGCATGATCAACCCCCGAAGGACTTCCGGAACCAGCCACTTAAGTGGTCATGACAGGGGGCCGGCGAGGGGCACCGGACCGGTAGGGGCCGCGCACGGAAGGGACCCACGGGGCTGGATGGTGTACCCCTTCCGTCCCTGCGGGAAAGTGCAGGTCAGCCAGCTGACAGCGGCAGAGAAAGGGACTGGAGGGACTCAATCTCCTCATTATGTGCTGTACAGACATCTGTCTAGGCATACGCGCGCGCCGTACAGCACAGGTAGAGGACTGGCTCATAACGAGGAGATTCGGTCCCTTCAGTCCCTGCGCATGAAGTAGTCAGCCTCTGATCTGCAGTTTTGCCGAGTGACCGAGGAGAGGGACGGTAGGGGCCCAGCCCTCCCCCCGCTCCCCTGCCATCGCGGCCAACGGGGCGCCCTGCGCCAGCAACTGATCCCCTGACAGGTGTCTCGCACGAGTTGTCCAGACCGGACGAGAGGGCCGGCAGGGAGTGAAGCGCTGCGGCTGCCTCGCGAGGGACCCAAGGGACCGGCCAACCAACCTTGCGGCGCGCGCCGCAAGGTGCGGCGTCGGCGCCTTCGAAACACCTAGACTCCTTTCCGAAACTACAGTCCCTTCGGCCCCTGTCGAGGCGTCACCAGTCTGCTGACCAGGCGCGTATCACGCGGGAACCGGCTGATACGAAGGATGTCCGTGCTGCGCACCGGCGAGTCTTTCTCGGCAGGCGGGCAGGCCACGCCACACGCAGTTGCCCGATGGTGCGCGGCGCAGGGCTGGCCCGTCCATCCGCTGGCCCCTGGCCGGAAGACTCCCGCCGGGAACTGCCCCGCCTGCCGCCGCAGTTGGCACCCGGTCCGTGCCTGTCCATGCCTGCCCGCGGGCCGCCCCTGTCACGGCTTCCATGCTGCAACCACCAACCTGGAGCTCCTGGACACCTGGTGGAGAGTTGTCCCCTCCTACGGCATCGGTGTGGCCACCGGACCGGCATCCCTGGTCGTCCTCGACATCGACGCGCATCACGCCCAGGTACCCGACCGGAGCCGCCTGCTGCCCGGCATCCCCATCCCCGAGCAGGTCGACCTCGCCGGCCTCGCCTCGGGGTTCGACACCCTTGCCCTGCTGGCCGCCTACCGCGGCGAGCAGGACCCCGCGCACGACGACACCACCTTGCGCGTGCGCACCCCGTCCGGTGGGCTGCACGTCTGGTACCTCAGCACCGAAGAGGGATTGCGGTTTCGCTGCTCGACCGGGTCCAGCCCCAAAGTGGCACTCGCCTGGCAGGTCGACGTCCGCGCCGACGGCGGCTACATCATCGCCCCCACCACCCGTACCGCCCAGGGCACTTACCGCCCGGAGGGCCCCACCCGCTCCCCCGCCCCGCTCCCCCGCTGGCTGCTCGACGAACTCGTCCGCACCGGGCACCTCGTCACGCCCGAGCCACCGCGGCAGCCCGTCCCCACCCTGCGCAGACGGAAAGCCCGCCGGTCCGGGGCCGCGGCGCAGCGCATCCTTGACCCTCTGCTCGCGCAGGTCGCCGACTGCGTGACGGTCGCCGAGGGCGCCGCCTTCACCGAGAAGCTCAACCGGGCGGCTTTCACCGCCGGCGGCCTCGCGGCCGCCGGGCACCTCGACGAACACGAAGCCCGGGCTCTGCTGGAGGATTTCGCCAACCGCGCACGCCCCCACCAGCAGTCCCGTAACGCCCGCATCATCAGCGACGCCCTGGCCGCAGGGACCGCCCGACCGCTTGATCCCCGAGGACGTTCATGAGCAGCGCTGACAACCCGCCGCCGTTCGACGCCCGCGCCGCGGCCCAGCAGATGCTCGCCCTCGAGGGTGAGCAGCCCGCGGCCGCGCAGGGCTTGATGCTCGCGCAGCCGAACGCTACTGGGCAACAGCCCTCGACTGGTCCCCACGCCGTAGACGTGCTGCTGCCCAAGACGCTGTCCGATCGTGGCAACGCCCGGTTGTTCGTGCGGCTCTACCGGGACGAGTTCCGTCACGTCGAAGGCTTGGGGTGGTTCTCCTGGGATGGCTCCCGCTGGAAGCGCACCGGGGGCAAGAAGGCCGTCCTGTGGGCCGCGGGTGAGATGGCCGAAGACCTTGCCGAAACCGATCCGAGCGGCACCTTCAGCAACCGCGACCTGCAGTGCCACAAGCGCCGTACCCTGTCCACCACCGGCATGAAGGCGCTGCTCACTCAGGCGAAGGCCTCGCCCGACCTGTCCGTGGCCCCCGACACCCTCGACGGCGACTCCTACGCCCTGTGCACCCCAGCCGGGGTCGTCGATCTCCACACCGGAACCCTGCGCAAGCCCGATCCCACCCGCGACTTCCACTCCCGGGCCACCAGCGTCGCCCCGCAGCCCATCGAGACCCCGCGTTGGCACCGCTTTCTCGCCGATACCTTCGGCGACGACGCCGAGGGCCGCGAGATGATCGACTTCCTGCACCTGCTGCTCGGCTACTCCATCACCGGCGACGTCGGCGCCCAGGTCCTGCCGTTCCTGCACGGCCAGGGCAAGAACGGCAAGTCCGTCCTCCTCGACGTCATGATCCAGATCCTGGGTGACTACGCCGACGCCGCGCCGCCCGGCTTCCTCATGGACCGCGGCGCCTTCTCCGAACATTCCACGGAGCTCACCGAACTCCACGGCCGGCGCCTGATCGTGTGCAGCGAGCTCAAGCCCAACGACAAGTTCGACGAGGCACGCGTACGCCTGCTCACCGGCGGCGACAAGATCAAGGCGCGCCGGATGCGGCAGGATTACTTCTCTTTCGCGCCCACCCACCACCTGTGGCTGCTCGGCAACCACCGTCCCGAAGTCTCCACCGGAGGCTTCGCGTTCTGGCGTCGCATCCGTCTGATCCCCTTCGAGCGCGTCGTCCCCGACGAGCGGAAGATCGACAACCTTGCCTTCGAACTGGTCCGCGACGAGGGCCCCGGAATCCTGCACTGGCTCATCGACGGCGCCCGTCGCTACCTCACCACCCGCGACCCCCTGCATGGCCCCGACCGCGTCCGCCTGGCCACCACCGCCTACGCCGCCACCGAGGACCACATCGGACGGTTCCTTTCCGAGTGCTGCACTCGCACCCCGGAGGAGTCCGACGCCGGCGAACTGCGCGTCGAACAGGGCCTGTTGTACGGCGAGTACAGCTCCTGGTGCCACGCCAGCGAAGGCATCCGCCCCGCGGGCACCCGGGCCTTCGCCAACCGCGTCCGCCAGGAACTCGGCCTCGCCTCCCCCAGCGACATGATCAAGTCCAACGGCCGCAAGTACTACCCCGACCTGGCCCTGGTGATGAGCGAGTGACCGCCCGCGCCTGGCCCGCATCACGCCGGCCACCTCTGCCTGAAGACTGCAGAGCGCTCTACGATGGACAACGACCCGCCCGCCCGCAGGCACCCTCGCACCACATCGCACAGACCCGCCGGCACTGCCCGCAGCGGCCGAACCTGGAGGGGCTCCAGCCATGAGTTCGCTACTGAACGAAGGCGACCTCGCTCACGAGGACGACGTGGTGTGGCTGGAAGACCCCCAAGCGCTCGACTACGTCCGCCAGGCTCTCGACAAGACCAAGCGCCGCAACACCAAGCCGCCGTACCAGCGGGACGGCCGCATGATCGGCTACGTCCGGCTGACCGCGGACGCCGAGCCCGACCCGGACAGCGGCCTGTACAAGCGGCGGGTCTTCTTCCTGCTCCCCCACGACCGCGACAGCCACCCCACCGGCCTGTACCAGGAAGGCGCCCCGGGCGAGGCCGTCGACCCGCGCACCATCGAACCCGGAAAGCCCGGCGCCAAGACCAAGCGCTCCCAGCACGGCCCGAGCATCGCCGCCTCCGCCTGACAACGTCGCGCAGCGCACTCCTGTCGGCCGCTGTCGGCGCAGCTCCGGCAGGCCCGGCCCGTTGAGCAGATGGAAGCGCCCCCGACGCCGTCCACGCCGTCGACCGCGCCGTGGGCGCCGACCGGCCCTGTCGGCATCGGTCCTCGTTCGCATGGACGTCGGCGCAGACGGTCAGGAACTACGAGAACGACCGGAGCGAGCCGAACAGAGGTCGTCCCGTATATAGGATCTTGGAGTTGCTGTGGGCAGGCCTGTGCCGGGGCCCGTCTCGTTCTGTCCGGCACAGGCGAGGTTGTGGAAGGGCGATGCCGAGCATGACGTGGTGGCCGCCCTCCCTTGAGCCGGCAGTCCCGCAAGGATCTTCCAGGACTTCATGCGGGCGAAAGCGTGCTCGACGCGGGCGCGGGCCTTGCAGTGGACGGTGTTCTCAGCTTCCTGCTCCTGGTGAGGTGGCCGCCGCGGTGTTTGCGGTGCGGGATGAGTGTGCCGCAGCCGAGGTAGCCGCCGTCCGCAAGGAGAGGAGCGCCCTGCACGCTGCGGTCAACACCGGATTCGCCGTACGCCTTGCAGTCGTTACGGCAGGCCGGGCCCGGCCTGCCGACCGCGACGACCGGGCGGGTGCTCACCGGCCGGGTGCCGGCGCGAGGTCGGGGGGGCGACTCACGTGTGAGGGGCTACGGACGGTGATCTGCATTCCAAGGAGGCGCCACGCAGGGGGCGCCGAAGGCTGACGGCGGAGTCATCTTTCTTCCTACAGGTACCGCCGTAGAGCAGCGTTCCAGCGTGGGCGGCACGGGGATGCTGGCAAGGAGGTCCCACCACTCAAGAAGGGGCCCCGGCCCATGCGGAGCGACCTGTTCGATATGATGAGCGACACATATGACATTCACACCACTTCCGGCAGTGAATACGTCTTCGACTCCGAAGACGACGCCCTCGCGGACCACGTTGAGTCCACCAGGCACGTCGAATGCGTGGAGGACCACGGCTATTACGGGAACATGCCCGTCCCGCCGCGTCACGGTCGCCGCAGGCGCGGGCGCGACAGTCGGTCCATTTCCGTTCTTGGCGGGAGCAGCCCGTTGGCATCCGGACGCACCCGACTCAAGAACACTCTGACCGGCATCAGATGGCGTCTGACGCGTCGTTGAAGCCGACCGCCCGAGCAGCGGCGCCATTGAGCACCACCACCACCTGCTGGTGCTGCAGCGGAGCTATCGATGGTGCCCCTCGTCGTGATGCTCCGGCCGGTGGTCTGGCCACCGGGGTGGCGTGGCGGTGGAAGTCCGTCGCGAGTTGGGCCCGTCGGGCCAGTCTGGATTAGCCACATCGCGGTGATGCCAAGCCGGGCCGGAGGATGGCGAGTCAGGCGCGGGCGTAGACCTCGTCCGGGATGCCCAGCGTGGGGTCGCGAAAGCCGATGTAAGGCAGGTAGACAGTGCCATTGTCGTGGACTTCGGACGGCGGCTCCGCCTGCCTGGTACCTACCTGAAAGCCGATCTTCGCCTGTTCGATCGCCAGGTCGGTATGGCCGCGGATGAGCAGCTCGAAGAAGACACGCCGTTCGAGATTGACACGGCGCGCGATGCCCGGGGTGTACCAGCGGTGCAGCAGCTCGCTGGCCTTGGTCAGCAGCTCCTCCCGCAGTTCAGGGTCTTTGGTCTTCACCGCGGCCCGCCAGCCGAGCTCGAAGACCGCTGAGTTGAAGCGCCGGGCGTGCAGAAAGTCACGCTGCGGCCCGGCGGGCACCCGCGCGGCGATGTCCTCCAGCATTATCTCCGTCAACCGCCCGATCTGGGGGCCAACGCGCGAGGTGATGTTCCCGGCATCGTCCCGGCGCAGCACATACAGATACGTGCGGTCGCACATGATGCTGATCGCCGACGCACAGATCAGCGCGGGGCTGTGGAACAGCCCGTCCTCCCCCGTCCTCAGCTCCGAAGGGAACCGCAGTCCGTGCTCCTCGACCAGGGAACGCCGGTACAGATGCTGGGCGCGCATCGAGTTGTACGCCTTGGAGTGGTACACGTCGGTGCGTGGCATGGTCTTGCCGTAGGGCGAGGTGGCGGCACCGCGGCCGACGCCGACCTGCTTGGCCATCACCACGTCGGTGTCGTTGTCATCGCCGGCCTTGACCAACTCCTCCAGCGCCACCGGGTCGAGGAGGTCGTCGGCGTCCATCATGTACAGCCACCGGCCACGAGCAAGGTCCATGGCCTCGTTGCGCGGCACCGACGGGGTGCCGGAATTCTCCGTGCGATGGACCACGCGCAGGTTCGGATACGAGGCGGCGAACGTGCCCAGGATCTGCGTGCTGCCGTCGGTGGAGGCGTCATCGACCGCGATGACCTCCATCGCGTCCGGACCGATCGACTGACCCAGCACCGACACCAGGCACGGCACCAGGTACTTCCCGGCGTTGTACACCGGCAGAATCACACTCACATCCGGAACCCGGGCGGCATCGTAAGGGCCCCGCCCGGTAAGGATCTGAGCCAAACGCGCTGTGGCGTTCCCGGACACGGACAACCCCTCTCTCGACGCGGCCACACCTTCCGACGGCCAGACATTCAGGGAAACGCACAGGTCAAAGACTGTGGTGTCACCCATCGGGCAATTCTCGAATCTTTCGTAGCCACCACGCGGTCACATCGGCGCTGGCGGCGTGAGTGATCAGCGTCTTGGACTCGGACAGTTCGAGATTGAGTTCGTCGCGCAGGAACATCCGGATCCTCGACTTGATCTCCTCGGCCTCGCACTTGGGACCGGCAACCCCAGCAGCCAGTCGTTGCAATACCGGACGTAACGCAGTCGCCGATAGTCCGGATCGTTGATCGACTCTGTCGGGGATCTTGGAGTTCGAAGGTCATGCTCCTTGGCGCCACCAGCGGGGGCGGGGCAGCTCGTGCGCGTCGAGGTACTGCTGGAACGCGGTGGGAGGCCGGGGCCGGTAGGTGGATTCTGGCGGTTCTTGGGTGCTGAGACGTTATCTCATTTGGTGAGTCTGCGGTAGCAGATGAGGGTGCAGGCGATGCTGGTGAACGCGAGGAAGTGGTCGGCCTCGCGTTCGTATCGGCGGTGGAGTCGCCGGCATCCGGCGAGCCAGGACATGCTGCGCTCGATGGTCCACCGGTGGCGTCCGAGTCGCTGAGAGGTCTCAATGCCCTTCCGGGCGATGCGTGGCGTGATGTTCCTGCTGCGCAGCCAACGACGCAACGCCCGCTTGTCGTACGCCTTGTCGGCATGCAGCTTGGCCGGGCGGCGCCGCCGGGGACCGCGGCGGGACCGGATGGGCGGGATGCCACGCACAAGCGGCTCGAGTGCCTGGCTGTCGTGGAGGTTGGCTCCGGAGATACCGATGGACAGGGGCAGTCCGGTTCTCTCCGTGATCAAGTGGATCTTCGACCCGTACTTCCCTCGATCCACAGGATTCGGGCCGGTCAGGTCCCCTTTTTCATGGCCCGCATGTTCACCGAGTCGATGGCGCACCGCGACCAGTCCAACTCGCCGCGGGCGCCGAGCTCGTCGAGGACCAGGCGGTGCAGCTTGGCCCAGACCCGGGCCTTCGACCACTCCGCGAAGCGCCGGTGGGCCGTCGCTCCCGACGGCCCGAACGAGGCCGCCGGGAGCTGCTGCCACGTGCAGCCCGACGTGGCCACGAACACGATTCCAGCCAGTACCTCCCGGTCACCGTGCCGACGCCGACCACCGCCCTGCGGTCGGCTCGGCGCCTCAGGCACCACCCGCTGAAACAGTTCCCACAACTCGTCCGGCACCAACCGCTTCACGATTCCCACAACCGCAGACTACCGAACCAGCCAAATGAGATGACGTCTTAGACGGTCGATGTTGATGGCGATCGCGGTCAGGGCGTGCTGGACATGGGCCTTGGCGACGCCGCGGTAGCGGCAGCGACGCATCTGATGGTCGTTGACGAGCGCGTCCATGGTGCCCTCGATGCCGGAGCGGGAGGCGTAGAGCCGCTGCCAACTCGGATCGTGCTGGACGGCACGGTTCCGGGTCTGGATCTGGTGCAGGTGGTGGGGCAGGAAGTTCACGGTCCGTGCCGTCCCGGTGGTGCACGAGGTCTTCTCTGGGCAGGGGCCGCACTGCCGCTCGTCGAAGCGGACCACCGTGTACGGGGCCATGGAGGGGATGTCGTTCCAGTTGCCACTGACCTTGCCGTTGGGGCAGGTGACCTCGCGGCGGTCGAAGTCGATGATGAAGTTCTCCCGGGCGAAGCCGTCCCCGGACTTGTGCTGGTGGGAGTTGTTGGTTTTGAGCGGGCCGACCATGGTGACGCGGTGGGCGCGGGCGGAGGCGTTGTGGTGGACGACGGAGGTGTAGCCGCCGTCGACGAGGTGCTCGGCGGGCAGCAGACGGCGGCGCTTGAGGCGGGTGTGGATGCCCCCCCGGTAGCGCGGTGCTGTCGGCAGAGGGCAGGACGGTGGCCACGTCCGGGATGACGTTGACGCCCTGCTCGTCACAGGTCTCGGTGGCGTGTGCCAGGTAGCCGGTCCAGCGGCGGTCCCCGCGGCGCGTCCAGCGGGCCTCGGTCTTGTACGGTGACTCGATCCGTGTCCGAGACGGCGGTTGCCCGTCCCCTTCACGGCGTGGACGTAGCCGCCCCCGGACGTCGATGAGGAAGTGCTGCACCAGGACCTGGCGCAAGCTCTCCGCCTGCCGGCCGGGTACGCGGCCGGAGCGGTGGATGCGCTCCACAAGCGCAGTGCCGTCGTCGCCGGCCTGAGTGAGGCGTGTGACCGGGTGGGAGGGCTGGCTGACCAGGCGGACCTGGCGTCCGTAGCGCCGGGCCCACTCCTCGTCCACCAGCCCGTCCAGCAGATCGGGCATCGTGCGGGCGGTCTCCTCCAGGGCCGCGCGTACCGACTCCAGGACCAGCTCCAACCGGGTCAGCTCACGGGCGGCGGACAGGATGAAGGTGGAGTCGGTACGCTGCCGACCGCGCGCCTTGACCAGCCCGGCTTCCTTCAGGCGGGCCAGGGCGAGATCGAGCAGGACATCGGCGCGGCCCTCTTCGGCGAGCCGGGCCCGGAAGTCGCAGAGCACGCTGTGGTGGAAGCCGGGATCGGCCAGCTCCAGGCCGAGCGCGTACTTGAAGTCGATGCGACAGCGCACGGCCTCGGCGGCCTGCCGGTCGGAAAGGTTGTGCAGGAACTGCAGGATGCTCACGGTGGCGAGCTGGGCGGGCGACAGCCCCGGCCGCCCGTCACGCGGGTACCACGAGGTGAAGTCCTCGTCCCGCCACAGTCCTTCGAGCCGGTCACGCACCCACATCGCGGTCGTGCCACGGGGATTGCTGGCCCGGGCGACCTGCGCGGTCAGGGCCGGTACCTGCCGACCGGAACGGGGAGACAGGGACACCGGATCACCTCGTGCACGACGAACGGCCTTCACTTCCAAGCCGATCATCCCGGTCAACCACCATGATCCACCGGCGAATCCCAAGATCCCCGACAGAGTCGATCATTGGGGTCCTGGCTCGGCAGGGTGCGGCGTCGGAGCCGAAGCTCCCCGACCGCTTCCCGATCACCGTGCCGCTCAGCCCGCTGGATCGCGTACTCGACGACTTGGTACTCCCTGTTGGGGCGACGACGCCGGCCGTGGTTGCACGCAGGCAGGAGAGAGTGCTCGATGAACTGGTCAAGCCGGTCAAGGTAGATATTCGAGAGGGCGGGTGACGCCACCCCGCCCTGCGGCGAGTCGCTGAGCGTGGCGTTCCATCGCCAGTCCTCCATGTATCCGGCCTTGAGCATGTGGCTGATCAGCCACAGGAACCGGCCATCGTGGATTCTCTCCGCAAGAATCGACAGCATTACCTCGTGATCGAGGCTGCGAAGCAGTCGGAGATGTCTCCGTCGATGAACCAGTGCGTCCCCTTCCAGACCTTCACCACCTCGCTGAGCGCGGTGTGGCAGCCCCGTTGGGGGCGGAAGGTGTGGGACCGATCGGAGAACAGGACGTCGTAGTACGCCTCAAGCCGCAGGCGGACTACCTCGGCGACCAGCTTGTCCGACCAGGGTGGCAGACCTAGTTCCTAGCCCAGCGCCGACTTCACGACGTCGGCCAGGCGCTCGGCGACGGACCGGGCCTGCGCGATGTCCGCGGCCTCGACCATCACCCGCACCAGCGGCTCCGTACCCGACGAGCGCAGCAACACCCGCCCGGTCGCGCCCAGTTCACGCTCCGCGTCCGCCACCGCAGACTGCAGTTCCTCGGACGTGGTGACGCGGGACTTGTCCACGTCCGGCACGTTGATGAGCACCTGAGGCAGCCGCTCCATGACGCCCGCCAGGTCCTTCAGCGTCCGCCCGGTCTGCGCGACGCGCGCCGCGAGCAGCAGGCCCGTCAGCGTGCCGTCACCGGTCGTGGCGTGATCGAGAACGATGACGTGCCCGGACTGCTCGCCGCCGAGCGCGTACCCGTGCTCCTTCATGTTCTCCAGGACGTACCGGTCGCCGACGCCGGTCTGCACGAGGTTGATGCCCTCGCGCTCCATCGCCAGCTTCAGGCCTAGGTTCGACATGACGGTCGCGACGAGGGTCTCGTCGCGCAGCACGCCGCGCTCCTTCATGTCGAGCGCGAGCACCGCCATGATCTGGTCGCCGTCGACCTCGGATCCGGTGTGGTCCACGGCCAGGCAGCGGTCGGCGTCCCCGTCGTGCGCGATGCCGAGGTCGGCCCCGTGCTCGACGACGGCGGCCTTCAGCAGGTCCAGGTGGGTCGAACCGCAGCCGTCGTTGATGTTCAGACCGTCGGGCTCGGCGCCGATCGTGACGACCTCGGCGCCGACGCGGGTGAAGGCCTCCGGGGAGACCCGCGAGGCCGCGCCGTGCGCCTCGTCGAGGACGATCTTCAGGCCTTCCAGCCGGTTCGGCAGCACGCCCACGAGGTGGGCGATGTACTGGTCGAGCCCCTCGTCGTACGACTTCACGCGTCCGACGCCCGCGCCCGTCGGACGGGCCCACGGGGCACCGGTGCCGTGCTCCTCGTAGATCGCCTCGATGCGGTCCTCCAGGGCGTCGTCCAGCTTGTGGCCGCCGCGGGCGAGGAACTTGATGCCGTTGTCGGGCATGGCGTTGTGGCTCGCGGAGAGCATCACGCCGAGGTCGGCGCCCAGCGCGCCCGTGAGGTACGCGACCGCGGGCGTCGGCAGCACGCCCACGCGCAGCACGTCCACTCCGGCGCTGGCCAGGCCCGCGACGACCGCGGCCTCCAGGAACTCGCCCGAGGCGCGCGGATCACGGCCGACCACGGCCACCGGGCGATGGCCCTCAAAACTGCCGGCCTCGCCCAGAACATGCGCCGCCGCGACCGACAGGCCGAGCGCGAGCTCCGCCGTCAGATCCGCGTTGGCCACGCCGCGCACGCCGTCCGTGCCGAAGAGTCGTCCCACCTTGATGTCCTCCGAACCAACACATCGTCATAAGCCGAACGCCCCGGGTCTGTGTGCTGCCGTCGGTGGAGGCGTCATCGACCGCGATGACCTCCATCGTGTCCGGGCCGATGGACTGCGACAGCACCGAGACCAGGCGCGGCATCAGGTACTTCCCGGCGTTGTACACCGGCAGAATGACACTCACGTCCGGCATCCGGGCGGCATTGTGAGGGTCCCGCCCGGTGAAGATTGCCGCCAAACGTGCTGTGGCCTTCCCGGACACGGACAGCCCCTCTCTCGACGCGGCCGCACCTTCCGGTGACCAGACATCCAGGGAAACGCACAGGTCAAGGACTTTGGTGTCACCTATCGGGCAATTCTCGAATCTTTCGTAGCCATCACGTGGCCACTTCGGCTGCATCTTCCTGGTCCGGCATATCGCTGGGCGTCTGTGTCTGCGGTCGTGGGCGTGTACGTGACGAGATCCGCCGCCTTAAGGCCGCCATCGCGCCATGCCGCCTGGCGTTCTTGTGCGCCGTCCAAGTTCCTACGGGCCGTGCGTCACCATCACGGCCTGCGCACGAGTGAGGCCGGTATCGAGGGGCTCGGCGCCGTCACCGGCTCCGGCGCCAGTCAGGGCGGTCCTGGGCCATGGCTCGATGTCGTCTCTCAACTCCCAGCTGCCGCGCCGAACTTATCCTGAAATGATCAGTAACTCTCGTATGGTTGGTAATGGCCAAGAGTCCACAGCGCAAGGGAGATTCGCCATGGTTCTCACCGCCCCCGCATCCGCCAGCGCATGGGTGTCTCTCACCCTCGGTGAAGGTGTTACCGGGAACGGCTTCGCGCGTCTGAACGGCGACAAGGTCGAGACGTTCGGACGGCTGTCCAAGACCGACGGGTTCACTGTCGGCGACGTCATCGCCACCCTGCCCGAGGCATTGAGGCCCACGTCGACGCAGGACGGCATCTATGCCGCCTCGACTAGGGTCTGTTTGAAATGTTGATCAAGGTCGTGGAACGATCTTCGGATGGCTCGTGGAGATCTGACGGACGAACAGTGGCTGCGCCTGGAGGCGGTGTTGCCGCCGTTGCCAGTGATGGGGCGCAAGCCGCGGGATCGTCGGCAGGTCTTCAACGGGATCTGGTGGCGGGCCCGGACCGGCTCGCCCTGGCGCGACATACCCGAGCGGTTCGGGCCCTGGGAGACCGCATACACGCTCTTCCGTCGCTGGCAGATCGACGGGACCTGGTCTCGCATTCTCAAGAGGCTGCAGGTCAAGGCCGACGCGGCGGGACACATCGAGTGGGAGGTGTCCGTGGACTCGACGGTCTGCCGGGCCCACCAGCATTCCGCCGGGGCTCGCAAAAGGGGGCTCGTCATCCAGGCCGGACGGACACGGACGGCCTGGCGGCCGAGCCGGACGACCACGGGCTCGGCCGCTCGCGCGGCGGGCTGAGCATCAAGCTCCACCTGGCCGCCGACGCCTCCGGACACGTCCTCGCGGCCGTGGTCACCGGAGGGCAACGCGGCGACGCACCCCAGTTCATCGAGGTCATGAGCCGGATCCGGGTACCCCGACAGGCCAGTGGCCGCCCTCGTGTCCGACCCGATCGCGTACTCGCCGACCGGGCCTACTCCTCGCGCGAGATCCGCGAGTACCTGCGCCGACGACAGATCCCGCACACCATCCCGGAGAAGCGCGACCAGGCCGGCCACCGGCGACGCCGAGGCAGTACAGGTGGCCGCCCTCCCGGCTGCGACCGCGAGAAATACAAGGCCAGACACAAAGTGGAGTGCCGAATCGGACTGCTCAAGCAGGCACGCGGCGTCGCGACACGGTACGACAAGTTGGCCGTCCGCTACGAAGCGACCGTCCAACTCACCTTGATACGGCAGTCCCTGTGACCTCATTTCAAACAGGCCCTAGTGGTGTCGAGACGCTAAGCGGATCCGGTGAAGTTGCGTGTGTCGGGTAGGTGTCCTGTAGGAGGGACACCATGGGGAAGAGCCTCCGAGTCGAGCTGACTGATGATCAGCGCAGGGACCTGCGCGGGTTGTTGGCCCGCTGTGATCTGACCGCGTACACCCGGCAGCGGGCCGAATGCATCCGATTCCTCGACCGCGGGCGGACCACTGCCGAGGTCGCCGACCTGCTGGAGTGCCACCCCGTCACGGTCCGGGCCGCCGTGCACCGCTTCGAGGAGGGCGGGATCGCGGGACTGCTCGATGCCTCGCGTCCCGGCCGTCCCGCAAAACTTCTCGGCCCCGAGGACCGGGCCGCGCTGACCGAGTTGCTGGACGACTCCGCGGTCAAGGGGGTCACCTGGACCGCGTCGGCCCTGCGTGACTGGCTGTTCGCCGAACGCGGAGTGGAGATCTCCGTGGACTGGCTGAGTGAGCTGTTGCACCGCGACGGCTTCCGATGGAAACGGACCCGCGACAGCGTGCGGCACAAGGCCGACCCCGTCCTCCAGCAGGCCGCAAAGGCGGAGCTGGGGGACTTGCGGACTTACGGATGGAGGCGCACGCGGGCGAACGCGACCTGATCTTCCTGGACGAGTCCGGCTTCGCCCCGACCATGCCCACGGGTTACACCTGGTCGAGGGTCGGACAGCGGGCCGTGGTAGCCAAGGAGGACACCCGGAACCGGCGGGTCAACGTGCTCGGTGCGAAGGTCGTCGGCACAGAGCCGGATCTGATCTGGCAGCGCACCTGCGGGAAGGTCGACGCAGAGATGCTGCTGGAGTTCGTCTGCCGTCAGCTGGCGGGCCTCGGCGGTGGCGCGGGCGTGCTGGACCTGGCCGCCGACGGCATCGGTGCCGATGCCATGCCCGTGTGGGAACGGCGCAGGCCGTGCACCGTCGTGCTCGACAACGCCTCCGTGCACACGGCCAAGGTGTTCAAGGGGCGTCGTCGACAACTGGCGAAGATCGGGGTGGACCTGTTCTATCTGCCGCCGCGCAGCCCGGAATTGAACGACATCGAGCTGGTCTGGCGGCAGGCGAAGTACGAGGACTACCCACAGCGCACCCAGACCAGCACCGATGACATCGGCAGGGCCGTCGACAAGGCCCTCACCCGCCGACGCGACCGAATCCGCACATCAGCAACGAACTTCACCCAGGCCGCTTAGGACTGGTGCGCTGCGACATCGGCGCCGTGCACGTGGTCAGCCAGCCCGGCCAGATCCTCCGGCTCTCACTCCTGCCGCACCCCGCGCCCCCTTGGGTCGTCATGACCGGACCAACCTCGCCGAGCATGACCGCCGATGAGCCGAGAAGATCAAGAACGCTGACAAGCACACCCCAGATCCGCTACAGAGAGCCGCTTGTCACTTCGCCGTAGCTTCGGGAGAACAGGGCCGAGGACTCGGGAGCCCGCCAGAACAACCACCCTTATATCGGGCAAACAGCCTTATATAGCTACTTTTATGATCGTTTCAGGTTGTTCTCATAAATGTGGACGAGATTGAGGTCATGAACGACAGCTTCCGCGACAGCGGTGAATCTTCGCATCAGGGTGACGACTTCGGCCAGGAGCCCACCACGGCCCATACAAGCGTTTCGGCGGGTTCGAATCCGCCGCCCGCGCCGGCGGAGACGGTGGCTTTTGAGTCGGCGACGGCAGTGTGCCCGCACTGCGCCGGTGGCGACGGGCACACCACCCAGGAAGCGACCCTGATGGCAGAGCCGACTGCGCAGCCGGCGCGTCACAAGAAGAGGCTGCGGGGGCCGGTCGGGCTGTTGACAGCGGTGGCTCTGGCCGCAGCCACGGTCGGTGGTGGCACGGCCTACGGGATCGCGGAGCTGACCGGTTCCCACGGCACCACTGTCGCGTCGTCCTCGACAAGTACGAGCGTGGTGGCCAGCAGCCAGAAGGGCACCGTCTCGGGGGTCGTCGCGGCGGTGAGCCCGTCCATCGTGGAGATCAACGCGACGTCGTCATCGGGCACGTCTACCGGCGCCGGGGTGATCACCACGAGTGATGGCGAGATTGTCACGAACAACCATGTGATCTCCGGCGCCTCCTCGGTCAAGGTCACCACCAGCGACGGCAAGAGCTATACGGCGGATGTCGTGGGCACGGATCCGACCAAGGATCTGGCACTGATCAAGCTGAAGAACGCTTCCGGGCTGAAGAAGGCAACGTTCGGCGACTCCTCGGGGGTTCAGGTCGGTGACGAGGTCGTGGCGATCGGTTCCCCGGAAGGACTGACGGGCACGGTGACGAGCGGGATAGTCTCCGCGCTCGACCGCGACGTCACTGTCTCCACCGACGAGGACCAGCAGGGCAACAGCAGCAGTGGCAGTGGTGGGTGGCCGTTCGAGTTCGGGGGCCAGGAGTTCAACGGATCCACGGGCTCGTCGACAACGACGTACAAGGCGATCCAGACCGATGCCTCGCTCAACCCGGGCAACTCCGGCGGCGCACTGATCGACATGAACGGCAACATCATCGGCATCAACTCCGCGATCTACTCCGCCAGCTCCTCCGCTTCTTCCTCGTCGGACACGGGCAGTGTCGGCCTCGGATTCGCCATCCCCATCAACACGGTCAAGTCCGACCTCACCACCCTGCGCGCCGGCGGCACCAGCAACTGACCGCGTCCCAGGCGTCACACTGCTGCCTCCGTAAACCGTGCAACAGGCGGGGCCTCGCCTCCGGCGCGCACCGCCGTGAGGCCCCCAGGAATCCAGTGAGCCGCTGTGAGGCCGCACGATCCCGTGCCGCGACGGCCGTACGCGTGCGCCAGGATGCCGCCGGGGGCGCGCAGGGCCATCTGGAAGATGCGGCGGGCTTCGTGCTCGACATCGGCGTGGATGACGAGACGTGCCAGGGGGCGACCCTTGCGCTGATCTCGGATCTGTCGGCGCGGTGCATGCTCACCTGGTTTTCGTGACCCGGTTCCGGCACAGAGTGTTCAAAGGCGCCACTTGGAACGCATGGAGGAGACCATGCGGGCGGTGTGCGCGGACTTCGAGTGCGAGCTGGTGGAGTTCGACGGCGAGGACAACCATGTCCACCTGTTGGTGAACTTCCCGCCCAAGGCCGCCGTCACCAATCTCGCCGCTCCCCTCAAAGGGGGCTCCTCCCGGCGCCTGCCAGGAGTTCGACGACCTCATCCGGCGCTGCTGGAGGGCCAACAAACTCTGGGCCGGCTCCTGCTTCGCCGGGACCGTCGGCGGCGCACCGCTGAGCGTGGTCAAGCAGTGCATCGAGCAGCACAAGCGGCCGGTCCGATCTGCCGCCCGCCGCACCCCGACGCCGTCGGGACACCACGCTGACGCTCCTCGTCAGGTCAGTGTGCGCCTCGTAAGCATGTCAGGACATTGGCATGCTCACGCTCGATGCCGACCCATCAGGTGTCAAAATATGGGCATGCAAGACATTTCGCATGCGGAGTTGCCCCCCACCGCCCAGGATGTGCTCGCTCACGTGGGACACCGCCTCAAGCGCGCCCACACCGCGTTGCGCGGCGCCATGGACCAGGTGTTGCGCGAGCACGACCTGACCGTTGCGCAGTACGCCTGCCTGGAAGTACTCGCCGCCTGCCCGGGCATGTCCAGCGCGGAGCTCGCTCGCGCCACCTTCGTCACTCGGCAGTCGATGGGCGTCGTTCTGCGCGGCCTGCAGAACGAGGGTCTGCTCACTCGACCCGCCACCGCCGAAAAGGGCCGGGCCCGCCCCGCGACCCTCACCGACGAAGGGCGCCACCGCCTGGACGCGGCGCAGAAGGCTGTCTACGCCGTCGAAGCCCGCATGATCTACGCGATCCCCGAAGAGCGGCTCACCGCGCTCCTGGAAAATTTCGACCAGATAGTGCAAGCGCTCACGGATTGATCCGCCACCAGCAACCGGCACCCCGGGGAGCGACCGCCGCAAGACGACGATCCCCGAGAGCAAGCCCCCGGGGCGGATGACCACCGGGAGCGTACCGTTGGCGGCGGAGGCGGGCGCACGAGCGATGTCTCATGCACCTGGCCGCGGGGTGGGCGCCGTCCGCGTTGCGTGGCTCAGATGTTGGTCAGGACGAAGCGCTGCCTGGGCGAGACGTGCATGTCCCAGGCCTCGCGCACCTGCTGCAGCGGCATGGCCACCGACTCGCCGGTCAGCGCGCCGGTGCTGATTTCATGGGCGAGCGCGGGCAGTTCGGCCAGGATGGCGTGGGTACCGACGGATCCCTGACCGCTGCCCAGAAGGTTGAGGTTGCCTGCACGGAGAAAGCGGAGGACAGGCTGATTCCCTGGCTGGCCATGGAGCCGACCTGGACCCAATGCAGCGCCTTTGACCGGTCGGTGCGGGCTATGAGGATCGCCGGAATGGCCTGTTCGGTGGGCCGGCCCCACAGGCAGTCGAGGACGACGTCGACGTCTCCCGCTTCGCGGCCGAGCATGTTCGTGACCTCCTCGCCACTGCCGTCGAGGGGGACAACCGCGTCGGCGCCGAGGTCCTTGAGGAGATGCAGGCGCTCGGGCGAGCGGCCCGCCCCCACGACGCGTTCGGCGCCCAGAAGTTTGGCGATCTGCACGGCGAGGCGTCCGGCGTTGCCGGTGGCGCCCAGGACGAGCACGCCGCCGGGCTGGAAGTTCAACCGGTTGCGCAGGGCCACTCAGGACGACATTGCAGGGTTGGCGAACGTTTTGACCATCGCGCGCAGCAGATCGGGACTCGCCGCGGCGATGTGGTCTTCGGTGAGGGATGCAGGGGCAGACTGTCTGGTGCGGTCACCGGTTGATCTCCTTCGAAGCTGCGACACTTCGAAGTTCAGCCGGTGGCCGTTCATCTATCCGGGCACCATCCCGATGCCGAGGCAATCCCTCGGCTCGAATCGGCCCCGTACGCCACTTCCCGGGACGCGACTGGACGGTGCCTGCTCGCTCCCCGGGTCCGGCGGCGCTCCACCGCCATGGGTGTCTTCCCGACGGCGGTGACGATCAAGGCGCGCGGCACCACCCTCACGATGCTGCGACCCTGCCGCCATGACCTCGTACCCCGTGGCGGTGGGTGGCTTTGCACCCCTGTCCAGCGGTGCGGGACCTTTGCCCTCGGCGTCGGTCACCGTCAGGTCCGAAGGCCTTGACTTTCGTCACGGAGGTCGGCGGCCGGACGCCTCTGTCCTGGTAGCGCAACGGCAGCCTTACTAGAGGGAGGGGTGTTCCCGGCACGAGGGGTGCGTATCCAGGCGGCCGCTGCCAACGTTTTTCGCCGGTACGTGTGCCCTGTCGGGGCGCCGGCATCGGGGCCGGGTCGGGCCTTCACCGTATTGGGCGGGGCGCGGGGCGTTAGTCCGGCCGGACCGGCCCGTGGGCACCGTTGCCGTCACACGTGCTGTCGGCATCGCGTTCTCCTTGTACCGGTGTCCGCGCCTCGCCCGGAGGGCCCCAGCGAGTATGTACGGATTCAGCAATACGGAGGACGAAGATCGTGGCCAGACGCGGCAAGAAGAACCTTGTCAGGGCATCCGGCCCGCCGCAGACGCCGGCGGGCGGCCCCGTCGCCGGTGCGGGGCCGAGGGACTACACGCTGGCAGAGGATCCCGACGAGAATTCGTTTGTTCCGCCGGAGTCGCCGAAGCCTCCGCGGCGGGGGGTCATCGCGAGGATCGCCAATGTGGTGGTGCTGGTCAGTGTGGTGCTGATCGTGGCACCGGTCATGTTCGGCTGGGACAAGCTGTGGTGGCTGTCCGCCGCGGGTACGGTCGGGGCCATCGCAGGCCTCGTTGTCCTGTTCCTGAGGATGGACAAGACCGGCAGACATGATGACACCCCAGGACACGGGGTCATCCTGTAGCCCTCCGAGTCAGGAATTCTGTGCAGTTGTGCGGCACGGATGGGGCGGCCAAAGGTCGAGTTGACACTATCGACTGAAACCGCCCTTACAGGGCATTTGGTTAGGGTGCCCTTCGTGGACGACACCCCCTTCCCCCCAGGCAGCAGGCACCGGCTCGTCACCGTACGAGCCGCCGCGGACCACCGCCGCAGACTGATCGAACTCGGGTTTGTTCCCGGGGCAGTGCTGCGTGTGGTGTGCGCGGGCGGTGCGGGCGGCAGGCTGCTCGCGGTCGGTGAGTCCAGGGTGGCGGTGGACGCCGAACTCCTCGCGATGTTGCGCACGGAACTGCTCGGCGCGGCGTCGGGGCTGGTTCGGTGAGCGGCAAGGCGTGCTGTCCGAGCGGAGCCGCCCGTGCGGAGCCCGGGGCCGCGGTGATTGCTCTCGTCGGGAATCCCAATGTCGGCAAGTCGACACTGTTCAACGCGCTCACCGGGGCCCGGCAGGCGGTCGGCAACTATCCCGGCGCGACCGTCGAGGTCGCCCGCGGTGTCTGGCATCCCAGGGATAGCGACTCGGACACCGTCTACACCGTCGTCGATCTGCCGGGCACGTACAGCCTCCAGCCGCAGTCGCCCGACGAAAGGCTGACCCGCGACCTGATCGTCGACCGTGCGCGCGAAGGCCGGCCCGACACCGTGATCGTAGTCCTCGACGCCTCCAACCTCACCCGCAACCTCTACCTCTTCTCGCAGGTCGCCGATGCCGGCGTGCCGGTCGTGGTAGCGCTGACCATGGGCGACATCGCCGCCGGGCGCGGCCTCGCGGTCGACTCGGACGCGCTCACGTCGGCGCTCGGATGCCCGGTCGCCGAGGTCAGGCCGCGACGCCGCGAGGGCATGGGGGCACTCGGCGAAGCGATCGGCCGGTCCGCCGTGCCCGAGCCCGCGTGGCTCGGCGACCCGGTGGAGGCAGCCGTGTCCGCGCTCGGCCCGCTGTCCCGCACCACCGCCCTGGACGTGCTCGCCGGGACCGAGCACGTGGACGAGGGCCCCGTGTCCGTAGCGGATGTGCAGAATCAGCTTGTCGATACGGTGGGGGATCCCCTGCTCGTCGACGAGTTCACGCCAGCCGAGGCCGCGGAGACATTGATCGCCGAGGGGCGTTACGCGTGGGCGCGGGCCGTCATCGAGCGGTGTACGGCGCGCTCGGGGACGGAACGGGAGACGCTCACGGACCGTGTGGACCGGGTCCTCACACGACCGCTGACCGGAATACCGGTGTTCCTTGTGGTGATGTGGGCGGTCTTCCAGGCGACCACGACGCTCGCGGTGCCGCTCCAGGAGACGCTCGGCGGATTGGTCGCGGGACCCGTCACAGACGCGCTCTCCGCCCCCCTCGATGCGCTGGGAATGACCGGTTGGGCCCACTCACTGCTGATAGACGGCCTTGTGAACGGAGTCGGCCAACTCCTGTCGTTCGTACCCCTGATGGCGATCATGTTCGTACTGCTCGCCCTGCTCGAGGACTCCGGGTACATGGCGCGCGCAGCCTTCGTCACCGACCGGCTGATGGAGAAGGCAGGACTGCCGGGACGGGCGTTCCTGCCGCTCATCGTCGGCTTCGGCTGCAACGTGCCCGCGCTCGCCGGCACCCGCGTCCTCAAACGCCGCCGTGACCGACTCCTGGTCGGCCTCCTCATCCCGTACGTCACCTGCAGCGCACGCCTCGCGGTGTACGTGCTCGTCGCCTCGGTCTTCTTCGGGGCATGGGCGGGCACGGCGGTGTTCGCGATGTACCTGCTCTCGATCCTGCTCGTGGTCGGGATGGGGTTCGTCTTCCGGCGCACGCTGTTCCGGGGCGAGGAGCGTGAACCGCTACTGCTCGAACTGCCGCCGTACCGCCTGCCGTCGGCACGGGTGATCGCAGCCCAGTCCTGGACCCGGCTCGCCGGGTTCCTGCGCACCGCGGGCGGGATCATCGTCCTCACGGTGACCGCGGTGGCCGTGCTCTCAGCAGTCCCGGCACCTGGGTCCGGCGCCTCCTTCGGCTCCGTGCCGATCCAGGACAGCGTCTTCGGAACCATCGCCGCGTTCATCGCCCCGGTGTTCGCACTCGCCGGCTTCGGAGCCTGGCAGGCGTCGGCGGCGCTGATGACCGGGTTCGTCGCCAAGGAGGCGGTCGTGGCGACGATGGCGCAGACGTACGGGGCCCTGCAACCGACCGACATGACACAGGCGGGCAGCCTGGGCGACGCGCTGCACGCCACCTTCGCCCAGTCCTCGGGCGGCCACACGACCGCCGCCGCGCTCGCCTTCATGGTCTTCCTGCTTGCCTACACGCCGTGCATGGCCACGCTCGCCGAACAACGCAGCAGAATTGGCGGCCGGCTGACCCTGATCGGAGTCGGCGCCCAACTGGCCGTGGCCTGGCTGCTCGCCATGCTCGTATTCCAGATCGGATGCCTGCTTTGACTCCTCCCCCTCCTGAAGGAGGGGGACTCCTGGCTCAGGCGGCCTGCGGGAGCACCGCTCCGGCAGGACTTACGCCCTCAATACCAGCCGGGATGAGACCAGCCCGGACCAGCATCACACGCGCGGAGTTCTTGTCTCTGGGCGAGACGGCTCCACACGCGGTGCAGGTGTAGGTACGTTCCGAAAGAGGAAGTGCGTGCTTGGCTCTCGCTCCGCACTGCGCACAGTCCATGGTGGTGTGCGCGGGGTGCACGAGGTAGACGTCCCGCCCGTGCTTGCGGCCCATTTCGATCAGGGCTGTCTTGGTGGCGCCGATCGCCGCGTCGGCAGCCTTGCGGGCCATCGTGGTCTTCGCGAGGAACTTCGGCCGGAAGTCCTCAACGGCGATGGCGTCGTGGTCGGTCACGACACGCTTGGCCCATTTACGGGCCGCGTCCTGGCGCTGCCGGGCGACCTTTTTGTGCAGCTTCGCGACCCGCTTCTTCGCAGCCTTGTAGCCCTTCGATCCCGCCTGCCCCTTCTTCGGCTTCCGGCGGGCCGTCATCCGCTGGTAGTGGGCCAGACGCTGCGCCGCGTTCTTGCCGTGTTGGGGGTGCGGCAGGTCGTGCGCATCACTCGTGGTGGTCGCGGTCTCCTTCACGCCCCAGTCGATGCCGATCACGGCGCCCGTCTGCGGGAGCGGCTGCACCTCGGCGACGACGACGAACGACGCGTACCAGTGGCCGATGCCGTCCCGGTACACGCGTACCGACGACGGCACAGACGGCAACTCGCGCGACCACACCGGACGCACCACGATGCCGCCCGCCAGGTGCAGACGGTCGTCCTTCAGCCGGAAGCCGCGCTGGGTGTAGTTCAATGTGGGCAGCGCCTCGCGCTTCTTCTTGATGCGCGGCATGCCCGCGCGCTGCCGCATCGGCAGCCGCCTGTCGACGTCCTTCAGCGCCTTGGTCCGGGACGTGGCGAAGTCCCGGACGGTCTGCTGCTGCGGCACCGATGCGCCCTCGCGCAGCCACGGCATCGCGGCCCGGGCTTTGGTCAGCATCTTGTCGAGCTGCGCCGGACCGCACGTCAACCTGTCGTCCGGGCGTGCCCGGTTGCGGGCGTGCACCTGTCGGGACTTGACGGCGCACTCGTTCCAGACCCAGCGGCACCGGCCCCACTCGGCTTCCAGGGCTGTGCGGGCGGTCGACGACACGCGAAGCCGGTAGGTGTACCGGGCGTTCCCGGTGCCTTCCGTCTTCACCTCTGTCGTCATGCATCCGAACCTATCCGGGAGCACTGACAATTGATGGCGACTCACGTTCACGGCGCCCCTCACCTGCGGGGACGGTCGACACCGGATCGCCCTGCCGGCAACCCGGCGCTCCCTGCCCTGCTCCACAGGAATCCGACCCCTCCCCCGCCTGAAAGCCGGGGCATCCTCGGAGGTACCCGGTGAACGGCGGTTCGATCCTGCGTGACGTCCTGCGCGAACTGCGCACGTCCCGGGCACACAGCGTGGACGAGCTCGCGACCGCGGTCGGCGCGAGCAAGGACGAGGTGCGCGCGGCGCTGGACCACTGGGCCGCACGCGGCCGCATAGCCCTGGACCCCATCGGCTCCGCCACGGCCTGCGCCTCCGCGTGCGCCGGCTGCACTGTCGCGGCCACGTGCGGAAACGAGCGACCGGCCGGACCGGTACTGGTGGCAATCAGCCCGCGGCGAGGCGAGAAGTCCCCCTGACGGCCTCGTCGGAGACCGCAACGATGCGCGGATACCTCCCGCCTGCCTGCACGTCCGCGGAGGTCAGGGGCCTGGCGCAGCGTGACGGGTTCAACGGCCGTCGGGCCGGCGCGGCGTCCACCGACGCCGACGAGTCGTCCGCGCTCCGCTGATCCGGCCCCAAAGCCCTAGCCGGGCCCGAGGCCGCGGTGTCACGTCAGGCGGCGAAGCCGATGTTGGTCACGAACTCATAGGCGCCATAGTCGCTGCCGAGGTCGGACGTGATGTCGTCGAACCACGCCGCATCGAGCGCGCCGTCGTCCTCGTCGGCCCACGCCTTCACGACTGCGTCCCAGCGCCGCACGTTCAGCGTGCGGAACGAGACGACGCGCTGGTGGGGCCGGTTGACCTGGGACTGGTTGAGCGGGTGGAACTCCACCCGCGTCCCGCGGCCCTCGCGGTTGAGCCGCCCCACGAGGTAACGGGCGACGTTCTGCCGGCGCACCGCGCGATACGCGGCCTCGATGCGGGCCAGGTTCTGTTTCGTGGGGGCGCGCTTCTGGTCGAGCCACGCTTTCATAGTGCGGTCGGTGACCGTGAGCCCGGCCGCGCGGGCCGCCTCGCGGGCATGGTCGGAGCGCGTGAGGTAGTTCAGGCGGGCCATCAGTCCGCGCTTGGCTGTGATGGGCGTGGCGATGAATCCGGCGAGCGCGTCGAGCTGCCGCGCGACGGCCTTGTATCCCTTGATGCCCTGGGCGCCGTGCTTGCCGAACTCCAGATTCCGCTCGGGCACTCAGCTACTCTCCTTCCCTGCCGTGTAAACGTCTTTGGGCTTGACCTCGGTAACGCCGCGCCCTTCGGGGAAGACACGTCGCCAGTCGCCGATGACGTGGAGTTCGTCGGTGCCCATGGCGCGGACCACGGTGAGACCCATCTCGTGGGCCTTGAGCGCCTTCATCCACAAGTTGGCGAAGGCCTGGCTTCGGATCAGGTGCATCCAGTCCGGGCGGTTCAGCTCCCGGTTGTAGGTCGACTCCCCCATCGTCGAGACGAACTTGGAGTACATCGCCTTCACGTACTCCAAGGTCACCTCGTCGCCGTCGGCGATCGCGGTGTCCCGCGCGTCCTTGAGGGTGATGCGGAACTTCTCCAGCAGCCCCTCGGTGGCGCCGGAGGTGTAGGACTCATGGATCTGAGGGGGTTCGCACAGTCCGTACTTCGGTCCCGACAGGCGCTGCAGCAGGCGCAGAGTCGGCTCGGTCACCCACAGCGGGCCCGGCTCGTCACGCTGGCCGACCGGGTTCGGCAGGACGTCGCCGTGGTCCCAGTGCGGCGGCGTGATCAGGTGAACCCCGGCCCGGCGCCGGTCGTGGTGGAAGCCCGTGCTGTGCTCCAACTGCCCGAGCGGCAGATGGGTCTTGAGCGCGGACAGATAGGCCGCGTTCATGTCGAGGGCGGTCACCTCGTGCACGCCGGCCGGCAGCTCGGCCCGCGTCCACTTGGGGCGGGCTTCCCAGATCTGGTCGGCGCCCTGCTTGGACTGCTTCTTCAGGATGTCCGGCAGCCACGGGTGCGCGATCACGTCGTAGCGGCCGCCCTTGCGGGTCTCGTCCAGCAGCGCCATCGCGTCCGGGATCGACTTCTTCACCAGCGCCGCCGTGGCCGCTTCCACATCGCCCTCGTGGGCGGAGAGGGCGGCCTGGACGGCGCGGGCGATGGTGTCGCACGACTCGCTCGCGGGCTGAAACGCCCGCCGAGCGGGACCGCGCTGCCCCGCCGCGCGCGGACGCTGCGGCGCAGCACGGGGCTCCGGTTCCGGCTCGGGGACGGCGGGCGGCGCGGGCTGCCCATGCAGGGACGCGGGGGCAGCCGCACGGTTGCACTCGGCGACGTCGAGGTGCTGGGCGAACCCGGCGACCCGCTGCGCGGCCGGATGGCCGCACAGCACGCACGGCTCGGCCGGGGCGAGCGCCACCACATCCTCGTCGCGGTCACCGGCTACGGCCGGGACCGGAGCCGGCGCGGCCTCGGGCGCCGCTCCAGGCTCGGGCTCCGCCGAGAGCTCGGGCTCGGGCTCGGCGAACTTGGCCGCCAGACCGTCGAGGAAGTACGCGTACTTCGCGCGCACCTCGCCCGACGGGTCGCGGCCCGTCTCCCATCCGGACACGGTGGACGGGCTCACCCCGAGCGCGCGGGCAACCTGCGCCTTCGAGGCACCGGCCCGCTCGCGCAGGCTCCGGCGCACCTCGGCGTCGGGAAGCGCCACCTCGGGAGTGAGGGAGGCGAGCAGAGAGTCGATCGCGCCGAAGTCGTCGCTCATCAGCGGTCCGTGCGCTTGGCTCGGCGACGTTCGGCCAACGCTGGGGTCACCGTCTCCTTGACACGCTGTTCGCCCCAGCCCGTGATGTGAGCAGCCCGGCCGATCCGGCCGTGCGCCGGCCGCCCGGTTACCGGGTCCCGGGCCAGAAACACGCGCAAGGCCTCAGTGACCCGGTCCTCGGCGGCCCTCATCGATGCGACGGCTTCGGCGAGTTCACGCTCTTCATCCACATGCACCATGGGTACAACCATGCCAAATCTCGCGACCATCGTCAAATCTGTGACGATCAAGACTATCTTGACAGTTCGCACCTCTGTCTCGTGAGGCGCCTCGCTGCCTGGGCGGGTGCTATTCGAGGGGGTCCAGGGGGGTGACGTCGATTCCCCGGTACAGCCCGGCATCCAGAGAAAGCAGTACCGCGTGGTGGCCTCGGGCCGCGAGGTCGAGCGTGAGCGCGGCCGGGTGCAGCGCGCGCCAGTCGGCCTGCGGCCAGGCCGCGGCCCGGCCCACATGTCCGGCCTCGAAGGGAACGACGGTGGTGTACCGGGCGCCCACCACGTGCCGGCCGGTTCCGGGCTTGTCGCGGTCCGCGGCGACGGCGGCCAGCGCGGGTACCAGGAGCTCCACGTTCCCGTACGAGGCTTCGACGTAGAAGCTGTTGAGTACCGGGTCGGCTTCGGCGACCAGCGCCGTGACGCAGGTGTGGTCGAAGACGAAGTGCATCATCAGGCGGCGGCGCCCCGCTCCAGCCTGCCGAGCAAGTCGCGGGCCTGCACGCGCGATGCATCCGTCACCTCAGCGCCCCACTTCTCCTTGACCTCGGCGATCGCATCCTGGGCCCGGGCCTCACGCTCCGCCTCGGTCAGCTCGCGGCTGGCGAACTCCTCCAGCAGGCCGGTGATGGTCGTGCCGCGGTCTGCTGCGAGCAGTCGCAGCCGGTCGCGTACCGCTTCGCTCGTCTTGATGCTGGTCTGCTTCGACTCACCCATACCCTCCACTCTACCGCCGGTAGATACGGCACGTCCGTTGAACATCCGGGGCGAAAAGACGGCCTCCAAGGCCCGGCCGTGACGCCTGTCCGGGCAGCCCGAGGGCGCATCGCGATGTGCAAGCCGTGCTTGAGCACCCCACGCTCTGCTGACGCGGAAGCGGCCCCGAGGCCGGGGCGAATTCGAAGGGGCGTCGCGAAACGTGATCGCTGACGTGTGGTGGCGAGCAGTTTAGACAGTCGCTCGGTTGGGGTTTCCCAGCCGAGCGTTTTGCGTGGGCAGCTGTTGAGCTCGGCAGTGGCCACGTCGAGGTGCTCTCCGGCGTGCTGGGAGAAGCCCGGCACCCTCGGGAAGTACTGCCACAGCAGGCCGTTGACGCTCCTATGCCAAACAGCGAGCTGATGTTGGGGGATGTGGCGCTGCCAGGGACTGGCCGGCTCTGCGACGTGGTCCGAGCTCCAAGTCCCGAATGCCTGAGAGACCCCCATTTCACTGCCCCGTTCTGGCAGGCGACCATCAAGCGCACGGTGCGGACCGACGCGCAGGTCCTCGTCGGCTCGCTCGGACTGGACCGGCTCGGCGTCATCCACGCGAAGTGGAACGAGGGCCTGGCGCCCGCGGGCGGCGCCACAGTTCTCGCCGTACTCACCGCCGTGGCCATGCCCAACGGGCCCGGCCTGACGGAGAATCCACCCGGGAGAACACTTCAAGTCGGTGAGCAGACGCGGCATTGCTGGTGTCCGAGCCACGTGCCTGCCTGGACACCAGCAATACACGCGGTGCTGGTTACCGGTCGAGCGTGTACATGCAGCTCCTGAAGACTTGGTCAGCCGGCATCCCGAAGTCCAGCCCGGCCTGCACGCAACGTCGGTAGTCATCGCCATCGGACGGCTTCGAGGCGACGTGACCGCTTGGTGCGTGAGCCTGGGCGAGCGCGGGCGAAGCGATGGAGAGAGCGGCTGCAGCCACGGCAAGGCCAGCAGCGCGGACAACTTGACGACGCATTCGGATGCTCCTTTCGACAGGGGGCATTGCTGACCGCTCGCCGTGAAATGGGAACGATCCCATCGAGCCTTTACCAGTTCCCGCCCGCTGTCTCGCCAGGGGATTCATCCGAGGGACCTGGCCCGGGACATGGCGTCGCGCCCCCTCTCGCCTCGCGCGGGAGGGCACTTCGTCATGTCCGGCTATCCGTCGAGAATCTCGGCCCTATGGGCTTGGGCGATGACGTCGATTCGGTGCGCCAAGTCGAAGTCCGCGGCCGTCAGTTTGTGTCCGGCATCGTGGGTGGCGATCCCGAACCTGACTCTGTCCCAGCGTAGGTCGATGTCGGCGTGGCGGCCGATGGGCCGCTCGATGTCGGCGACGTGCACGATCATCCCCACGCCACCGTGGTATCGGACGTCGGTGTTGGCCCGGCCCACCCCGTTGGCTTGATCAGCAGCTTGTCCGCCATTTCGACGTGACTCATCACAGTTGTGCCGCGCGGGGGACGCTTCTCCTCGCGCTCCGGGAACTTGGGGCGGCCTTCAGGCCTTGTGCGTGCACGGGTCGTAGTGCTGATAGCCGCCCATGGCCGGCGCACCTGTGGGTCAGGCAACGGCGACGCGCCACACCCGTTCCAGCGCCGTGATCGTCTTCCCGCACGTGACGCACTGCTCGCCCGTAGGCACGTACGTCACGTACTGCCGCTGGTACTGACCCACCTCGTACTCCTGCGCTGACTTGTTCATGACCGTCACCCCGCGCCTCCTGCATGCTTGGGTCGTTGTGCTCTGCGCATAGCCAACCCGGCCAAGGGGCCGCCCGGTACTGTCGAAGGAAGAGACAAACGTAAACGCCGTAAACGGCGAGGGCTCCAACGCCGCTTCAACTATCGGGAGTTGAACATGGCACGCACGACACGCACACAGAACGTGCATCTCAAAGAGCTACTCACACACGCGGGATGGACCCGCGTCCAGCTCGCCCGCCACGTGAACCGCCTCGGCGAACAGTATGACCGTGCCCGCGCAAGGCCAGAATCAACGCTATCCGCGCGGCCGGATCAGGCGTTGAGGTCGAGCACACGGACCGGCTGGTTCGCCCAGCGTCGCGGCACAGTGGTGGCCACGAGAGCGTCGTCGGGACGCTCCGGGGTGGGCTGGGCGGCATGCCGGCTGTGTGCGGCGGCCCAGGTGGATTCGCGGCTGACGGCCAACGCGGCCGGCAGGTCCAGGTCGAGGACCGTGATGCCGGGCAGGGCAGCCAGATGTTCGGCGGTGCCGGGTCGGAGCCGGTCGGCTCCGACGAGGGCGCAGGTCGGTGAGTACAGGAACCAGCCGGGTTCGGCGTGTGCGCGGTGGATGAGGCGGGAGACCAGGACCTTGCCGTGTCCGGCGGCGGCCACGGCGCTCCCGTCGAGCACGACGTGGACCGCGTTGCTCACCGCGCGGCCGCCTGGGCCATGCAGCGGTAGAGCTCGCGCTCCAGGTCCTGCTCTTGGTCGGCGTCGGGGGTGTACCTGGTCCACTCCTCGAGGGCGGCCCAGGCTTGCTCGGCTCGCTCGGCGGGTGTGAGGAGCGTGTCGGCGAGGCGGGCCAGGTAGGCGCGCAGCGACAGGCCTTCAGCGGCCGCGGTGTGCGCGAGGCGCTCCTTGGCTTCTTCTGGGATGCGGACGTTCGTGGCGGAGATGAGGGACTGCCCACCGAAGCTCTGGGTACGGGCACGTACCCGTGCCCTATGCGGTCGGCCGCTGGACGCCGCTCCGGTCGGCAGGCTGTAGGCGCCGCATGGTCCCAAGCCGTCAAGTGGACCGCCGGAACACGTGCGTAGCGGCAGGACCGCCTCGTTGGAGACGTGCATGAAGCGGGACGACGGGGTTACCGCGCGCGACTCCTGTCTGCGGCCGCAGACTGTCAACGAGCGGGTGAAGGTCTGGTTCAAGAAGGCGGGGCTCGTGGGCGACGGCCGCCCGGTGTCCTCGCAGGGCCTGCGCGCCGGCGCCGCCACCGGCCTCGGCGAGGACGGCGCCGACCAGGAACTCGAGGAGCCAAGCCGCTGGAAGAAGGGGTCATACATTCCGCGGGAGCGGTACGTGCGGCCAGCGAAGAAGGCCGCCTACGCCCCGTTCAAGAAGGTACCGGTGCACGCCCCGGAAGCTGCGGCCGCGGAGGAAGCGGAGGCAGACATATAGCCTGAAGTGTGCACTGGATGTAATCTAGGTTCACGATGGCTACATATCCGATCACTGAGGCGCGCGGGCAGCTCGGAGAGCTGGCCCGGCGTGCCGCACAGCACGAGAACATCGTCCTCACTGACCGCGGCCAGCCCGCCGCGGTCATGGTCTCCCCTGCTGCGCTGGAGGAGCTCGAGGACGCCCTGGCGCTGACCCGCCTGGAACGCGACCGCGCCCTCGGAATTCGGCCCGAGCCGGTCGCCGACGCCGACGCGCGTGCCCTGTTCCGGCAGGCCGCCGAACGTGGCGCCGAGTGACCTGGAACGTCACCTGGGAGCCGTCCGCAGTCAATGCGACCGTCCGGCACTTGGAAGATCACCCCGAGACTCTGAACGAGGTGTTCGAGGCGAGCGACATGCTTGCCGAGGACGCCAAGCCTGCGGGCAGCGTCCCGTGGGGCACCAGCCACCGGCGCCTCCGCGTCGGACGGTGGCGCATTCTCTACCGCATCGATGACGGGAACCGGACGCTGCACATCGAGCACGTCGGGTTCGCAGGCTGAAAATGCGGCCCGGCACGAGACGGCGTCAACTCCGTTTCGCACCGGGCCAGTTCGTGTACCAGGGGAACCGACCCCGGGTACGGTTCTGGTGTCGAGTCAAAACGGAGCCCATTGCGCACGCTCAAACCCCATGACCACACTGGGTCACGCATACCGCGTCTGCGTCGGGCCCGTGATCTGACGCAGTGAAGAGCTGGCTGACCTGTCAGGTCTCCCCCCTTGAAGACATCGTGGCCTCAGGAACAAATCCTGTCCGCCTTCGGTCTCTATCTCTTCTCGCTTTCCTTCTCCCCGAGCGCAATCCGGGTGACGGTGACGTTATCCTGGAGAGGGCCGACGCCCCGTGAGCACGGTTGGCTGCGAGTGGGCCCGGTTGCGGGGCGCAGCGGTCGGAACGGACATGTTGTGCAGTGGTCGGGGCGGACGGATGGTCCCTGGAAGCAACGGACGGCGGGCCGGGAACTTATTGGGAAGCTCGGTCACCGCCTCACGGTCATTGACTCGCGGCTCCAGATGGGAAATTGCGCGCGGCCGTCCACACGGGGAGCCCGCAACTACGTGATCGCCCTTCCATCGCTGCAAGTTGAAAGGGCCGTGTTCCGCCTGCTTTGTACTTACGCCTTGGCGGTCCAGTAGTCGGCCAGCATCTCGCCGGGCCATACCGGCTGGTGCTGCGAACCGCGAGGCCCCATCTGCTTGAAATACGGCGGGAGGTCGTAGTCGACCTTGAGCAGCCGTGGGAAGGACTGGGCGAGCTGTTTGGGGCGGCGGTGGTTGCGGCGCGCGAAGGTGCCCGTGGCCGGCCAAGCGGTGCTCCTGCGTGGGCTGCGGGCGTTGTACTCGATGTCGGGCGGGGACGCCTGGTTGAAGTGCCATACGACGACGAGATGGGGGAACTCCTCCAGGCCTTGCAAGGAGTCGAGCGGGAACTCGCTGGCGTCGAGGTGGATGACCGATTCGATGCCGCCCCAATAGTCGTCCGCGACGTCGGTGCGGCCTTCCACGACGGTCCCGGTCGGCCTTATCTGCAGTGCCATGCCCAACCCTTCCATGGAGTCCTGCAGCCCAGCCGGATGCACGACCAGACCGTGCTGCGCACCGAGGGCATCGCCGACTTCTTCGGCCGCCAGCCGGAAGTGAAGGCCGAGGCCGACGACAAGATCACCCCGGCTTTGAAATCGCTCTGCCCTTCCAGGGGGACGCGCAGGTCAGCCACATCGTTCGGGTTGAGGGGGTCCAGCTTGGCCGACATGGCGGGGATCGGGGAAGATGAGACAGCGGACACGGGGACCTTCTTGATCACTCGGTGTAGACACCCGAATGATCACGAATCCCGTGTCCGTTCTGTCATCCACCCCAACCCGCGGCATCTTCAGGCCAGTTGGATGATCCCGGGAATTTGCACGAGCCCTGCTGATTCGGGAGGCATCACTTTCTATGCCAGAAATTTTCATTCTGGGTGACTCGGTGGCAATGGACAGAGCGTTCGAAACTGCTCGTGGCATCAATGGGTGGGCGTCGCTGCTGCCTGAACATCTGAGCGATAAAATGCGGGTAGTTGATCGCTCTGCTCCCCATATGACTATCCATTCAAATTATCGAACCCCATTTATCTCCATCCTTTCGCGGGCGAACCGGGGTGATATTCTCATCGTCTCCTCGGCCAGCAATGATCAGCAGATGTGGAATCCCAGGAAGGAGATACAGCCTTCCGAGTACCGAGAGTATCTCTCTCTGTATGCCGCCGCAGCCAGAGAGGCCGGAATTCGATTGGCGTTCGCTACGCCTGTAGCGCGCTGCATATTCGACTCGTCTGGCCGAGTCAGGAGGAGCCACGGAATATATCCTGACGTTATGAGGGTCGCAGCGGCTGAACTTGCGGTTCCTCTGCTTGATATAGAGGCGGCCACTCTGCAGTACTGGGACCGTCTGGGACCTGGGGGTACGGTCCCCTTTTTTGCCTGGTATCTGCCGGGGGCCTGCGAGCAGGATCCGACCGGTCGGGTGGACAGGACACATTTGAATGAGGCGGGGGCCCGTGTCGTGGCGCGCATCGTGGTTGCGTCCTTGAGGGAAGAGAACCTTCTGGACGCTGAGGACGTCCACATGGATCCGCTTGACAAATCACCGCAGCCCCCTCCAATGGAAAAGCTCTCGATTCGTGCTGTGGACGTCCTGGGGAAGGGGGATCCTTCGGTTCCCAGTCCGTCAGTCTCCGCCCCTGAGGCTGGCGAGATCATAGATGATGCGCCATTTTTCTGGGGAATATGCGGGGAGGAAATCGAACGGATTCTATTCTTCTCGGGAGGGGAATTTCTGGGTCATACCACGCCGAGGGGGGACGGAAGGTGGGCGTGGTCCAGAGAAGTGGCTTGGACTCCTGGGGAGCACGAACTTCAGGTGGTGAGCGAACGTAATTCGATATACAGTGTGGAAGGTTCTGTAAAGTTTTGCGCGATTGCTAATCTCGGGCGTTTGGAAATTATCAGCCCGAAAGGTCAGCTCCGTTCGTGCGGACCACGGCCACACTTTAGAGTCTCTTGTTCACCTGAAGTAGAGAAGATTCTTTTCATCGACCGGGGTCATTGTATCGGTGCTGTGCTTCCGGATTCTGCGGGTGTAGCGAAGTTCGTTCACCCTCATAAATGGCGGCCAGGTCTCCACACTGTTCACGTTCAAGGGATTCGACGAGGGAAAAGTGACGCGAGCTGGCCCGGAATGCTGTCCACTCCGAAAGAATCAGTGACCTTCCGAGTCATCGGTCCTGTGTCAGGGAACCCGCTGACAACAGGAGCGGACAGTAGATTTTCCTGCGGAAGTGAGGACTGCACGCATGAAACGGACAAGACCCGGTGGCCGGGATGAGGCGTCCCGAAGTTCTCGGGCAGCGGTCCTCATAGGATCGAAGTCCGCAACGGCGGAGAGAGTACGCGACACAAAAGCGTAGGAAGTTCAGTCCTGATCCGAGTTTCGGGACGAGGAGGTCAGGATGGTGGTCGTGGAGTCCCGTCCGATCGCCGAGGTCGCCCGGGAGATACAAGTGAACGAGGAACGCTGGGCACCTGGGTCGGCCTGTACCGGCAGGAGCATGCCGAGGAGAAGCCAGGCCCCCGGGGGAGAATCACGTTCGCCCGGTTTGATCATGGGATGCCGTGGAGGGTGCGGATGGCTTCGGGGTGGGTGTGGGCGCGTCGTCCGCCGGCGATGTTGGCCCGCCCATTCGGCCCGGTGGAGGGAAGCGCGGGCCAGGTCCCGGACGACGCTCATGACGGCCAGGGTGCGGTGGCGGCGGACCTGACTCAAGCCCTCGCCGAAGACGACGTCCCTGGGCCAGCGGACGGTGGTTCGATCAACCAGTGGCAGCCGGCCCAGGAGGCGATCTCACCCGCGTCGGCCCGGTGAGCGGCGAGATCGGTCACGGCGTGGACAGTCTCGGCGCTCCACTTCTTCGTGCCGACCCGGCGGCGCTTGCGGTGGATGCGTATGACCTGTCGGGCGTGCGAGAACAGCAGGTTGTCGACGGACGCGATCTCCACCTCGCGGACTTCTTCGCGGCCGTGCCCGCGATCACGACAGCGATCCTGGACAGGAATCTCCCGCCAGGGCAGCACGGCCAACTGGCGGGCCAGGACACGTGCGTTGTCATGCGCCGAGATGGGCAACTCACCCGTGGACCCGCCCTGATGGCCTGCTTGCTCGAGTCCGGACACGACGAACGCGACCTCTGATGATCAAGGTTCTCGAAGCCGTTGATCAAGAACAGAGGTCGCGTCGCGTGCCATCCTCCCTGATCGATGTCCCGCAGCACCACTGTGGAGACGTCGGCCCGCCCGAACTCGCCTCGTTGCCGGAGGACTTGGACCGCCTGCCCGATCCACGGCGGGTGCGGGGCCGCCGCTACCGGCTGGGCTCGCTGCTCGCCTTGTGCCTGCTCGCCGTACTCGGCGGCGCGTCCAGGCCGGCCGGCATCGCCCGCTGCGCCGCCGATGCCCCCGCAGACGTGCGCACCAGGATCGGACTGCGCCCTCTGCCGCGCGCGACCACTCTGGGCCGGCTGCTGTCCCGGCTGGACGGCGATGTCGTTGATGACTCCGTGGGGGCCTGGCTCACGCGGCACGCGAGGGACCCGGCCGACGACGCCGGTCAGCTGGCGGGCGTGGCCGTCGACACCACGGCTGTACGCGGCAGTCGCACCGGTGAGAAGGCGGCCGTCCGCCTCCTGGCCGCGGTCCTGCACGAGAGCCAGATGGTGATCTCCCAACGCCAGATCACCACCAAGAGCAACGAAATCCCCACTCCCACCGAGCCTGCGGAACAGTCGTAGAGCCGGCTGCGCCTGGTGTCACCAGGCCTCCTTCCCCGTAGCGTGCGACACGGGGACATGGAACTCGGCAGAACCTGCCGGGCTGCTCGTGGATGGGCGACACTGATCAGGCCCGGCAGGGAAGGGGGTTGTGGACCCGTGACGAGCCCTGTCGGGCATCCTCACCTGCCCGGCGATGTCGTCGAGACGCGTCAAGTGGCGACCGGCGGCGGCGTTGGCGCGGCTCCTCTTACCACCCGGGGCGTGGTCGAGCATCGCCTGCTGCCACCAGCTACGCATGACAGCCGCAACGTCCCTCCTGTTCGGCGGTCAGGACCTGCTCGTAAAAGCGGGCGCGGCGTTCGCCGCTCAGAGTGTCGCCGATCGCGCTGATCTTGCGCGGGATGGCAGCGGTCCGACGGGGCGCCCGGCGCCCACGCTGAGCGGTCACAGTGGGTCCTTCGCTGGTGGGGCGTTCTGGACCACAAGTCTTGGCGCAGTCCGTCATGGGCAGCTGGTGGTGGTAGGTGACCGTGCTGATGTTCGCCTCGCGCAGCGTGTCCTCGCGGATGTACCACTCCGCCGTCCACGCCAGCGCGTTTCGTAGGGAATGTTGCAGGAGGAGACCATCCCGTGCAGCCCCATGTTCGTGGAAAGCCCGATCAGACAGGCGATCAGGTTCCTTTTCTGCCGGCGTGGGTGAAGTAGTCCAGGAAGAGGTGTGCCGGTCCATCTCCACCAGCGGCGAGGGCCTGCGGAACGGGTTCGCGGAGCGGGTCACTCCGTTTTGATTGCGTCGAGGATGTCCAGCCGTCCTGCCCGTCGCGCGGGCCAGGCCGCCGCTACTACGCCCAGCACGGCCGCCAGCGCCAGGAAGACGCCGAGCGTGGCCCAGGGCACGGTGAATGTGTACGTGTCCAGGACGTTCTCGACCAGGGGTCCTGTGCCCCAGGCGAGGAAGAGTCCGAGGGCGATGCCGAGCACTGCCCCGTACAGGGAGATCACGAGCGATTCGAGGCGGATCATCCGCTTGACCCGCGCTGCCGACAGCCCAATCGCGCGCAGCATGCCGATCTCGCGGGAGCGTTCGAAGACCGACATGGCCAGTGTGTTGACCACCCCGATCACAGCCACGGCCAGGGCCATCGAGAGCAGTGCGTACAGGACGTTCAGCAGGATGTCGATCATCCCCGCCAGCTGGTCGGTGAACTCCTGCATGGTCTGAACGAGGATCGCGGGGCTGTTGCCCGTCGCTTGTTCCAGGGATTGCTGGAGAGCGTCCGGGGAAGTGCCCGCATCTGCCTTGACCATGATCATGTCGTCGCGGGTCTGGGGGGCGTGCTCGGTCAGGTCGGAGATCGGCAGGATGATGCCGTCGAAGACGTCGGTGACCTGGTAGACGCCCTCGACGGGTACCGCGGCGGTGGTGCCGTCGGGGTAGGTGACCTTGATGTCGGTGCCGACCTTCCAGCCCTTGTCGGAAGCGGTGGTGGAGTCGACGATCGCGCCGTGGGACATGCCTGTCATGGAGCCGCTGGTGAAGTCCATGGTGACCAGGTCACCGAGGGTGTCCGGGTCGGCCCCGGTGAGCGAGGTCATCTCCCCGTCGACGCCCACCGTGGCGTCGCGCAGCGCACTGGACTCCGCCACCCCGGGGGCCGCTGCGACTTTCGGCTCCAGCGAGGGGGCCAGCGGCGTGTAGTTGGCCGTCGAGATGACCATGTCGGCCGAGACGTTCTCGGCGAACAGCTTGGGCACGGCCGTCTGGACTCCGGTGGCGAGAACGGTCAGTGCGGTGGTCAGGACCAGGCCGATCATCAGGGCCGAGGCGGTCGTCGCGGTCCGGCGCGGGTTGCGTACGGCGTTTTGCGCGGCGAGCCGGCCCTCGACACCGCGCCGTTTCAGCAGCGGCGTGGCCAGGGCGATCACCGGGCGGGCCAGCAGAGGGGTGAGCACCATGACGCCGATCAGGATCAGCACCGCCCCGGTGGCCAGCAGTCCCTTGCCGTCCGTGCCCTGGGCGGCGCCGCCCAGGACGGCGCCGACGCCGAGCGCGGTCAGGACCAGACCGATGGTGTTGCGCAGACGCAGGGTGCGGCGGGGTATCGGCTGGGCGATGCTGCTGAGCGCGGCGACCGGCGGTATCCGGGAGACGCGGCGGGCCGGCAGCCAGGCTGCGAGTGCAGTGATCCCGACGCCGACGGCCAGCGAGATGGCGAGTGTGGCCGGTTCCACCTTCAGCGGGCCCGAGGGCAGGGTGGCGCCGAGGGCTCCCATCAGTGCGCGCAGCCCTGCGGCGGCGCCGGTGCCCAGGGCCAGGCCGATGACGGTTGCCACCAGCCCCACGATGACGGCCTCGGCGAGCACGGAGCGGGTGACCTGCCGGCGTGAGGCTCCCACTGCCCGAAGCAGGGCGAGTTCCCTGGTGCGCTGGCCGATCAGCATGGTGAAGGTGTTGGCGACGAGGAATGCTCCGACGAACAGGGCGATCCCGGCGAACACCAGCAGCGTGGTACTGAACCCCTGCATCGCGGCGTCGATGTCGGCGCTTTGCTGGTCGGACAGTTGCTGGGCCGTCTCGGCCTGTATGCCGGAGGGCAGGGCGGAGTCGATCTCGGAGGCGAGTTGCTGCGCGGAGGTGCCCGCGCCGGCCGTCACGTCGATGGTGCTGTACCCGCCTTGAGCGCCGAACAACTGCTGGGCGGTGGCGGTGTCGTACAGGACCAGGGAGCCGCCGGAAGCCACCTGCCCGGAGTCGGTGTCGAAGATCCCGGTGACGGTCTCCTTCATGACCGGTCCGTCGACCGAGACCTCCACGGTGTCACCGGCCGTGATGCCCTCGCGCGCCGCGGTCTGGCTGTCGATGGCGATCTGTCCGCTGTGCGTGGGCCCCGCCCCCTGCACCATGTCGTACGCGGGGTCGTTGCCGTCGGAGCCGGGAGCGTAATTGGCCCCTTGGGTGGACCAGCCACCGCCCACCAGGCCGCCGTCGCCATCGGAGATGGCGGTGAAGCCGCTTTCCCGGCCCGTGGCCGAGGCGACACCGTCGAGCGCGCCGATCTGCTCGAGGGTCTCAGAGGTGAGCGCCGACTGCTGAGAGGCGGCCGCCGACGCGTCGCCGGAGGCTGCCGCATCGGCAGAGACCTGGACGTCGAAGCTGTCGAAACTCTGCGCCGTGGACGCCTTCATGGCGGAGCCGACAGTGTCGGTGAAAACCAGGGTGCCACTGACGAAGGTCACACTGAGGGCTACCGCGACGATGGTCATCAACAGCCGGGTACGGTGCGCGAAAACGTTGCGCAGGGCGGTGCGGAACATGGGCCTTCTCAGAAGAATCGGGGTGCAGGGGTACCGGACGACGAACGGGACTCAGGCGGTGCGCCCAACGGCGTCGAAGGCCTTCATCCGGTCCAGGACGGCGTCCGTGGTGGGGCGCTGCAGTTCATCGACGATGCGACCATCGGCCAGGAAGATCACGCGGTCCGCGTAGGCGGCTGCCCCCGCATCGTGCGTGACCATGACGACGGTCTGCCCCATCTCCCGTACAGAGTTGCGCAGGAACCCCAGGACATCGGCGCCCGCACGCGAGTCGAGGTTGCCGGTGGGCTCGTCACCGAAGACGATGTCCGGCTGGCCGGCCAGGGCTCGGGCGACGGCGACGCGCTGCTGCTGGCCGCCGGAGAGCTGACTGGGCCGGTGTTCGAGCCGGCCGGACAGGCCGACCATGTCGAAGACCTGCTCCAGCCAGCTGGGGTCGGGCCTACGGCCGGCGATGTCCATGGGCAGGGTGACGTTCTCCCGCGCGGTAAGCGTGGGCAGCAGATTGAAGGACTGGAAGACGAAACCGATCCGGTCGCGGCGTAGCCGGGTCAGCTCCTTGTCCCCGAGGCCCGCCAGCTCGACGTCTCCGATCCGCACCGATCCGGAGGTGAAGGAGTCGAGGCCGGCCACACAGTGCATCAGTGTCGATTTGCCGGACCCGGACGGCCCCATGATCGCGGTGAACCGGCCCGCGCCGAACTCCACGTCCACCCCGTCGAGGGCCACGACCCGGGTATCCCCCTCGCCATAGACCTTGCACAGACCGGCGGCGCGGGCCGCCGCGGTGCCAGTGCCGGACGTCTGCACCGGAGACGTGGAGGGCATGAGGAAACTCCTAGCCTTGCCAGAAAGGTGTGCCGTGCCCGCCCAAAGACCGGACCTGTTGAATCCTCCCTGCTCACCTCGGCGGCACCGTGCACTGGCGGGATGATTTCGCCCGGCCCCTGCTAGCCCCTGCAGCGGACGCATCGGCGCCCCTTCTCCCTCCGGGGTAGGAACGCGGGCAGCACTTTCGGGCAACCTCCCGTGCCCTTCGGTGAGCCGAAATGGCCACAGGTATCTCGGGGCCCGTTCCCGACCGGCAACGATCCTCGGTCGCCTCCCGGCTGCGGTGCCTAAGCGGCGTGGGTGAAGTTCCTTGCCGTCGGTGCGCTGCCGGAGCAGGTCCGGCTCCGTGCCGACGATCTTCGCGCCGAGGACGTTGACCCGGCGGTTTCTGGTGTCCTCCTTGGGCACCACGGCTCGTTGTCCGACCCGTGACCAGGTGTATCCGGTGGGCATGGCCGGGGGGAAGCCGGACTCGTCCGGGAAGATCAGGTCGCGTTCGCCGGTGTTCGCCTCCAGCCGTAAGGCCGCAAGTCCTCCAACTGGGCCCGGGCGGTCTGCTGGAGGACGGGGTCGGCCTCGTGCCGCACGCTGTCGCGGGTGCGTTTCCAGCGGAAGCCGTCCCGGTGCAGCAGTTCGGCCAGCCTGTCCGCGGAGATCTCCACCCCGCGCTCGGCGCGCAGCCAGTCACACAGTGCCGGGGCGGTCCAGGTGGTTCCGTCGGCCGTGGACTCGTCCAGCAATACGGCCAGCGCCACCCGATCCTCAAGCCCCAGGAGCGTGGCCGGACGGCCCGGGCGCGGCGCATCGAGCAGTCCCGCGATCCTGCCCTTCTCCAGGCGGTGGATCGCGGCGCGGACCGTGACCTGGTGGCATTCCGGCAGGTCGGCAACCTCGGCGGTGGTCCGGCCACGGTCGAGGAAACGGATGCATTCGGCCCGCTGCCGGGTGTACGCGGTCAGATCACCGCGGGCCAACACGCCGTGCAGATCACGACGCTGATCGTCAGTCAGCTCAACTCGGAGGATCTTCCCCATGGCGTCCGTCCTACCGGACACCTACCCGACGCACGCAACGTCACCGGCTCCGATTAGAGACCCGGGCCAGCGGCAAACCCACGCCCGACAAGCCCGAGACACTGCCGGTCCGCACGGCCTGGCTGATCACCTCGCACTCAGGCCACCTGGACGAGAGCAGCACGCTCAAGGTCAGGAAGCTCCTGTCGCGCAGACGTCTGAAGCCACTCCTCACCGACTGACGACCGTCACCCTCCGTAACCGTCCCGCAAGAAGTGGATCAGAACCGCTTACGGAGACCGCCGTCATGGCCCCAAGAAGATCGGAACGACACGCGCGATATCGCGAACCACGAACCGCCGAAGCGTCTGGTTTCGAGGTACTGCGCGCAGACATCCGGGCCTGTACGAGAAGCGTCACGGGCACACGCCACCCTTGACTGCGCCAGGGTCCGCCGTCTTCTCTGCGCGCCGCAGCCAGTAGATCGGCCAGCGTGTCGACGCCACCAGGACCCACACCACCGCGACCGGCGTCCACTCCACTGCCTGCAGCAACGCCATCAGACCGACTGCCAGTGTGGGCGGCACGAGGGCGGTCAGCGTCCACTGAAGCCCACGCCCCGAGGCCAGTGAGGCGATCGCTGCGAGCGCCAGATAGATGGTGACCGTGCCGCACAGCAGATGCTGCACGGCATCGGGCATCTCCTCGCCCGCGCACTTGATGGTGCCGCCGAGCGCCGCCGCCATGGCCGCGACTGTCCCGGCGGTGAAGCAGTGGAGCGGCAGGGCGGTACGGACGGGGATCGCTCCGGAGCGCAGCAGCGGCACTCCGTTCGTCCCGTGCCGAAGGGACAGCGACCAGAGCTGGAGCAGCAGGAAGAACGCGCCGATGGCCACCCCGTACAGACTGCCGTCCCACGTGCTCTCGCCTGCCGCGTCCACCATCTGGATGAGTGACTCACCGAGCATGATCAGGAGGAAGAGGCCGAGGCGTTCGTCGAGGTGGCCGGTCTCGGTTCGGGTGAGCGAGACGGTCGGGGCCGGCCGCCCGGGGCGGGGGCCGCGGGGGCCGCCGCGCGGTTCACGGCGTGTGCGCCGGCTCCTGTTCATGCGGTCCAGGCGCTCCTGGACCTCGGCCTCGACGCGCTCGCTGCTCATTGTGATCATGATCAACAGATCGAGACCGAGCCCCACGGCCCACAGGGTGTACTGGGTGGTGCCCTCGGTCCACAGCGAGATCACCCAGGGCACGAGACCGGTGCTCATCTGCACGATCGGTACGTCGACCAGGACCTGTCCGCGTTCCCGCCCGGCCGACGAGGCGATCAACCGCACCACCACATAGGCCAGTGCGAACACCGTCGCCTTGTCCTCCCGTACACCCGGCACGGCCGCCGCCATCATCGCCATGCCGAACATCCCGGCCATCAGGACCCGCATATGGATCTTCTCGGCGGCGACGTTCCCGTACAGCGCGAAGAGCATCCACACGGTCCAGAAGGCGAGGAACATCAGGGTGTACAGACCGAGGTCGGCGAAGCCGGGGTCGTCGTACAGCAGATGGGCAAGCTGGCCGACACCGGCCACCACGATCAGGTCGAAGAACAGCTCCAGCCGGGAGGCGTGGCGTTCCTCAGTGGCCTGTACGGTACCGGCTCCGCCGGCACTCTCACGCATACGGTGATTATCCGGGCACAACGGTTGCAGATTTCCTCAAGTCGCCAAGTAGAGGGTTCAGTACCAGACCGGGCGGACCTCGACCGGCCCGTAGCTACTGTTCGGCATCTTCGCGGCCCACTCCTGCGCCTCGGCCCGATCGGCCACCTCCAGCAGGAAGTAGCCGGCGAGATACTCCGTGGAATCCACGCCCGGCCCGTCCGTGACCTGGGTATCGCCTCCGACAACCCGCACCGTGGTGGCCACATCCGTCTTGGACATGCCCGCGTTCGACAGCAGCACGCCAGACTCCTTCAGGGCCTGGTGGTAGGCCATCCAACGCTTCCCTTCCACCTCGGAGGTCGGCTCGGCACCGGGGGTCAGGTAGCTGAGCAGCACGAACTTCGCCATGGTCGTTTCCTTTCGCCGAACCCGCGGCTTTCGCGGCCTCACCGATGACGACGCCCCTCGGGCATCGAAATCGACAACAAAGCAGCATTTTTCAGTAAAATGATCTAGAAATCTATTTTGATCGCTTTCGTGGGACCTCGGGTGCGAGCAGCTGAGGTACAGAAAGTGCTCCTGCGATTGATCTTGCTCGGATTCGCCTACCGCGCGAGGGCTTGGAGCTGAAGGGGTTGGCGCCGGAGACGCTGACACGGACACGGACCTCACCGGGGGCGGTGGAGTCGTTGCCAGGCATGGGGGTTCGCCTTCGATCGGGTCAGCATGGGGATTGAGGGTGGACAGGGGGCACGGGGCGAAGGCGCCTCGGTGTGCGGACGGTCGGCGGTGTGGCGGCAGTTCGGTGCCCCTGGGCTCGGGCTACTGCCACACCGCCGACCGTCCGCGTCCGCCCTTGCCCTGCCGTGTCGGCAGGTCAGTCGGCTTCGGCTTCTTCTTGCGGCAGTGGGCGACTGGTGATGGCCTCGCTGATCGCGTAGGCGGTCTCGACGAAGGCTGCCGCCTGCTGCTCCGTCAGATTGCCTGCGGAGATCTTCTCTAGGTCTTCCCAGAGGGCGGCGATGGGTTCGCGCATGGCGCGGCCCTTGTCGGTGAGGTGTACGACCATCACGCGCCGGTCGTGCTGTGCCGGTTCGCGGGTGAGCAGGCCCGCCTCCTGCATGCGGCGCAGGGACTTGGAGACGGTGGAGTGGTCCAGGCCGACGGCGTCAAGGAGTTCGGACTGGGTCTGCCCCTCGCGGTCGAGGAGTTGCATCAGGAGCAGTTCCTGGCCGGGGTGCAGGTCCATCTTGCGCAGGAGGGCGCCGGCGTAGGCGCGGTGGGCGCGGGCGAGCTGGAAGATCGCGTAACCCATCGGCCCTCCTGCGGCAGTGGTGGGAATGTCCGGCATGGTCTCCGCTTCGTCAGTCGGTGTGGGTGGGGTAGTCGGTGTATCCGGCCGTTCCGCCACCGTAGAAGGTCGCCGGGTCCGGGGTGTTGAGCGGCGCGTCGGCGCGCAGCCGTTCGACCAGGTCGGGGTTGGCCAGGGCGAGGGCGCCGACGGAGATGAGGTCGGCGGTGGCGTTCTCGACGTCCTTGGCGCGCGTGGGGATGTCGGCGCCGGCCCGGTTGAGGATCAGCGTGCCCGGCCACTGCGCGCGCAGGGTGTCCAGGAGGGCCTCGTCGCCGACGTGCATCAGGTGCAGGTAGGCCAGGCCGAGGGGGCGCAGTGCGTCGACGAGCGCGGGGTAGAGCTCGTGGGTGTCGGACTCGGCGATGTCGTTGAACGGGTTTCCGGGTGAGATGCGGATGCCGGTGCGCTCCGGGCCGATCTCGTCGGCCACCGCGGCGGCGACCTCGACGGCGAAGCGGATCCGGGCCTCGATCGGGCCGCCGTAGGCGTCCGTGCGCTGGTTGGTGTTGTCCGCCAGGAACTGGTGGATCAGGTAGCCGTTGGCGCCGTGGATCTCCACACCGTCCGCGCCCGCCGCGATGGCGGCCGCGGCCGCGCGCCGGAAGTCGTCGACGGTCTCGGCGACCTCCTGCGTGGACAAGGCGCGGGGCTCGGGCATCTCCTGCGGACCGGTCGCGGTGAACATCACGCCCGCCGGGCGGATCGCGGAGGGCGCGACCGGCTGGCGGTGGTGCGGGGTGTTGTCGGGGTGGGAGATCCGGCCGACGTGCATCAGCTGGATGAACACCCGGCTGCCCGCCGCGTGCACGGCATCGGTGACGGTGCGCCATCCGGCGATCTGCGCATCGTCATAGATGCCGGGGGTGAGCAGGTAGCCCTGGCCGTCGGCGGAGGGCTGGGTGCCCTCGGTGATGATCAGCGCGTTGGAGGCGCGCTGGGCGTAGTACTCGGCGTTCAGCTCGGTCGGCACGCCCTGCGGGGTGGAGCGGTCGCGGGTCATGGGGGCCATGACCAGACGGTGCGGCAGAGGCATGGAGCCGAGCGTGGTCGGGGTCCACAGGGATTCGAGCATGAAAGGTCCTTCGGTAATGCGGCGACCCGGCGGCCACCGCAACAGGGGTGGGGGTATTCGAGGGGGGAGGTGTTCGAAGGGGTGGGGGGCGGGTGTGCTCAGTCGACGGTGAGGACGAGCTTGCCGCGCACGTGTCCGGCGTCGCTGGCCTGCTGGGCCTCGGCGGCCTGGGCGGCCTGGGCGAGGGGGTAGGCGGTGACGGTGGTGGTGAGTTTCCCGGCCGCGGCGTCCTGGGCCACGCCTGCCAGGCGCTCGGCGGAGTGCTGGGGGGAGCCCTGGGAGAAGATGACGCCCAGCTTCCCGGCGCTGAAGTCGGCGATGGTGACGATGCGGTCGGTGCCGCCGCGCAGGGTGATGGAGTCGGGCAGGGCGCCCTTCCCCGCCAGGTCGAAGACTGCGTCGATGCCGTTCGGGGCCAGCGCGCGCACCCGCTCGACCAGGCCGTCGCCGTAGGCGGTCGGCGTCGCGCCGAGCGAGGTGAGGTAGTCCTGGTTGGAGGTGCTGGCGGTGGCGATCACGCGGGCGCCGCGGGCCGTGGCAAGCTGGACGGCCACGGTGCCGACCGCTCCGGACGCGCCGTGCATCAGCACGGTCTCCCCGGCGGTGACCTCCAGCTCGTCCAGGACCCGCTCGGCCGTCTCGCTTGCGACGGGCAGCGCCGCCGCGTCCTGCCACGTCAGGTCGGCGGGCTTGGGGGCCACGGCGGTGGCCAGCGCGTACTCGGCGTACGAGCCGGTGTCGGACCAGCCGAGCACCTCGTCGCCGACCTGCACATCACTCACGCCCTCGCCGAGCGCGTCGACGACGCCGGCCAGCTCGCCGCCGGGGGTGGCGGGGAAGGTCGTGGGGTAGACGGCCTCGAGCATCCCGGCGCGGGTCTTGCCGTCCAGGGCGTTCAGCCCGGCGGCCTTCACGCGGACCCGGACCTGGCCGGGGCCGGGCTGCGGGACCTCGACGTCGGCCTCGTGCAGTACGTCCGGGCCGCCGAACTCGTCGAAAACGATCGCTTTCATGATGACTCCGTTCATTCCGCTCGTTCCGTCACGAAACGTGTGGCTGGGCACATAGCAACCGTAACAACAATCGCGTGGCTAGCCAAGTATTGCCCGGGGGTGGTGTGCGGAACGGCCGTTGCCGGCCGGTTTTCACTGGCGAGTTCCCGTCTCAGAAGCTGTTGTCTTTCCGTACGTGATTTCCGAGTTGTCGCAGGTCAGGCATAGTGGCGGGGCTTTCGTGGCAGGCAGAGTGTGTCGTGTCCGTGCTGTCGCGAGGAGTCGGGATGCCGTCGGTGATCGGGTTGTTGGAGGAGCGCGAGCGGGATGCCCGCCACCGGGCGGAAGTGTTGCGTGAGGAGGCGGACCGGGTGCTGGCCGAGCTGCGGGAGGCGGAGCTGTCCTGGGAGCGTTTCGTGATTGCGCGGGAGGCGGTCGTGGAGGTGCTGTCGGTCCCCGAGGAACCCGCTGGTGACGGGGAGTTGATCGTCCCGGTCGTGGAGGATCCTGGGCCGTCGCCGTCGCCGTCGCCGTCGCCGTCGCCGTCGCCGTCGGGAGCGGTGCCGGGGTCGGTGGTTCCTGTGTGGCGTGAGGGGATGGAGCCGGCGGCGCTGGCGGTGGAATATCAGCGGATCGTGGCGGTGCTGTCCGAGGCGGCCGGGCCGCTGGTGTGCAAGGAGATCGCCGCTGCACTGGGGGTGGAGACGGTGCCGGCGAAGGAGGGGTGCGATCGAAGGCGAACCGGCTGGTGCGGCGGGGCTGGCTGGCCAAGGAGCCCTCCGGCGCCTTCACGCTCACGGCCGGCGTGCGAGGCGGCGGATCATGAGCATCGTCATCGACCACCGGATCATCGCCTCGCTGGAATCGGGCCTGCGCTCGTAGTCGCGGGCCAGCCGACGGGAGCGAAGCAGCCAGGCGAAAGACCGTTCCACGCACCAGCGGCGCGGGAGCACGACAAACCCTTTGAGGTCGTCGGTGCGCTCGACCACGGTGACGGCCAGGTGCAGCACGGCCAGGGCCCAGGTGATCAGGGCGCCGGTGTAGCCGCTGTCGGCCCACACCTTGCTGATGGCGGGGAACCGCCGGGCCAGGGCGGGCAGCATGTCGGTGGCCGCCTGCCGGTCGGTGACATCGCCCGCGGTGACGTGGATCATCAGCAGCAGGCCGAGGGCGTCGCAGATCAGGTGCCGGCGCCTGCCGTTGATCTTCTTGCCTCCGTCGTAGCCCCGGCTCGCGGCGCCGACCACCGCGTCGGCCTTGACCGATTGCGAGTCGATGACCGCGGCGGTCGGCTCCGGGTCCCGGCCCGCGGCTTCGCGAACCTTGCCGCGCAGCCTGTCATGGAACTCGGCGAGCAGCCCGCCCTGACGCCAGCGGCGGAAGAATGCGTAGACACGGTCCCAGGGCGGGAAGTCGGCCGGCATCGCACGCCACTTGATGCCACCGTCCACCACGTAGAACACGGCGTCCAACATCACGCGGTGGCAGTAGCCCTCCGGGCGTCCGCCCCGGCCTTCCAGCCAGCCCGGCACCGGCAGCAGCGGCAGGATCCGCTGCCACTGATCGTCCGTCAAGTCCGTGTCATACGCCGGAACCCGGTCGGGCTGGTCAGCCGCGTTCCCGAACCGATGAGCGAGGCAATCGCACGATGGTGACGGCGAGTTGAGTTCCTCGGGTCCGACCGCGTACAACAGGGACATCAGGGCCTCCGGGCGCAGTTGGTGTCTCAGCAACTCCGAACTGCACCAGAGGCCCTGTGTCCATGCGCGGCAACGAAAGAATCACCCGCCCCACCAGCCACTTTCGACCACGTCGCACTCAAGACCGATAGGACAACGGCTTCTCAGCGCATACCGGCCGCGTCAAGCAGAGCGGTCACGGCGGGCGCGAGAAGTCCGGTCAGATCGTCGGCCCGGATTCCCGCGCGGGCGCTGGCGCCGTCGAAGACCAGGCTGAGCTGGCGGGCCAGGAGGTCGGGGTCACTCGCACCCCCCTGCTCGGCTTCGGCGCGGAAGAAGTCCGTCAGCCCCTCCTTAGCCTGGCGGGCCGCCCGGCTCGCGGGGTGGTTCTGGTTCTTGAGTTCGATCTGCGCGGCCAGGTACGGGCAGCCCTGATAGCCGTCCGTGCCCGCCTGCGACTGCACCTGCTCGAAGACGTAAAGGATCTTCTCGCGGGGCGAACGGCCGCCGTCCGCCGCAGGCAGGAATGAGGCCGCGAAGGCGGAGGCGCGTCCCTCCAGGCTCGCCGCCAGAAGTTCGCCCTTGCTGCCGAACAGCTGGTACATGGAGCGCTTCGACACGCCTGCCGCCTTGCACAGTGCGTCGATGCCGATGCCGACGCCGTCCCTATAGGTGAGCACGGCCGCGGCCTCCAGTAGCCGCTCTTCGGTGCTTGCCTTCGCTTCGATGGTCATATTGCGAGGTTAGTCCGAATTGGGACATAGTGAAGACCAATCGGTTTCCCAAGGGTCGGGGCGTCAGGGCGACACCCCTCGCTCGGCGGACACCCTCGGCCCGCCCGAGGGTCCGCCTTCGGCGCAGCCTGGCGCCGCGCAACCCGGCTCGTCGCGAGACATCTCCTCGCCCTCACCGCGTGTCGCACCTCCCTGTCGCACGTCGACGCGCAAGAGGGAAACCAATCGGTGTACCGTGCTCGACATGAGCCTCGAACGAAAAATCGAAACAACCCCTGACGGGCGCTTTGATGGTCTCGCTGATTGGCCGTACGAGCCCCGGTACGTCACCGTCGGCGAAGGCCTGCGCATGCACTACGTCGACGAGGGCCCCTCCGACGGCCCGGTCGTCGTTCTCGCCCATGGGGAGCCGACCTGGGGTTACCTGTACCGCAAGATGATCCCCGGCCTGGTGGCCGCCGGCCGACGGGTCCTGGTCCCCGACTTGATCGGGTTCGGCCGCTCCGACAAGCCGGTCGACCGGGACGCGTACACCTATGAGGCTCACATCGCCTGGACCGGCGACTGGCTGGACCAACTCGGCCTGAGGGACATCACCCTGTTCGGCCACGACTGGGGCGGCTACATCTTCATCGCGCACGTCGGCCTCACACCTGACCGGTTCGCGGCCGTGGTCGCCTCCAACACCGGCCTGACCGATCCCGCCTTCATGGCCACCCTCACCCCGGACGACTTCGCCCACGGATTCGAAACCTTCGTGCAATGGATTGAGCAGTCCAAGTCGCCCGGCCTGACCGCCTCCTGGGCGATCGGCAGCCCCGACAGCCCCCTCAACGCCACCGGCCACCGCCTGACCGAGCAGGAAGCCGCCGCCTACGACGCGCCCTTCCCCTCCGAGCGGTACTTCGCCGGGGTGCGCCAGTTCCCCCACCTCGTCACGCTCGATACCCCGGAACCGCTCAACTCGACGCTGCTGAGCGCCTGGGCCGGCCTGGAGGCCTTCGACAAGCCGTTCGTCACCGCATATGCCGAGCACGACGGCGTCTCGCGCCCGTTCGAGGGAATCTTCCAGGCGCGCGTCCCCGGAGCGAAGGGGCAGAAGCACGTGACGGTCCCCGACGCCGGTCACTTCCTGCAGGAACCGCAGTCCGAGCTGCTGGTCAAAACCATCCTCAGTCTCGACTGACACGGCTCGGGGCGGCAAGCGCACGTCGCCTCCGGCCGCACTCCACCGCTCTGGGCGCCCAGGGCATCAACTCCGAACACCTACACGCTCAAGGAAGCACCATGTCGACCTCGGACGTCCTGCTCTCACTCCCGCTGTACTTCCTGATCTTCGGTCGCATCTTCGCCGCTGCCACCCACACCTTGGCACCCAAGTGGGCCATGGGCCTCATCGGCGTGGACGCCGCCGGCACCCCGGCGCTCGCCTACGGGCGCATGTTCGGCATCCGCAACGCGGTCCTGGCCGTAGGACTGCTGAACCTCGACAGCTTCTCCTCACCCGCCACCTTCGTCGCCCTCAACGTCCTCATCGACGCGGTCGACGCCTACTCCTTCTACACCGGCGGCCGCCAGAAGGACATCAGCGCGAAGGCCGGCAACCAGGGTGCGGCGATCTCACTGGCCGCCGTCGTCTTCGGCGTCCTCGCACTCCTCATCACCCCCTCCGTGTGAGTCACCACCACCCAGCAGCCGACCGGCCTTCGACCTGAGCCCGGCGCAAGCCGGCGACGGCTGGACAGCGTCCGGAAAGGAAGCCCCCTTGAGCGAGAACCAAAGCCCCGCGCTGCGTACCGCACTGGCCTACTACGAGGCGTGGACAACGCGCCACGTCGACCGTGCGATGACCTACGTCGCCGATGACATCGTCTGCGACGCACCCGGCGGACGGATCGAAGGCGTGGAGGCGTACCGCACGTTCATGGCGGCGTACGCGCAGATTCTCACCTCGGCCGAATTGATTGCCGCGTTCGGCGACGACGAGACGGCGGTCATCGTCTACGACACCCGCACCGTGCCGGTGGAAAGCGCGCCCGCCGCCGAGTGTGTCACCGTCGCGAACGGAAAGATCGTCGCCAACCGCTACATCTTCGACCGGCTGCCCTTCGAGCCACCGCGGCCCGCAGCCACGTAGGCGCATCGCCGACGAACCCGCAACGCCCTCAGCCGCACCCCATCCCACCGCCCCGGCCCCCAGGGCGGTGGCGCCACAACACCTACGAACCAAGGAACACCCCATGGAAACCTCGAAGCTCACCGACTCACTTCCGCTGCGCGTGCTGGCCGGCGGTCGCATCTTCGTCGCCGCGAGCCACCTGCTGACACCCCGGCTGATCACGCGCGCCTTCGGCATGAAGGCCGACGGCACCCCGGCGATCGCGTACGGCCGCATGTTCGGCATCCGCACCGCGTTCATGGCCGCAGGGCTGCTGAACCTCGAAAAGTTCAGCGCGCCCAGGACCTTCGTCAAGATCAACGTACTCATCGACACGGTCGACGGCCTCGCCTTCCTGGCCGCAGGCCAAAGGAAGGACATCAGCGCGACCTCCGCCGCACTGGGCGTGGGAGTGTCCCTGTCCGCTGCCGCCGCCGGGGCCGTCGCGCTCCGGGGCGACCGCGACCGATGAGCCGCCGCGCCACTTGTTAGCGCTTCGCGGCCTTGGGCGGGGCCGCGAGCGCGAGCTCGACGCCACGCCGCACCCACGCGTGCAGCGCCTCGTCGTTCGTGACGGTTTCCGGCGGCGCCGCCACCATGCCGCGCCGCACGTGCGTCTCGCGCGCGCCGTCCGCCAGCGCGGCCTCGCGCCCCTCCTTGCCGACATGCACAAGGAGCTGGTCGTTCTCGATCCCGATGGCCATGTGCGTGTTGACCATGAACGCCAGGCCTCCGAACATCCTCTGCTCGGTGAAGGTGGAGAGCTCCGCGACGGCATCGCGCGCGCGTGCGGCAAGGTCCTCGTCATAGGCCATGCGACCACGGTACGACGCGGCTGGTCGGCCCGCCTGCCGGGTCGTCAGGAGCCGACCCGGATCTTCCACGCGTGCTCGTAGTGCAGTTCTCCCCAAGCCCGGTCCTCATTCCTCGCCGGCGCCGTCACCCTCGTCCAGGTCGGGCGCGTCCGGATCGCGGAGGGGGTGCAGGCCCTGGCCGGGGCTGCTGGCGGTGATGGCCCCGGACTCCTATCTCTGTCCCGAGGGGCAAAGTAGCTCGCGGTGACGGTCAGGGGTGTACGGCCGTGGTCTTCTTCGGCTGGCGGGGCACGGTCTTGGTCTTGTCGAGGTGCCCGTGCACCGTCGAGCGGCGGACGCCGAGCATGTCAGCGATCTCCTGAACGGTCTTCTCGCGCTCGTCGTAGAGGCGTTGGGCGAGCGCAGCCTGGTCCCGCTGAGCTTCGGTCGGCGTCCGCCGACCCGGCCGCAGGCACGTGCGGCGGCGAGGCTGTCGCGGGTGTTGGCCACGATCAGCTCGCGCTGGAGCTCGGCGAGTCCGGACAGCATCCCGAACATGGCCCGGCCCTCCATGGTGGAGGTATCGATACCCCGTTCGATGACGTGCAGGCCGATCTCGCGCTCACACAGCTCGGCGCCGAGGGCCACCAGGCGCAGCACGGAGCGGGAGAGCCGGGAGACCTTCAAGGTGTCGCCCTCGCGCAACACCTTGAGGACGAGATCAAGCTTCGGCCGCGACGCCTTCGTGCCGCTCACGGTGTCGAGTCACGAGTTCGTAGCAGCGCTTGGCAGCACTTTGCCCCGCCGACGATCGGCGGGGCGAAGACGGCGTACCTTCCCCGGGCGAGCCGGCAGCTCCCGGGGACAGTTCACCGGCTACTGCGATGTGGCCGTCGGGGAGGTCTTGTAGAACGAGCCGGACACGGAGATCCAGGCGTAGGTGCCCCCGGTACCCGTTGCGGTCGGGGTGCCGGCCACGTCGATCTGGCCGGGCTGGCTGATCACCGTGATCGTTCCGTCGGTGTAGATGTCGCAGCGCACCAAGCCCAAAGTCTCCACACCACTGTTCGAGGCGGCGTAGATGCCGTCCTGCGTGGAGGTGGGCCGGAACTCCTCGGGCAGGGTAGCGATGACGTCGCCGGCAGTGAACCCGCTGTCCTTGGACAGCCGTCCGAACGTTTCGACCTTGTCACCGTTCAGGCGCACGAAACCGTTGCCGGTGACGCCTTCGCCGAGGGCGAGGGACGCCCACTCGCCAGCAGGTGCGGGTGAGTCCTGCGGGCCGAGCTTCCATTCGATCAGTGCCACCGTGTGCGGGTCGCTGTCGCTGCAGGCAAATCCCGCGACCAGGTGGACATTGTCCAGGTTGGTGGGGTCCGGGGTCCGGATTGCCAGGCCGTCGGGCTCGCGGGCCTCCACCTCGCCCATCAGGGCCGTAACCGAGGTGGAGGAGATGCGCTCCCCGGTGGTCAGGTCATAGATGCGGATGACGCTGTAGCCCTCGGGAGAGGAGGCCAGACTGTCACCGGCCCACACGTACAGGTAGTTCCCGTACGACACGAAGCCCTGCGTGGGGCCCGCGTCCTCGGGGTCGTTCTCGTCGACCGGGACGCGCGCCAGCGGCCGGAAAATGCCCTGGTAGGCCTCGTCGAGGTCGTACACGATGTGCTCACGCACGGTCGTTCCGCTGGGGTTAAAGCCGTAGATCAGGCGCCGGCCGACCGGGTCGATGTTGCAGGCCACCCACCGGTCGTATCCGGCCGTCGGGTTGAACTGTGCATCGACGTTCACACTGTCGAGGATCCCGCGCTTTTCGACGTCGTCGTAGGGCTCGTAGTCGAAGTAGCCGACCCTCTGGCTGTAGCCACTGGTCCCGCCTGAGGAGGCGTAGAAGCCGGTCCACAGTTTCACCGTGCCGTCGGGGCGGGCATCCACAGCGAACTGCATGCTGTAGCCGATGCCACGGGCGTACATGCGATCCTGCAAGTTGCCGTCGGTGTCCAGGCGGGAGATCGTCATGTCACCGTGCGCCTTGCGGTCGGCGTAGGAGACGGGGGCGGCCTCGTCATAGAGCTGGACGTTGTTCTCCGTGATCTGCATTGCGTAGATGTGGCCGTTGACGTCGTCGAATGCGAAGGACTGCATTCCTGTCACGTCGTGCAGCAGCGCGTTGAACAGCAGCGTGTCCGGCTCAGCCGCGACGTCGATGCGGGACGTAGCGGGCGGCAAGACCTGACGGTTGGGGTCGCTATTGGCGGGGGTGGTGTTGCCCGGCCACCTGATGACCGTCGGGTGCCAGCCACCCTCTGGTGGGACGGAGTTAAAGCCCGCGCCCAGTACCCAGGATGCAAGACTGTCCGCGTCGGTCAGCCATACCGCCAGGCCCTCGGGCTCACGGTGTGTGTCCGGGTAGTTTTCGTCGTCCAGCAGGTCGTCGACGAGGACGGACTCCACCAGTCGGCCGGTGGTGAAGTCGTAGCGGAACATGATCGTGGAGACCCTGGGCTCGACGTCCAGCTGATATCCGGTCCACATATAGAGGTAGTTCCCGACCGCGGCAATGCCCTGCACGAGCAGGTCGCTGCCACGGTCCATGGCCAGCGTCGCGATCGGCTCGAATACGCCCTGGTAGGCCTCTTCGAGGTCGTAGAGGGTGTGGTCGAAGATGTCCATCGCGGTGTTGGTGTGGGAGTACAGCAGACGACGGGTGGTCGGGTCGATGGCCGTGGCCGCCCATACCGAGGGTTCCCCGTCCGGCATGAAGCGAGTGATATCGCCGCTGTCCAGAGCGGTGGTGTCCGAAGGGCTCCAGGGAAAGTAGCCGATCGTCGTCGAGTAGCCCGGACCCCCAGAATCGTCTGACGCATCGGTACCCGTCCACACGTTCACGGTGCCGTCGGACAGCGGGTCCACTGCGATCGCGAGAGCGTTGCCGACACCCCGCACGTACATGCGGTCAAGGTAGACGCCGCTCATCGTCATACGGCTGAAACACAGGTCACCGGCCGCGATGCGGTCGGTGTGCGAGACCGGGGTGTCCTCGTCATCAAGTTGAACACCCTCTGCGATGGGCTCGGCTATGTACACATTCTGGTTGACGGAATCGACGGCGAAGGACTGCATGCCGCCGTCGCCGCCTGTGGTCACGTTACGGAACAACACCTCCGCGTCCGCCGACACATCCGCCCAGGAGGCAGCGTCCGCCTGGTACAAGTGCAGCGCGTCCTGCTGAGGGCCGGACATTTTGCCGCTTGGGAACGAACCGGTGGAAACCATGGTGAATCCCCCTTGTGCCGGGTGCTCCTGGCAATTTCCAACCATACGAGAGTTGACAAACATTTCCGGGCAACTTCGGTAGATCGGCTGGGAGTTGACCGGCGACGCACCACCAGGGCGCGGACGTTCTCGTGATCCGGTCCGGGCGAGGTCAAATCCGTGACCGGCGTGTGGCCGGCGGGACGTCATCGCGGCGGCCATGTTGATCCAGTATTCCGAAGCGAGCTGTCAAGCCGATCGCGAGCCTGCACAGGGCGCCACCGGGGTGAGCAGCCATCGCACGTTTCCGCATCCCCGGCAGCGGAGTTCAACTCGGCCGAAAAAATGCCAGATACGTAGTCACAAAGAGATCGTCCAGTTCGAAGTCCCACGGTGCGTCGGCAGACTCGGCGTTGTCGCACGTGTGGGGGCGGTCTCCGTGAGGCCGTCCCCACACGATCAAAGCCCCGTTGCACTCCCGACAACCGGCGAAAAGGCCAGGTCAGACGGCACCCCTGAGGAAGAACTCGGCACCTTACAGGCATACGCCTCGGGCACTTCGTCATATCATGGACGGAAATGGGACATAGAGAGTCGCGACACCCGATGGTTGATCTGACGCGGGCAGACCGTCCGACGCCAACTGTCGCGAAATATCAGAAACCGCAAAGTGACGTCAGACCCAACCGTCAGTGCACCATCTGAACATGATTGGCATCTCGTGAAAGTCGAATTCGGTAAGATCAAGGGACTCCTGCAGCAATCCCGAATCTTTCTAAGTGGACACACTGTCGGTGCTGTCACCAAAGACCCTTTTTACAAAAATGAACTTCTCATTGAAATTCCAGATGATCTTGCCGTGGAATCGTACAGTGCATTTTACGACCGTAGTGGCCAACGCTTGGGTTCGATTGGCTCGTTTTCGTACACCAGATCAGTTCTTGACCGACTCATGACTGTGGGACGTTATTCATCGATAGCTCCTCGCTTGCAGTTTTTGGGTGCCCATCACCCGCTGGAGTGGACGAGCGCATCTCCGACGTTTTTCAACTCCCAGTCTGACGTAATGGCGACACTGGCAGAAGATACTGGACTGAAAAACGAATTTCATCACTTCGCTCAGCCGTCGAACCGTCTCTACATCTCTGTCGGCAATGACGTGTGGATTGGTCAGAATGTCACGTTGGGGCGAGGGATTACCGTCGGAGACGGGGCCGTGATCGCTGCGAACTCTCTCGTTGTCAAGAACGTTCTCCCGTATCAGGTTGTTGGCGGGAACCCGGCAAAGCCGATCAAAATGCGATTCGACGACAAAACCATTGACCGCCTGCTCCGGCTCCGCTGGTGGCAGTACTCCCCTCAAAGTATTTCAGACCTGGACATCCCCTCCGTGGAACGCTTCTGCGACTCCCTGGAAGAACGCGTACTTGCAGGAGAAATTTCCCCCATGGAAACGGAAATACTAACTACCAAGCGGATTCGACAGTGGCTTGATACCAAAGAGTGTCCCGACTGAATTTCCCTGTCGCCTAATCGAGAGGAGGGAAGGTTGAGCCTTTTCAGTTCGCCACGTGAAGGTGAGGATGGCGGCGACGATTTCGTAAGCCAGTTCGAACTGTAGTGGGCGTGACGGAAGGCCCGGTAGTCTTCCAATCGGGCGAACGCCCGCTCCACGGGACCCTCAGCCGGGCGTGCACCTTGTTGAGCCGCTTGTGCTTCTCGGTCAGTTCGCTCTTCGGCCGTGTCTTGATCGGGGCCTCGATCAGCCCGGGTAGTCGCCCGTGCCGTCGCCGAGCTTCTCGCACTCCGCGCGTCGTGACCGCCTCGACCACGGCGCGTGCGGCAGGACAAGCGGCCAACGAGGCTTCCTCCTGGCTGAGTTCCGGCGTAGGACATCGTTCTCAACAGCGAGGGAGCCTCGCGCGTCCTCTCGCACCCCCAGACTCGAGGCGCCGGATTCACCCGATCACGCCACCAGCTGAAAAGGCTCATTATTGAATTGAAAGGCGCGCGACAGTTTCATGAAGATTGTTTTCCTGGCAGGGAATGCGGATGTATTGGGCGGTGCAGCGAGCGCGATCAATACACTGGCGTCGGCTTTCATCGACCGACATGATGTTGAGATCGTTTCTCTTCGACGCGTTTCGGACAGCCCGTTTTTTCCCTGTGACCCCCGGGTGCGACGGACCTATCTTGTGGATATTCGGGGGCCGCGGGAGGCCGAGTGGGAGCGAGATGAGTTTTATCGTCAGCCGTCCGATGTAGTAGGGCATTGGAAGGAGGACTGGAATGAACGGAGTGGGGCGCGTCCCAACCGGTACACGGATGCTGCATGCAAGGGGTTTTTGCAGGGGACGGATGCCGACGTCGTCATCGCGACCCATCATGCTTTCAGTGCTTATCTTGCCGAGTACGGCAGGGATGACTACCTCAAGATCGGCCAGGAGCACACGGTGTTCGCGGCGCATGAGGGTGAGGTTCGCGAGGATCTCATCCGCCACTATGCGCGGCTTGACGCCCTGGTGACTGTCTCGGAGGAGGATGCGCGCAGCACACGTGCCAAGCTGAAACTCGGCAGTACCGTGATCACCTGCATTCCGAACGGTATCCCGCCTGTGTCGATCTCGCCGTCTCGCCAGGACAGGAAAATTGTCATGGCGGCCGGACGGCTGGTGGAAATCAAACGCTTCGACCTCGCAGTGAAAGCGTTCGAGAGGATTTTGCCCGAGTTTCCCGACTGGACCTTTCGCCTGTACGGTCGAGGCCCGGAGCGTCAGAAACTCAAGGAGTACATCGATAGGCAGTCGCTCAGCGAGAATGTTCTGCTCATGGGGCCGAGCAATTCCATGGCGAGTGAATGGGTGAAGGCGTCCATCGCGTTCTCTTCGTGCCGCGACGAGGCGTTCGGCATCATGATCATTGAGGCCATGCGGGCCGGCGTTCCGGTGGTCAGCGCACACGCCCCATACGGTCCAAAGGAGATCATTCGTCAAAGACTGGACGGCATCATCATCGATGATGATGATGAGGACGAAGTAGCTGCGCTCGCGGGCGCGCTGCGTGAGCTGATGGCTGATCCTGTGCGCCGCGCGCACATGGGTGCGGCGGCCGTTTCGCGCTCGCTCGATTTCAGTGCTCAGCGGGCGGCGTCCCGGTACATGGAGCTGTTCGGGTCGCTGATGTCGCATCGCGTTGGCGGAGGTGAGGCGGACGTCGGCGTTGTGGAAGCGGATTGCCGTGTCATGGAGGACGGGACGCTGCAGTTTCTCCTGCCGCCATCGACCAGGCCGGGCCGGCGGAGTCTTGTCCTGGCCAAGGAGGACGGCACGCGCCGCGCCTTCCCGGTCGACGAATCCGCTGGCCCGACGGCCCATATCGCACCGTCCGAGTCTTTCCCCGCGGGAGACTGGTCGGTTTTCCTGGCGCAGGGGGGCGGCATGGACGGTGATCTGGGACGGCCGCTGGTGGGCAGGGAGATCGACCAGCGGGTCCCCGGCCCTCACGAGGCATTCCTGATTCCTGGAGGGAAGGTCGCAGCTTTGCTGCGGTTCCCCTACCTTGCCGCGGAGGGGCGAGGCCTCATGGTCAGGAACGTGCAGCTCGCGCACCATGCCGAAGTACGGTCTCGCGTCGCAGACGGCACGCACATGACGTTCCGCGTTGAGCTGTTCGGCATGGATCTATCCAGCGTGCGGAGCGTGTGGGCGCGCTCACGCAACCGCGAGGAGTCCCAACTCGACTTCGAGGTGGAGGCCAAGACTCAAGACGACGGCCAGGTACGGTTCGACGTTCCCTTCGAAACACTCACCCAGCGGCGCAGCAGCGCGGCGGCCGATATCTGGGACCTGTTCCTGACGCGCGACGACGAGCAGCGCCCGGTGCGTATCGGCAAGATGGACACGCAGGCGCTCAACATCGGGGCGGTGCACAATTACCCGGTGTCGTTCTTCGAGGACACGCCCCATGGACGGGTGCGATGCCGCTCCTACTTCACTGCCGGAGGCAAGCTCACCCTCAACACAGTCGACCTCGATTCCCGTGCGACCTGATCGACAGCTCTCGGCCGACCGCTCCGCGTTCACTGTGCCCCGCTCCGCGATCGGGTGGTGTCTGCCGGGGTGCGGGAGCGGGGCGCTGTGTGCCCCAGGCCGAGGCGCTTGTTCATGTCGAGGCAAGGTGCCGTGCGGGTTGACGTTGGACCAGAACAGGGCGGTCAGGCCGCGCCGGTCCTCGTCGCTCAGTCTCGATGCCCAGGCGGGCTCGGCCAGGATCTGCTGCACCAGCAGGGTGTTGACGTGCACGAGCGCGGACTGCAGCAGATGCAGCGCGAGCATGCTGGTCTCGGCGTGTTCCTTGTCCGGGCCACTCAGCGCGCCGTCCTTGCCGTAGTGCAGGACGGTGTTCGCCGAGTTCCAGTTTTCTACGACCTGCAGTCCGCCGTGGATCTCGCGGCGAAGGCCGGGGCTGGCGAGGTAGTCGCAGGCGAAGATGGTGCGCACGGCGCGGCCGAGTTCTTCGAGCGCCTGGTAGGTGGGGTGTTTGGGGCCGCCGCGGGTGAAGCGCCGCAGTACCTGCTCCGCCTCCGCTGTCCCGAGACGCAGCGCGGTGGCGTACTTGACCATCTGGTCGTACTGCTGCTCGATCAGCTCCCAGCGGATCGGCCGCGTCAGCGAAGCGCCGAGCGCCGTCCAGCCCGGCGGGGAGTCGGCGGGGCGGTACAGGCGGATGCTGCCGATGTTCTTCAAGCGGGGCAGCAGCTGGAAGTTGAGCAGCTCGGTGAACGCGAACCCGACCACCGAGGCGCCATGGGTGTCGACGTACTGGGACTCGATCTCGGCGTCCGTGCAGTGCCGCAAAAGGCCCTCGATTATCGCCGCGACCTCGGACGACGAACAGCTCTTGAGCTGGGAGTAGATGCAGAACGTTCTTCCTCTCCACGTGCCAGTAGATCATCACGCCGTTGCCGCCGTAGCGGGCGTGGTACTCGGTCATGAAGTTCGAGGACCACGAGCCGAACTTCTTCGAGTCTGATGCGCACGAGGTGCCGCGGCCCCACCAGTCGGCGTCGCGGGCGGCGAAGGTGCCGTTCACCAGCCGGGTGACGGCGGCGCGGAGGTTGTCGACGGGTGACGAAGTGCCGGCGCACGTGCCGCAGCGCGGCCTCGCTCTCGCCGTGCTCGCCGGTCGCCACGATCGCGCGGATCCCCATGTTCGTCCCCAGCGCGAAGAGGGCGAGCAGGAGACGACGCTGGAGGACATCGCGGTCGATGCGCTCGTACGCGGCGACCGAGGAGAACTCGTCGGTGAAGCTGGTGAGGAAGTCGGTGTTCTTCAGCACGTCCAGGAGGTCGAGCACGCCCCAGCGCCGTACGACCTCGTCCTTGAGCGTCTGCAGGCTGGTCGGTTCGGCCAGTGGCTCCAGCTTTGGCACGGTGATCCACGGCTCGCCCTTGCGCGTCGTGACCTTCACCCCGCCCGCCGAGCCGTCCACGAGCGCTGCGGACAGCCGGTCCAGGCCCGCGTTCATGCGCTTCTTCAGGTCGGCGATGAACGCCCTTGGGTTCAGCGGCTGGCGGATCGCGGCGTAGTGCACGGTGCGGGTGGCCTCGAAGTCACCGGGCAGGTCGTCCTCCGGGTTCTTCCAACGGGCCGCACCCTCGACATAGATCTCCCGGCGCCGCACCGCGTCCCGCAGCGCGACCAGAACGCACAGCTCGTACGGGATGCGCTCGACCCTGCCCTTGTCGTCGACGACCGCCTCACGCCAGTCCTTACGCACCACGCCGTCCATCGGCGGTTCGTCCCCCGCCGCGTAGAAGCGGGTCTTGCCGTCGAAGCCGGCGTACTTCTTCAGCAGCTTCATCGCGTCCATCACCGGCCGGTAGGCGGTGTTGTTGCACTTGAAGCCCAGCGTGTTCAGCAGCGGCGGCAGCAATCTGCCGGTAGTACGAGCTGTACGAGGAGCGCAGCGTGGTGCGGACCTTCGCCTTGAAGACCTTCTCGTTCGCCTTCGCCTCGGCCACCAGGTCCTTGAGAGTCTTCTCCCCGACCACCGGATACAGCGCCCGCCGTACGACCTCGTCCGGCTTGCCGACCGCAGCTTCCGCCAGTTTGAAGAGGATCCCCTCCTTGCCCCGGACCTTCTTCAATTCGGCCGTCAGTTGCTTCTCCACCCGCCGTTCCGCACGGGCGTTGATCTTGTGGACCAGGGCGATCAGGAGGTCGACCAGGGCATCGGTGATCTCCGCCTGACGGGATGAGCACAGCGCCGCGAGCAGCGTGATCCGTACCTCCTCCGCCGTGTCGCGGAAGTCCGAGGGGTACATCTTGATCGCCCTCGCCCGCCACGCGGCCACCAGCTTCTCCGAGCAGTCCGCGAACAACCCCTTGGGGAGGCCGAGTTCCCGCACCGACGTGAGCTTGAGGATCTCCATCAGCAGAGCGTCCAGACCGACAGCCCCCGGGTCGCGCTTCAGCGCGGACAGCAGCGCGGTGCCCTCGTCGTTCCCCGCCGCGACCAGCGCCCGCAGCCGCTCCCGCCCGACCGTGCCCAGGCGGTCGATGGTCCGGGCGCAGAACGCCCGCTCCCACCTGCCGCGCGCCGCGACCAGGACCTTCTCAAGACGGGTCGGGCCAGGCGGCTCGATCTTCCACGTACGGCACTCCACCAGCAGGGCCTCGCGCTGCCGGTCCTCCACCAGCTCGATCGGGCACACCTCCGCGGCCAGCCACGCAGTCAGCGAGTCCTCGTCGGCGCCTGTCGGCGGCCGAAATCCCAGGGCCTCGCGGATCTGCTTACGGTGCCGCTTTGCGCCCGCCAGGTCGTACTTCGCCAACTCCGCCGCCGGCACCTTCACCAGGCCCGCGACGTACTCCACCGCGGCCTGGGGGAACTCCTCGATGAACTCCGGGAACCGGGCCTCGATCTCGAAGAACTTCAACATCAGGCAGAAGCCGAGCCGTGTCGGCCCGGTCTTGTTGGCCACGAGTTTCCAGTCGCCGTCCACCAGGGTCCAGCTCGCCAGCAACTCCTCTGGCGACCACTCCTGCCGCACACCCGCCCCTTTGCCATCGACCTCCCGGGCATTCGCCCGGACAGTCCAACGAGGCGCCCCACCACGGGAAACGGCCCGCATAGCCTACCGGCGGGTTACTTGTCCCCTGGCGTCTGAGCTAGGGCTTCGGGGCCGGATCCGCCGGCGGTCGCTGTCCGTCTTCCCGAAGGACGGCACTGATCGCAGCATTCGTCCGCTGCCCTGGCACCATCGCGGCAACGGCCGACTTCGTCATCTCCGGGACGCACCCCCGCTCGGACGGGACACGGGCATGATCGGAACCCCGCCGACAGCCGAGCCGTTGGGCTGAACATGGCACCCAAGAAACACGCCCCCGCGGCACGCCGAGCCAGGGAAGCCGCCCGCCGCGCCGCCGCGACCGAGCGCATCGGCCCCCGCCCCGTCAAGACGCCTCGACGTCGGACCCTCTACAGTCTCAACCCACCTGGGGCCTATTACCGGGACTGGGGCACGCAGACCGGCACGGACGAGGAGGTGATACGTAAAGTCAACGAGGCCTTCGGGGCCGACTCCGGAGAGGCCACCATGATGCGCCTCTTCCTTGGGTACCGAGACATCTACGGGCCGAACGTTCCCATGGCGGCCGCCAGCCACCTCGACGTGATCCTGCAGGACACCGGTCTCGCGGACCAGCTCACTGCATCAATGGGCTCCGCGCCCGACGATGTGTGGGACTCGCTCCACTCCCTGCACTCCCAGGGCACGCTCCTCGTCGCGGACGACGGGAGCCTGTGGATGACTATCCCTCCCGCCACTCCGTACTCCACCACGAGCAGCGGGCAGTGGACCTTCGTGGAGCAAAAAGTGGCCGCGCCCGCGGACTGAGTTCACGGAACCGTCAGAACGAGCGCACCGCACGTGCCGAGCGGCGGCGTCGTGTGCTGGTGCCGCCGTGCGGACTCGCCGCAGGGGGTCTGCGGCTGTGCAGGGGCGAACATCTCCCCTGGTTGTGACGACGAGGACGCTCCGCTTTTTTATGAGGCAGACACAAGGCCCCTTGCAGACGCGGTGTACTCAGGGGCAACGTCAGGGTGCTTTCTCGCCCAGCCGCCCAGCAGGCGGGCGTACGCCTCCCGCCGGGCTCGGCGCGGCGTGGCCTCGCCGAGCTCCCAGCGGTTGAAGGAGACCCGGGACACGCCGAACACGTGGGCGACCTCCTCCTGGGTCAGTCCGGCTGCCTTCCGCAGCGAGGCACGTACCTCGGGAGTGGCCAGGTCGTCCGGGCGAGCGAGCAGCGCATCGACCGCGCTCAGCAGATCAGACATTCAACTCCTCCTCATACGCCACGGAACTGTACTGAACCGTTCCGGGTTCGGTAGAGATCTTGTCTGCCTGTGTGCGGGTTGACGGCGTGTCGCACGAAATCCGGCCTGCGGTGGCTTCAGGCCGGCCTGGACTTGCCAGTAGGGCATCCCAGGCCGGTTCCAGCGGCAGCCGCTCGGGCAGTCCGGCCAACAGTACGCCGCGGGGGCGCCGGGAGCGGACGGACGCCGGGTGCGCGCCCTCACGCGGGTACCCTCGCGGTCGGTCGGGCCGAGACCTGCGCACGCACCGTCGCTACGTGACGCAGCAGTTCATCGAGCAGAGCCTCGGTTGCGCGTTCCCGCGCTTCGGCTGCGTACTCGTGCGCGTCCCCGCGTGAGCCGCGCACGTACCGGGCCATCCGAAAGATCCGATCGGCCTCGGCCTGCACCTCCGGATGCTGGGAAAGACGCTGCAGGGCACGGTCCTTGCGCTGATCACGGAGCTGGCGGGCCATGTGCATCCGGAAGCTCGCCAGGGCACTGTCCGGAAACCCCTCGCTCGGCGTGTGCTTTTTCACGGTCGCCCAGGTGTCGGTCTCGATCTGCGCCGACAAGGCGGCAACCGAGTCCGGGTCGTCCAGGTCGGTGCGCAGGGCGAGCACCAGGTCCACGGCCTCGCGTACGGCATCCGCCGCGAACCGGTTGTCGCGGCACCGGGGGCACTCCCCCGCCGAGTCCTTCAGCCCGCAGGACCGACACGGACGGGCCAGCTGCGCCGCCCGCTCCCTCGCGAGCTGGTGGCGATTGCGGTCTGCCTGCGCGCGGCGTACCGCCACCTCGGCCTCCTGCTGCCTACGGACGCGCACCGCGCTCGCCTCCTCGGCCAGGAACGCTTCACGGACCTTCGCCTCGTACTCGGCACGCAGCTTGGGGCTCGCGCCGCTCCAGCAGCCACCGCTGGCTTGCGCCATCCGCTGCCGGTGACGACTCTTTCGGTTCTCAACCCGGACCGTGCAGGCATCGCAGTCACTCCGGGTGTCGAGGCGGAAGCCGTCATCGCACATGTCCGAACTGCAACCGGGCCGCCTGGGCAAGCCGGAACGCGTCAGCCAGGCGACGAGATCGCGAATCGGTCCGCCGATGTCCTTGCGGCGCCGGTGCAGCCGGACGGCCAGGCGGAACGGAGCGTCCTGCTTCCCGACGAGTGGCACCAGGCGGTCGATCTCCCGGCGGACCAGTCCTGCGACGAAGCGGGCCGTGGATGTCTTGGGCAGCTGCTGCCACTCCTCGATCACCGGTTCCAGGGCGACAGCGAGATCATCGGGCAGCTGGCTGGCGGGCAGCACCCGCTCGAACGCATTTCGCTGAAGGTTTCGCCGTGGCTTTTCCCCGCGAAGCGGGCCATCACCAGATGCCCGAGCCAGGCCACCGGTGTGATCCGGCTGAGTGTCGGGATGGTCCTGGCGCGCCTGCGCGGGTTTCGGCAGCGCTGGGTGACCAGAGACGGCAGAGCCGGAAAAGCCATCAAGCTCAACGAGAGAATTCCCAACAGACGCAACCAACCGTGGGTGGGATGTGTGGATGTGTGCACTCGACTCGTTGCCTGAATCATCGTCACATCCGCCTGCCTGAAGGGCAGATGAGGTCATCGAGGCCTGCTGATCCCTGGGTGCACTAGCGGCCGCCGCGTCCAGGGCGTCATCCAGGCTCTCCTGCGCCCAGTCGTCGCCCTCCAGCACCAACTCCTCGTCGTCCGCACCGCACCGCGCACAACCACGCGGCTCGCCCCCTTCGGCAGCCTCGGCCGTCGCCGTCGCCGCGGCATGAGGCGCGGGGCGATCGACCGGGACCGAGCGCAGGCGTGTGTAGGCCTCGGAAACGGAGGGGATCCGTACGCGATCACGCTCACGGCCCTCCGGCCCGTCCAGGACCAGCTTCCGCGCCCCGACCAACCGGTCCACGGAATCTCGGGCCACCTCCAGATCCCACCCCGTCAACAGGGCGAGCGTGGCTTCGGCACGACCGAAACCCGCGGCGACCCGCCCCGGGCGCATGCGCACACGCCCGTCCTGACGGGAGGCCAACACCAACAGCAGCGCGGCCAGCCGGTCCTCGGCGAACCCCTTGCCTCCGTTGCGCAGCGTGCGGAACGCCATGAACCCCGGCGGAGTTGCCCCCCGGTCCGGATCGTCCTTCGGCGCAGCCCACCCTGGACACGTCACCGCTTCCGCGACGCGCAACAGCGTCGCGAGGTCCTTCTGGTTCAGGAAGCTCATCGGGCTGCCCGTGCCGGCCGTACGAGCCTCGTGCAGCGGCAGCAACTCGAGCCGCAGACAGGTGACTTGGCCGCCTTCATTACGACCGTGCGAGAGCTTCACCAGGCCCCGCTCCACCAACTGGGGCAGCACTGTGTGCGCGAGATACGAGATCGAACAGCCGAGCCAACCGGCGAAGTCCCGGCGCTGAATCGAGATAACGGATGACCGGCCGGGGGACTTGGCGAGCAGCACTACGAGCGCCAGTTGCACGATGGGCGGCGAGCCGGCCGCGCGAGGGTCGTTCAGCAGCGAGGTGACGGCTGACGCCAGCGCTGTGCGCATGCGCGGCAGAAGAACGAGGGATTCATTGGGTGTATGTGCAGGTTGGGGTACGTGGAAGGGGGAGGAACGAGCAGGCGCCGATTCGGCGATGGGCGCGACTGAACCGCCCCTCTGACTGGTAGCTATGATGTGCCCCTGTCGAGGAGGTTCGGGAGATGGTCAATCGCCGACGGCGCTGCCCGGGAAGGTAGTTAGGCCGTCTGACGATTTCGCTTAGTTCTGGTCCAGCTCTCGCCTCCTCGACAATCTGAGTAGATGTTCACGCGGGTTAGTCCGACGCTGCCGTGGACTGTGCGGTGGGTGTCTTCTTCCGGCGCGGCTCGCGAGTCGGGGTCTGGGCGAGCACGGAAGGCAGCTCGTCGATCCACCGGCCGATGGGAAATCGGTAGGCGATCCGCCCATCGAGCGGGGCAGGCTCCTGCCCGTCGGAATCAGTCGCCTCCAGAGTCGCCCGCTCCTGTCGCGAGTTGGCCACGAGGACCTGGTCCTGCATGACCCACAGGGTGGTTTCCGCAGTCGTGCGCGAGTCGGTTACCGCGTCGCGAGCAGCAGTGAGAGCCGCCAGGTGCCACGTATCGACGTTCTGTTTCATGGAACGCTGGCGCTGCTTGTCGGGCCAGGTCACGCCGCTGAGAAGGCGGTGGAGCTTGATGACGATGATGTCGGCCTCGAAGTGGACCTCGGGTAGCAGGCCGTCCTCGACCGCACGGTAGACCCACTTGCGATTGACGCCCGCTGCGGCGGCAACAGAGCTGGCGCTGAGCGTGCGCCTGGACGACGGCATGGAGGCTCCTGCTGATCATGAATGGTTGTGACCGGATCACCGTACATCAAGCACCGAAGTTACGTCCCTTACAGGGACATAGATGGAGCGGTAGCGGGATCGAAGTACGCATCCAGGCATCGAAGTTGCGGTCCGACGGTCGATCGAACGATAAGAGCGTCGATCGATAGCAAGTAACTGACACCGATAGGCGCATGCGCACGCATATCGATAGCAGCCGCAGCTCAGAGGAGATCTGATGGCAAGTCAATGGAGCGCTCACCCCAGCCGACCGGGGCTGTGCGTCAGCCTCTACACGCGATGTCCAACACGGCGCATAGGGACGCAGATGTGCGCTCGTTGACGAGGGAACACACCGGCGTCACGTGAGGTGACGACCTGCGGGAAGACCCGGCAGAGTGAGAAAACTTCCGGACGCTCCGGGCGTGTCATCCCAAAGAGGGGGGGAGGGTCTCCACCTCTACAGCCAGCCCGGATAGGTGGATGTCGACGGCACCCCGACAGTGACGGGTACGGGCGGCACCTACGCCTGGATCTGCCTGGGCGGCTTCTTCTACAAGACATCCCCGACCGCCACACCGCAGTAGCTGCCGACTGCCCCTGGACATCCCTGGCTGCATATGCGTGCTACGGCTCGGCCCCACTTCCTGGAGCAGGGCAGGAGCGCCTCCGTACAGCGGTGTCACCCCTGCAATCCGACATACCGTCAACTAACCGCGAAATAACGAAATACAGCGCATGATTTGCATTCGGGGCTGCCCCAGGCCTCTCCCGTCTGACAAGGAGAACCGCTGATGACTGACGCCTACGTACCTCTGGACGATCATGGAGCTGCGCGTCTCGCTCAGGCCATAACCCCTGTGCCGCAGCCCGCCGAGAACAACTTGTCGCTCTATGCTGACGCCAGCCAGCTGCGTATCGCTGGTGACGACGGCATCACGGCCACCGTGAGCCCGCTGCCCTCTGTCAGCCCGCGCATCGACCTGGCGGCCGATCTGAACACTTTGTTCACCTACGCACCGCTCGGTGGCGTCCTCGTCATGCAGTCCCACGCCTGGGACAACACCACCGGAGACCTCTACACCGCCCAGATCATGGACGGCGGCATTCAGCTCGATGACGAACCTGCCCCGGTCCCCTACGAGGACCGTGTCGCACAGGGCGCCCTGTGCATCAGTCGCCTTGCTGCCGACGGCACTCTTCTCGACTACATGTACATACGAGGCTTCGGGCACGGAGTCTCCTTCGCCGTCGAACCCCACACCGAAGACGAACCTGCACAGCTCTGGGTTGAAGCAGACCCAGACCCCGATACCCGCAACGGGTACGGCCGGGCAATCACCCGTTTCCCCTACGCCTATTCCGCAGGCGCGTTCATCGACTCCAGCGACTTCACGATCTTCCACCCGGTCAGCGACTCGGCCAGCATGAACGTCAACATCGACCCCGTACACGGCCGACTCGCAATCGCCTACCATACGGCCGCCGACCACACCAACCACTGGAAGCTGTACGAGCTGACCGACGCGATCGCCGACCGCTGGACTGCGCCCGTGGCCGATGTGAAGGTACCCACCCCCGACCTTTCTGGTGCCTCGCTCCAGGGATGGACCATTCTGGGCAACTACCTCTATGTCCTCTATGGCAACCCGGAAACAGAAAACACCACTATCGTCTGTTACGACCTCACCGCCGACACCACGACCCCCGTCGCAACCCAGCTCATCACCTACGAGCCCGACCTGACCTACCGGGAACCCCAGGGGCTCTCCCTGCGCATCACCGACCCCGCCGCTCCCGAACAAGTTGCCCTGACTTTCGGCTTCGCCTGCGGAACCGGCAACCACCGCACCGCAACCCTGTGTTCCTACCCGGCCGCCGGCGCCGGCGTGACTCGCATCAACGGAAAATCCGGTGACATCACCCTCACCGCCACCGACGTGGATGCCCTGCCCATCACCGGCGGCACCCTCACCGGCCCCCTCACCATCACCGCGGAGAACACCACCACCGACAACCTCGTTGTCAACGGCGAAGTGGCAACGTTCAGCGTCAATCACTGGGGCAACCCCATCGCCGACACGATGTACTCCACCGGGAACATGCAGATCGGCTCCACTGCCGGTGGAGACTACGGCGGCGCCAAGGGCGCCCTCATTCTCACCGACACCGGAGCCCCGCCCACCAGCAATCCCCAGACCGGCGGCATCATCCTCTACGCCGAGGGCGGTCACCTGAAGCTCCGCCACGACGACGGCACCGTCGAAACCCTCACTATTCCGATCGCGAGCGAGTGGGTGCCCCTCGCGCTCGGTGAAGGTGTCACAGGGGAGGCCTTCGGGCGCCTGAACGGCGACAAGGTCGAGATATACGGAGTTTTGTACAAGACCGACGGATTCACGGTCGGCGACCTCATCGCGACCCTGCCTGAGGGCCATTGGCCGACCACGACCCAGCACGGCGTCTGGGCCACCTCGGGCAGCGGTGTCGAAACCCTGTGCTTGGTCCGCTGCGACATCGGCACCACAGGCTCGGTGGTCGTCTACAGCCAGCCCGGCCAGGTCGATGTCAATGGCACCCTCACCGCGTCGGGAACCGGCGGCCCCTATGCCTGGATCTCGCTGTCCGGCTCGTTCTACAAGACCTCCCCTACGGCCGCATCGCGGTAGCCATCGCAGTGGCCTCGAACACCGTTGGCTGATCTGGTGCCTGCTCCGTCTTTGCTCCGTCGATTATCGGCGGGGCAAAGTGCTGCAAAGTGACTGGTGCGGGTCCGAGCTTGATCCGTCAGTCGCTGCCCATCACCGAACGTTACAGATCAGTGGATATGACACAGCGCGCTCACGGTGGAGACCCTCCTTCTCTGGACGGCACGCATCTGACGTCGCGTGGGAACAGTCAGATGAGACGGACTCTCTTCGGCTTAGGCATCGGGCCCTCGTCCTCCAGGCTGCGAAGCATCTTCAACGCCAGAGCAGAAATCAGGTCCTTGCCCTTACGACTCAACTTGCTCTCCCCCAGAGCCTCGAGCATCTCCCCGAACCGCGCCCGCGCCTCAGGACTCATACTCATGGACGTCCGCTCGCCGGCCGGCAGGCCGATCAACTCGCGATTGATCCACAAAACAAGGTCCTCGAGCTCATCAGGATCCACCGGAGCGGAACGAACGATGGCGTCGATGTAGTGGGTCTTCGCAAGCGAGGCCTCACCCGAACTCTTGCGATCCCTCTTCACCCGGTCCTGCAGCAGGTCCCAGATCTCCGGAATGACATTGACGCCGTGCTGTGACCACTGCCGTGAGTGCACCCGCGAGTCGACGAAACTGTCCCACACGAGGCGCTGGTTCTCGCCGTACGTGGGGTCCTCACCAGTCCCCCGCGAACGGCCTGACTCGCTCGCGGCCTTCAGCGTCCGCTTCTGCGCTCCCTTGCCGGCCTTCTTCCCGTCGCTGGTTCGCGAACCAGCCGCATCTGCTGCGGTGGTGGCCTGGTCCGATTCGCGAGGAGCGGCCTCGGCAGAGGGCTCTGCCCCGGACGCGGACACATGATCTGCGGCATCGGCCACGGCGGAGGCTTCGACGGCAGCGTCAGCGGAGTCGACACCGGAGGGCGTGTCGTGCCTGTCCGTGACCACCTCGGCCCCGGCGGGAGCCGCCGCAGTCGCGGACGGCGCGGGACCTGCGGCCTTCCGGGAAGCGCGAGCGGGCTCGTCCTCCTCTGCCGATGGCGGGACCGCATCGGTCGAGGCCGGTGAGGCCACCGCAGCTTCGGCAGGATCCGACGGCTCGACCTTGGGCGCAGTGGACGCAACGTCAGCTGCGGTGCCCGCCCCAACCGATGCCTCATCGGCGATGCGAGCAGGAGCAGGCTGATCGGCGGGAGCGGTCTCAGGCGAGGGCGTAGGGATGGCGGGTGCTGTGGCGACCGTGGCGGTGCCGGTGCTCCCAAGGAACGAGCTGCCAGCCACCGCGTCCGCGTTCGCCTTGAGCGCGTCCGCCGCCTGCTGCCGGTTTCCGCTCCCCCGCGGCCGTCGGCGTCGGATCGAGGCGAAGTCCCCAGCCGGATTGTCTGTGTTCTTCTTGCCGTCAGGCACGGCTCGCCTCCGTCACGTTCTGGGAGGGAACCCTGGCTGCGGCTGCTTGTTCGGCCTCGTCCAGCTGCTCGTCGGCACTCAGAGCGATCGGCCACTCGGCCTCGGGAGCGTCCATCCGCGCGATGACTTCTTCGAGGAACCTGGCGTACCGCTTGCCGCACGCGGCCCGTGCGTACCCGATGACGGCGGGGACACCCTTCTGGTAGCTCCCCGAGATGCGCCCGTCCTCCCGGATTTCAGTGACAAACGGCTGGAGACCGGTGTCAACCATCTGGTTGCGGACATCGATCTCTTCGTTGTTCCATTCAGACAAGGGGTGTGCCATGTTCAGGAGCGCACCGAGATACTTGGGATCGGCCTGCCCATTCGTGCGCGTCTTGACATGCTGGACTGTCGATCGCATCGCGACAGCACCCTCGATCGTGGCACCCTTCGGCGCGCACAGCGTGATCGCGTAGTCAGCCGCAGCGAGGGCCACACCGTTCAGAGACTGCACGGCCGGCGGGGTATCGAAGACGGCGAAGTCGTAGTCGTCCTCGAGCTCTTCGAGCATCCCTCGCAGAACGTGGGCCTTCTCGACCCCCGCGGCATGCAAGATGTGCTGGGCGTTGGCCATCGTGGCCTGTTCAGAGGCCAGGAGATGCAGGACGCCGTTGCTCTTGCGCTGACTCAGCAGGTCGCTTCGGTCGATGATGATGTCGCGAAGCGACGTGGGTACGCCCTGCGCCGCCTGCTGGAGCTTGAGGCCGAGGGACATGTTGATGGTGTTCTGTGCCAGCCTCACGCCGAGTGCCGCCCCAGCCTGCGCCTGGGGTTCGATGTCCAGCACGACAACTCGATACCCAGCGAGCGCCATGCCGGCCGCAAGGTTCACGCTCGTTGTGGTCTTGCCGGGGCCGCCCTTCTGGCTAACTACGGCCGTCTTCTCCACGAGCTGCTCTCTTCCTCTGCGGCGACATGACCGCTCCCGCGGTCGATTGATGACGTATGCGAGCTGTGACGCTAGTTGTCGCCGTGGAACGGCAGCAACTTATGTCCCGGTGAGGGACATTACTTGCGGGACTCTAGCAGCTACGCCCGAGTCGCTTGGGGCACCACGCGGTTCAGCGTTGACGAGAATCAGAAAGTCCCACCATTTGCTGTAGGCGGTGTTGCGAGTCCGTGCAGCCGCTGCGGGGGAAAGGGCAGGCAAGTTCCCTGCCTGTAGGCCTAGTTGACCTTGTGAACCGTTGCAGACTGGGTGTCGTGCCCCATACGGTCGCGTACTGCGAACGGTGGATTGAGGACACATCGCCACGAAAGTGCGTTACATCCGCAGGCCGCACGTGAACGCTCGACGTCGGAGGCCCGGTGTGTCGAAGAGACGCCTGGACCTACGCAGTGACGCTGGATCGCACGCGGCGACGAGGCTTTGCTCGTTTGGACCGACGACCTGCTAACGGATAGGTCCACCGGTAGGTCGCTCGAACCCACGGGCGGTGCATGGATCGCGACGTTGGGACTGAAGTCAGTCGATACGTCTCCAGGTAGGTCAGTCGCTCTGACTGACGACAGCTAGGTCGTTCGGTCGGTGTGGCGATGCCAGCGACGAAGTATCGAAACAAAGATCTCTCGGTCGAGCGGTAGATCTGCCGCAGTGTGCGTCAATGATGCGAAACGTAGACGTGTCAATCGGTCGGACGAAGCATCAGACGGTGCGTCGATCGGACGCTAGATAGCAACAGCGGTCGCTCGAAGCAGGCATCGATTGATACATGGGTCGAGTGATACCAAGGTCGATCCAGCTAAGTATCGATGGATCGATCAATCGGAACTACGCTCGCTGCAACGATGGTTGCAACGATAGGTACATCCATCAGTACAACGATTACGACCAAGATAGATAGACCGATACGCCAGACAATCAACAGAACGATACGCATGACGATATAGAACAAGATCGCACGCTCGATCGTCGCATCGATCGATAGGCCGATAGATGTTAGAGAACTGGCAACAGGACTAAGAACGCTAGTCGTTAGCGAACTATAGTCGATAGGTCTATCGATAGGTCGGAGCGCATATCGAGCCGCCCTGGGGCGACCCTCCTGGCGACTGGCGTGGGGAGGCGAATCGGCAGTCCGCACCGCAGATGCATCTGCACTTTCATCGCGATGCGTATAGATAGATCTATCGATAGGCATGCAGGTCACGGCCATTTCGTAGGAAGATGGCATCGCCCAGCCGAGGGATGCACGAAGTATGGTCAGGCCTGGAGAGTGGCCACCTTGACGGTCTCCAGGCTGCGCGAGAAAGCGAGCAGCAGACTCCAGTTCGGTAGTCGCTGCCGACTGTCACAGCCCATGAGGCCCGGGCCCTGTGCACGCCCAGCGGGAAAATCGCAAAGCCCGTCGTCAGCTGATGTCACAGGCTCTGTATCCGACAGAGGCAGCGCGCAGGTCCGGGTCGTCGTGCCGCGGACGAGACTCGTTGTGCCCACGGGCCGTGAAAGCCGTAACCACCATGGGCACCAACACCGAACCGGCTTTGGCGCGAACGTCGCCCTGCTGCGTACGGCCTGAGGCTCGAAGCAAGCCCAGTTGGCCCGCCGCGCCAGCGTGTCGGTCTCGCTGTTGAGCAAGGTCGAAATCGGGGACCGCTCGCTGACTCCCGAGGTGGCAACGCGATCGGCCGCGCCCTCGGCCTGAGCATGGCCGAGGGCGCGGGGGGTCTCCGTGAAGGACGACGAAGAGCAGCGCGCCGCGTTGCAATCCGCCACTACGACATGCTTGACCCGCTCGATGTCCCCTGAGGTACGCGCGACGGCGGGGTTGGCGGCCGCGCATCGCGACGCGGTCGATGGCGCCGCCCTGATTGGCATGCTGCGGGACGTCACCACCAATGCGCAACCGGCCAACTCGGCGTTGGCCCGGTCGGCGCTCGCGGACGTCGACAGTACGCTGTACTGGCTTGCGGCGAGGCACAGGTGGATGGATACGGCCGAAATCGCGGTCAGGCGTCAGCGGTGGGCTGTCGAGCAGCATCAGAACCCGCTCGCAGCCGAGTCCGCCGCCTGCGAACGCGCCGGCGCCTATCTCAAGGCAGGAGACATCGAGCGCGGCCAGGCTGTTATCGACCGCGCGATCGTCGCCGTGCAGTCGGCACAACTCGCCACGACCGACCGCTACCTGGCGGTGAGTATCCCTGCGCGGAACGTCCAGACCCACGCCAGGACCGACCGCTACACGTGGCTCGCCGATCCCGCCCTGGACGGCAAGAACGCGGTGCTGGCGGAGGAGATCCGGCGCGTCTGTCAGCGCCGGTCCAACCTTAACGACGCGTTGGCGTGGGCTGCTGCCCGCTGGAGTGTCGATCAGGCCGTTGCGGTCGGGGCCACGGTCATCTATCTGGAAGACCTTCGGTCGATGGAAGCCGGGGGCATGGGCCGCACCCAGAACACGCGCATTTCCCAGACCGTGCGCGGTCAGATCGCCGACCGTATGCGGCACCTGGCAGCCGAGGTCGGCATTGCGGTCGTGACGGTGCCGCCGAGGAATACCTCGAAGCACTGCCCGCACTGCCTCACACCGCTCAGGCACCGCAAGGCACCCAACCGGCCCACCGTGCCGGGCTGGAAGTGAGCCATCTGCCCCGGCCCTGACTGTGGTTGGCAGGGCGACCGCGACCAGGGCGCCTGGCGTCGGATCGCCGCACGCGGCCTCGCCCACCAGGCCAAGACCGTCATCGACCGCGCCAGCGGCACCATGGTGATCCGCACGGTGGTGGACACGATGGAGACCGAGGCCGTCATCACGGCCACCGTGAACACCAGCCGGACGGACCGGTCGAAGACCGGCCCCACCCGGCCGCGAACCATCCACCTCATGCCCGGGCGGCGTGAGGTTCCCTCTCCGGTACGGCCTTCGGGTCACGCCGGCCAGCGTCCGGGGGGGGGGGGGGGGGGGGGGGGGGGACACGCACCAACAGACCGGCGGCGGCTGCCCCGCGCAGCCCACCGGGACCAGGGCGTGATCACGATCAGCACACCCTTCCCCGAGCTCTCGGCTTCGCTCGAGCAGGGAAGACCCCACCCCGGCCACCGGCCACGCGGAGTAGCACTCGGCGCGGGATTCCATCTCCACGCTCATGCCGCCCCACCAGAGTAATTGTCAAGAGTTGTGGGTCAGCAGCGGCTCACCACGATTCGCGGCCCAGGTGCACGAGACCTTGGATGGTGCCCAGGCGCGTGTGCAGGGTGGGTTCTGGGGCCGGGGTGTTGGTGAGCAAGAGGACCCGGACCGCCGGGTGTTCCGGGGTGTAGAGGTCGTCCTGGCCATCATCGCCGGGGATAGCGTTCGGCTGGATCTCAATGCGTCCGTAAGTGCCCTGGGCGAGGTGGTAGACGCCCCGGTAGTCACTTTCGCGCTCGGTGAAGACCACATCGAGGTGGCCCGTGACGAGGCGGACCAGTTCACTCGCGGTGTGTGTGCTGGTGCCGTAGGTGTCGTAGTCGGTCATGGTGGTCTGACCTTATGCCGCGAGCGTCTCGGGGCGTTCGAGGAGCTCGCCGCGTTCGAAGTGGGCTCCGGCCCTCACCAGGGCGACGAGATGGGGTGCGTTCACGGCTCGCCAGCGGGCCTGGGCGGACTCGACGAGCTTGAATACCATCGCCAGGGCGGCCGCGCGGGAGCCGGCACCCTTGGTGACCTTCGTCCGTAGCCGCACGGTCGCGAAGGTCGACTCGATCGGGTTCGTGGTCCGCAGATGGATCCAGTGCTCGGCGGGGAAGTCGTAGAACGCCAGCAGCTGGTCCTCGTCATCGACGATCTTCTTGACGGCCTTGGGGAACTTTGCCCCGTACTGCTTGGCGAACGCCTTGACCGCGGCGGCCGCGTGCTCCTTGTCCTCGGCGTTGTAGATGTCCTGGATGGCCTTCTTCGCCGCGGGCTGGGCCGACTTCGGGAGGCTGTCGAGGCAGTTGGCTGTTTTGTGAACCCAGCATCTTTGGTGGCGGGTTTCGGGGAAGACCTCGTTCAGCGCGTGCCAGAAGCCGAGGGCGCCGTCGCCGACGGCAAGGACGGGAGCGCGCATGCCGCGCCGCTGGCAGTCCCGCATCAGGCTCGCCCAGGACTCCGAGGACTCGCGGTAGCCGTCGGCCATCGCGATCAGCTCCTTGGTGCCGTCCGCGCGCACGCCCATGACGACCAGGACCGCGGCCTTCGCCTCCTCCAGGCGTATCCGCAGGTGAATGCCGTCGGCCCAGACGTAGACGTAGTCCGTGGCGGACAGGTCGCGCTCGCTGAACGTCTTGTGGTCGGCCTGCCACTGGGCGGTCAGCCGGGTGACGGTGGCCGGTGACAGGCCGGCCGAGGAGCCGAGGAACTGCTCGAGCGCGGGCACGAAATCCCCGCTGGACAGCCCGTGGAGGTAGAGGAGCGGCAGCACCTCGCTGATCTTCGGGGACTTTCTTGCCCAGGGCGGCAGGATCGCCGAGGAGAACCGCTTGCGCTCGCCCGTCTCCTCGTCGATGCGTTTGTCATTCACGCGGGGAGCCTTGACCTCGACCGTCCCGGCCGCGGTGGTCACGTTCCGGGGCTGGTGGTGTCCGTTGCGGACCACGAGCCGCCGCCCGCGCTCGTCCCTCTCATCGGCCAACTCGGCTATGTAGGCGTCAACTTCGGCCTCCAGAGCGGCGGCCAGCATCCGCCTGGCGCCCTCCCGGACGATCTCGTCGATCAGGGACCCGCCTCGCGTCGAGCCGTCCTCGGTGACTACCGTGAGCATGGGCGTACCTTCCCAGCCGACGGGCCAACGTCGGCCTACTCGATTCCAGTCAATCGATCACCCGGGAAGGTACGCCCTTCGCGTCCAACCCGGGTCCGATCCACAGACATCCGAGCTTGGTAGGAAGTCAAGTTGCCGCTGGTGCGAGGGCTGGAAACGCCTTGGCCGGATCGAAATTCTGGCCGGTGGCCAGGCAGTGGTGCAGGCAGCCCAGGAGCCGGTTGAACACGTGGCGCATGGCGGCGGTGTGTCGGTCTCCTCGCGCTCTGCGCCGGTCGTAGTGCTCCTTGACTTGAGGGGTGGGGAGGGCACCGAAGATCCAGACGTAGCCGGCGGCGGCCAGGCGCTGGTTCTTCACGCGTCGATGGTGGACGGCGTGGCTCTTGCCGCTGGCGATGGTGATCGGCGCCGCGCCCGCGTATGCCTTGAGGGCCCGGGCATCGCGGAAGCGGGAACGGTCATCGCCGATCTCGCCCAGCACGCGGGCGCCGGTGAGCGGCCCGATGCCGGGAAAACTGTTGAGGACCTCGGCATCCGGGTGCTGGGCGAAAGCCTCGGCTGCCGCTTCGGCCAGGTCGTCTGCGGCGCGGCAGGCGGCATCCAATTGTGCTACCAGGGCGGCGGTCTGGCGGCCCATAGCCTGTTCGACCAGGGGGAGTTGGTGGAGGTAGTCGTCGGTGAAGACGGTCCGGAGCCGTTCGGTCCAGGTGTCGATGTTGCGCTGCCGTCCCGACTTGCGCAGCAGTGACCGCAGTTTGACACGAGTCAGTCGTGCGGCCGTGGTGGGCTCTGGCGCCGCTGCGAGGACCATCCGTGCTTCTCGGGAGTCCAGGCCGATGCCGCGGACCTGGAAGGCGGCCAGAGCTGCCGGGAAGTACTGCTTGAGGTGCGAACGGAGCTGGTTGTTCAGCTGGGCCCGGTTCCAGACCGCGTCCTGCTGGGCGCGGGCGAGCACCGAGATGGCCTGGGCCAGCTCGGAGTCGGCGGGCAACGGCCGGTGGAAGTCGGCGTCGGTACGCAGGATGTTGGCCAGCGCCATCGCGTCGGCGTGGTCGGACTTGGCCCGGGCGACGCGGTGACGCTCGCGGTAGCGGGCGACCGCCATCGGGTTGATCGAGTACACCTTTCGGCCGGTGGCGCGCAGGCAGGCGAAAAGCAGCCCGCGCGCAGTCTCGACGGCAACGGGGATGGGGTCCTGAGGGGTGTCTCCGGCCTCGATTAGGATGCCCAGCAGCTGCCGGTAGCCCTCCGCGTCGTCGCCGATGTGCCGCTTGGCGACGAGTCGGCCGGCCTCGTCCACCAGGGCCACGTCATGATGGTTCTCCGCCCAATCGATCCCGCAGGTGATCGTCAATCCTGGTCCTCTCTCCCGGTGTTTGCCCAGCGTGTGAGCCTGTGCGGGGACACGCAGCGACCTAATAGGAGGGCTCGGCGGCCCAACATCCGATGAGCTGTTCGTGGCCCCAGCTGACCGCACGGCCCCGGTCTTCAGAGAGAGCTCTACGGCTCGCGTGTCGAGGAGCGGGTGATCGTACGGGCGGCTCGGATCACGATCATGAATGCCCCCGCGGGAGTGATCGACACCTGCCCTCCGCGAGGGCACGGCGGCGGGGCCCTCTGCCTGTGGACAGGAGTCTGGCTCCGAGTCTTGAGTAGGGGTCACCCGTCACCGTGCACTGCTATTAGGTCTTGAGCATTGCTCGCCCCACACACCACGGTGGGCAGAACCCGTGTCAGACCCTACGGTCCGCATAGGTTCACTGAGCTGATCAGAGACGCTGAAGGCGTACGGTGGCCACCACACCGGCGGGGAGTGATTGCCGCGCAATCACTGCACTGGAGGTTCCTGCCTCGCTGCTTGGCAATAGTGATTGCGGCGCAATCAGCTGTGCCGCGAACACTCCTCCGCTCCGTTCCCTCTAAGCTCTGCAGGGACCCATCTAGCTTGACCACGCGGAGACCTGACATGCCAGGGATGAAAAAGGATCTGGGGCGCGCTCGCGGCCAGGCAGAGAACAATCGTCTGTTCAAGACGCCGCCTGCAGAGCTCGACACCGACCGCCTCCTTCCGAGTCCGGAGAATGGGCGGAAGGTACTGCGGGGCGTGGAGAGCCTCGCGAAGGCTCTCGAGTCGGATGGGATGAACACCGCGATCACCGCGGTGAGCGCAGACACCTACGTATCCAAGTACCCCCAGCACAAGGAGCACGTCGAGAGCTCCGGCAAGTCTCATGTCGTGCTGCACGGGCACCGGAGGCTTGCCGCAGCTCAGTTGGCCGGCCTCACGCGTGTTCCCGTGTCCATCCGCAAGACAGTCGTCTCGATGCGGATCGCGGCCATCCAGGAGAACGAACTCCGTCTCGGTCTCGACCCGATCGAGCAGGGCGCGGAATACCAGGCAGCCCTCGAGGAGGAGAACCTCAGCCAACGGGGGCTGGCTGAGCGACTGCCCGGGGTCTCGCAGACCAACATCTCCCACCGCATCAAGCTCCTGTCTCTCATCCCTGAGCTGCAGCAGGCCGTCATCAACCACTGGCTGCAGCGCCACGGGTTCAAGCAGGACCCCGGCACTCTGCTCGTCCCAGTGAAGGAGGCTGCCACCGTGTTGGCGGACCTCACGAAGGAGCAGCAGCAGGATGTCGCCAGCGGGACGCTGAGCCTGGACCAGGCCGCCGCGATTCTGGAGTCTGCCAAGGGAGGGTCAGGCGGTAAGGCGACAGGGCGGTCCTCCTCGACGCAGGGGACTTCCACGGAGGGTTCCAAGGGTGGGTCCACCATCCCTGACCCTCGTACCGAGAAGTCCGACGCGGGCTCGGGGTTCGACGTCGCGGCGGGAGGGCAGGACGGCAAGGATGGATCCGCGGCGACCACGGCGCCCGCGACGAGGCTCATTCGCATCGGGGCCATCCCGGATCTGGCGGATGACCTCCGAAGCGTCCTGACGGAGGGCCAACTGGGGGAGCTGGTAGGGCTCCTCACCATGGAGTAGCCCTGCAGGTTGTCACCAGGGGTGTCCCCGTCCGGACGACTTAGTGGGGGCATCTGTGCCTCCGCCAAGCGGCACGGGTAGCGTGCCCTCATCAGAAGTGCTTCCCCGCACCGGTGATTGCGCGGCAATCACGCGTCACACTCGCTGGAAGTTGACGGCACGCCGGGGCGGCCGTTCCGTACACCTGGCGTCTAGTGCAGCTCATCCTCCCCGCCGGGAGTAGCCGAATCAGCTCACTTGATTGCCCCGCAATCAACCTCGGAGATTCACTCATGGCCACTGTTAGCGGACCGCGCAAGCTGGCATTCACCAACCAGTCCGGTGGCGCAGGCAAGTCGACATCGACCATCAACGTCGGTGCCGTCTGCGCAAGTTTCGGCCTCAGGACGCTGATCGTAGACCTCGACGCCCAATGCGATGCCTCGGTGGCCCTGGGGTACGAGTACCGGGACGGACTCGAGGATCAAGCCACCATCTTCGAGGTCCTGGAAGGCGACGCGAAGATGGCCGACGCCATCGTCCCTGCCTACGCTGGACCCCAGGAAGACGAGAACAGCAAGGTCATCGACAACCTTCACCTTGTCCTCGGGTCCGACGACATGGAAGCCGCGGAGCAGATCCTCAAGGACATGACGCTCCGCGAAATGTGGCTGCGGCGGGCCCTGAAGTCCATCGAGGGCGACTTCGACGTCGTCCTCATCGACACCCCCGGGAATCTCGGCCTGGTCGTCGTCAACGCCATCGTGGCGAGCGAGGAAGTCATCGCCTGCGTCATGCCCTCCTACAAGGAGCTCCGCGCCCTGACGCGTATGGAGCAGAAGGTCCAGCTCCTGGAGGACGAGTTCGCGGAGTTCGGCGGCGGTGCGAAGCTCACCGGCGTCCTCATCCTCGGTGTTCCGACTACACGTAACCAGGGGGCTGTCTGGGATGACGGGCGACAGCTCGCGCAGGAGACATACGGCGACCTGGTTCTTCCCACGGTCCGCCGCTCGCCGCGGATCCCTGAGGCCTATGCCGCCGGATCTCCGCTTCTCCAGTTCGATCGGGCAGGCGAAGCGACGTCCGACTACGTCAAGGTCACGAAGGCACTCGGCTTCCAGCGCGCAAAGCGGCGCTGACACTGACCGTTGCAAATACCTGAGGGGTGATTGCGCCGCAATCACCGGAGCACGGCCGTATCCATGGTCAATGTTCGCCGACCATCCTGCGTCCAAGAAGGGGCGATGCCCCGAGCGGGGCTGAGGGCCACGCGTAAGAGCCTGATGCGACGTCACATGAAGCGAGAACTCGCCTACCAGCGCTACGTGCGCACCCACGACAACCAGGCACCCAGCGGCGCCGACGCGTCCCAGGAACTGTCGCAGCAGCTCGCAGTAGACGGCATCACACTGGAAGTAGTGGCCAGCCGGTCAGCCTCAGCACGTTGCGCCGGTACGCGCTGGAGCAGCGCATCTACCAGCGTTGGGTGGAGGAATTCGAGGGAGATGGCGAGCCGCCGACGAGGGATGTAGTCCTGGAGCGACTGCGCCGCAACGGCGTGAGAGCCGGGAGTCGGCAGCCCAGGCTGGACGACGTCACGCGAGCCGAGTAGCTCGCCTCCGGATTCGCCCGCCTCTACGACGCACTGCGCAACTTCCAGGCCACTGCGTAGCACTAGCCGCACCGGGGGAGTCCCCACGCGGCGGGGTGTGCAGTGGCCCGAAGGTTTTAGGCCGGGGAGGCACGCAGCCGTTCATTCTTGGACCGAGAGCTGTGCAGTGTTTTGACCTGTACTTTCGTACTGCGTATCTCGGCCGACTCTGCGCACGCGGAGGTCGGTGTGGCAGGGCTGAGACGTCAGCATTCCGCGCCTCTGTGCGTTGTGTGCATGCGCGGTGCCGACTGCGCACTCGATCGGCCCATGAAGGTGTGGAGGATGGCGGCACTGTGCATCGACCCGAGCAAGACCTGCGTGGGCTGATGCGATGCGGCCCAAACAATCGCGCGGCGCGCCCTCGGCGGGCAGTGATTCTCCGTCAAACTTTCCTCATGGAGAACAATTTGGAGAACGACCGGGAGACAGCGGTCAGGGCTGAGGCGGCCTGCCGCACTCTCGTGTCGGCCGGCAAGGCGCTCGTCGAGACGGACCCGAGCTTCTGCGACCAGGACCCAGTCACGCAGGTACTGGCTGGCTGGTGGGTGTACTGCTTGCGGACCGGCGAGGCGACTCTCAACCTGATCAGGGACGGCTTCGTTGTGCAGGCGAAACCATTGCTACGGCTCCTTGTTGAACATGAGCTCACGATGGCACTCGTGGAACAGAGCGGCCGAGAAGGATTGCTGGCCGTTGGGTGCGAGGGCATCAACCAGGCGAAGACGCTCCTCGACGCGATGAAGTCAGAAGAGTGGGAAGGGCTGGACGAGGTGGAGCGGCTCTTGGCCGCCAGCGACCCAGCGGGGACGTGCGAACGAGAGCACACGGGCCCCCGACACCGTTCGCTTCGAGGCTTCGTGAGAGACTTCAATAGACTTGCCATGGCAATGGGCGAGGAGACCAGGTATGACCTCTACCGGCATCTGTCTGGCTTCGATCATGCCCGCATGACCACCGCCCAGGCCTACGCAAAAGTGAGCGGTTCGAGCGCCATCGACATCGCCTGGGACAGCCGTGAGTCCGGCTCCCCGGAGACGATCCAAACGGCCATCGCTGTCATCGTCGCCTCGGACATCATCAGTCGCCGTCTTCTCGGGGACCCGCTCCGGTCGCAGGTTGAAGACGCGCTCACCACGCTCGGCCTTCCAACCACCGACATCGCTCCCCGCCTGCGCATGCCGTGACACCAGCTTCCGCATGGCACGTCGAAGCAGACGATGCTCGCCGGCTGCAAAACCCGCACCACCGTGATCACGTAGCTGCGCCTCCCGTCTCCGTGGACCGTGCACTCGACTTGCTAACGGGTGAGTGGATGACGACCGCACTGCGCGTAGACACCGACCTGACGATGACGCTCATCGACCCGCCAGAGCACGGCGATATGTCCGGGCCGATCAGGAAAGCCGTCGGCCCGTATCTGAACCAACGCGTCTACCACCGAAGGACTCTGCTGCATATCGCCGACGACGTGACCGACACAGCACCGTTCAACCTCGTCGCATGGACCCTGGCCAGCGCCTGGCGCGGCCTGTCCCTGCATCCCTGTCTGGCATCATCGTCGTCTCCAACCGTTCCTAAACAGTGTTCAGGAGTGACATCTGCTGCCAGCTCCCGGAACTGCGCGCATCCCGAACGGTGTTGGATGCGCTGGGTCCCCGCGTTCGCTGCTCCCTGGTCCGGGGACGTGCATCGGGTGCACGTTCCGTGACGGGTGGGCGGGTTCCCTCACCCCCTCGTGCACCGGGTCCGGCCTGGGCGGTCCGATGCCCACGGCGATCACTCTGGTCGTCGCGGGGCGGTGTCGTCCGTCGCCGGATCGGGTGTCCGAGGGCGCGTCGCCCGATCGCGACGCTCGCGGCGTCGTGTCGGGACATTGTGCGGGTCTTGCTGGTCAGGGGTGCTCGCCAGTGTTCATCGCCCCACCTCGAGGTGTACGCCGGGTCCACTGCGACGATCGACAGGTCCTGCGCGGCGGCCATGGATACCAGGCGGGCCTTGAGTTTGCCGGTGGGGATGCCGGAGATGAGCTGCCGGAACTTCTTCCTGCGGCCGTGCTTCTCGCGGGTCTTCTCGGCGCTGAAGTCGAGGTTCTCGATGCCGATGGCCTTCGCCCCGCAGCGGTTCGCCCAGTGCAGGAGTCGGCTGATGGCGTGCCGGGTCTGGGCGTCGCGGTGATCGGCGTTGCCGGACAGGTCGTAGGCGAAACGGTGCGGGTCACCGATGGGGTTGCCGTGAATGTCGAGGCGGTAGGCGGCGAAGTGGTCGGCGTTGGTGTCCACACCGATCATGCCCCGGGCCCGGGCCGTGGCCAGCGGCACCGTGGGGACTGCGGGCCTGGTCCATGAGGCGGTGAGGTACCAGCGGCCCCGCTCCACGTCGAAGTGGATGCGGTAGGCCACGGCGCGGTTGTCCTCGATACGGTCGCGCCATTCGCCTCCCCGATGCTGAAAGCGCACGCGGGAGGCGAGGACGTAGCGGCCGTGCGGGGCGTTGGCCAGGTGTGCGAGCGGGGCGGGCAGCTTGATGGCGACCTCGCCCCGGGGGCTGACACGGATGGTCTCGTTCCCGTACCGCTTGCCGGACTCGCCGTCGGCCGCGAGGAACCGGCGTTCGGCCTCCCACCGCTGCCGCCACTGGGCCTCGGTGAGGCGGGCCGCGTCCAGATGGTGACGGCTGCCCAGGAGTTTGCGGCCGCCGCGTACGACGTGGACGATACCGGCCGCCCACTCGGCGCGGGCCACCTGAAGGCGGTGTCGAAGGGTGGCCAGACGGCGGGACTTGGTGAACCACTCCCGCCGTGTGCGGTATCCGCCCGGTGCCCGCTTGCTGCCCTTCGCTCCAATCGGCAGGGACAGGCGGTGCTCCAGCATGCGCACACCGGCCTCAAGGCCCTGGATGTGCGCCAGCCGGCAGCGCCGGGACAGCGCCCACTGATCGTGCGTGGCCTTGGTGATGGATCCGGCCCACCGGGACGAGGAGGCGGCGGTCAGATTCTGCTTCCGGACCGCCCACGCCTGTCCGTCATGATCAAGGCCGCTCGCGCAGCGGGCCTTGAGATCGAGCGAGGCAAGGCGTCCGAGGTGTTCACCCACCAGCCGCAGCACCTTCTCATCCTGCGGAGCGAGATGCTTGAGCCGGTCACGCACCGCCACCCCGGACGGCCCCAGCGCGACGAACGGGTCCTCGACACTACGCAGGTGCTCCTTCGCGTGTCCCTTCTCCTTCTGCTGTGGCTCACTCATCGCGAGCCGCCGCTCGAAGTGCCTTCTCGGCGCGGTTCTTCGCCGAGCGGCGGCCGTACAGGCGGGCGCAGAACGAGGTCAGCACCTCCACAATGTCACGCACCGGATCGTCCTCGGCCTCGCCGTCGTCCAGGACAACCAGACGACGACCCGAAGCGGACAGGGCCGCCTCGATCAGTTCCAGGTTCATGCGCCCGAGACGGTCCTTGTGCTCCACCACCACACAGGTCACCTTCGGGTCGGCCAGCAGCCGCTTCGCCTTCGACCGGCCCCCGTTCATCCCCGAAGCGATCTCGGACTCGATCCGCACCACCTGGTGTCCGGCCTGAGCGGCCCACCGCGACAAGCGTGCCGCCTGCCGCTCCAGATCGGCCTTCTGATCATGCGATCAGACACGGGCGTACAACCCCGCACCACCGGTCACCGACGGTGAGGTGTTCGCGGCGATATTCACCAGGATCGTGCGCGGCCCCACCCGGCGCGCGGGCACCGGCAAGGCACCCTCACGAAACCAGCGACAGACGGTGTGAGGATTCACCCCCTGCGACCGCGCCCACTCCGTCAGGTTCATATGCTGATAACGCCACCACTCCCACAAGGTTACGCACACTCAACGACCTTTCTCGGCCAGCAGTTGGCAACCCCACCGCCACGAAGGTGCAGGCCCAACCTCAAGGACCAGTTGACGAGGGATCTGAAGGCGCGGCCCCCGGGTCTTCGACCAGACGATCCGCGCTGTCGAGTGCCGGGCCCGCGGCAAGGCCCCCAGGAGCTCGCCACTTCCCGCGAACTCACCCCCGCCGTTCGATGCTCCATGCAGGCCCTGGCCGGCGACTACAAGTCCCTCGCCATGGAGGTCCTTCAGGCGACAAGGCCGAACTCGACGCAAAGACTCCACAGAAGCACGAGTAAGACGGCCAGGATGACGGCGACGGACACGCTCGGAGACGGCAGGGCGCTCGACGCCTTCGGACTCGACAGCAGCGCGGTCGCCGCCGCCTTCATACCCGGGGAGCGTCGCACCGACCCCACCCCCGAACCGCCGCGCCGTCCCAGCGCGAGCGCACTCCGGCCGCGTCACGTCGCACTGCTGCGAACAGCACGCGGCTCCCGGGAGCATCAGCGTGCCCCAGCGGGGGGAGACGGGCAGCGACATCGTCCAGTGCTCCATCGTGGTCGAGCGGCAGATACGCCAACGCGTCGTCCACTACCAAAACCAGAAGAAGATGCAGGCCGGTGTCGAGCCCTCCAATGCTCTCGTCGTACGTCGCGCCTTCGTGCACGCTCAACGCCCAGAACTGTGGCCCAACTGCTTCCGTATGTGCGCACCCTGCAAGCTCAGATTCGCGACGAGGACCTCGACACCGACCTCGACAACCTGTTCTGCGACGTTTCCGAGCGTCGTCCCGAACGTGGCGTCAGTGCCCGCCGCACCACCGAGCAGTCCTTCCGACTCTCGCGCCAGGATCTCGCCGTGTACGACGCGTTCGCCGATGCTCACGGGTTCGCGAACCGCAGTGACTTCCTCAACGCGGTGCTCGACGCGTTCCTGCCTGCGCTGCCCGCCCGCCGGAAGTCCGGCTAGATAGAGAACGGGTGGCGGCCGGGAAGGCCGCCACCCGTGGGGCAGCTGCATCTGGAGTTCAATGTGCTCGAGGTGCCGAGTAGCTCGAGGCTAGGGGAGGTGCTGCACCGCTTGTGCCATGTGCTCTCGGAGATCAGCAGCGAGGGCATCGGCCTGTTCCTGGTCGGCCTCTGCAGCCAGCCGGTAGGTCTCTGCCATGCCGGGGATGGACTGCGCGAATTCCTTCACCGCGGCTACATGCCGAGCGAGGTCTGCGAGCGGAGCCGGGTCGGTCGGCGCTTCGGACTTCGGGGTATCACGGCGTGATACTTCGCCAGCCGTCTCTGTCGCACTGGCGTGGGTCGATCCCTGAGTGAGTGCATCGGGCTCGGGATTATCACGCCGTGATACTCGTTCAGACTCGTCGGCTTGGTCGCTGGACGGCGTGCCGTCAGTTCCCTGAGCTGGCACCTTCACCGGCTGCGCGGGCTTCTGCCCGACGGCCGACCTGCGTTTGTCGGCCTTCTTCTTCTGTTCTTCGTACGGCAGCTTGCCCAGGTTCCTGACGTGCTCGACCTTCCGTTCGCCAGACACAAGGTCTTTCTGGAGTTCCGGCGACAGCTTCAGAAGGGAGAGCTTGCTGGAGATTGTGTTCTGGGGGATCCCGAGTCGCTTGGATGCCTTGGTCTGGCTGCCGTAGTAGTCGACCAGGGACTGGAGCGCGTGGGCCTCTTCGAGGTCCGTCATGTCATCGCGGTCGTAGTTCGCGATGAACGCGGCCTCGAGGAGCGACTCGTCGGTAGCGACGCGCGCGTTGTCGACCCGGACAGGGATCGTGGCCAGTCCGGTGCGGCGTGCAGCCTCCAGCCGGCGATGGCCATCCACGACGATGTACTGGGAGCCCTCGTCCAAGTCGTCAGCGCGGTCGGGGCGAGCGCTCAGGTAGGCGTCAACGGCCGCGACAACGATGGGGATGAGGACGCCGACTTCCCGGACGGTCTGGACCGTCTCATCCAGGTTGCGCAGGTGGTTTCGGGGGTTGTCGGGGTTGTCGCTGATGACGGGGACCGGCAGGTCAGTGATTGCAGCCGTTGCTGCTGCCTGAGCCCCGAGGGTGCTGTCGATTGCATCGCGACGCGAGCTGCGTGCTGTGGCAGCAGCGCCAAAGGCCGGTCCCGAGCCGAGCTGTTGTGCCTTACTCATCCGGCGACCCCCAGAGCGACCAGGCGCATGGAGTTCGCCTGCTTGCTGTCCGGTGCGTACGACAACAAGGCCTGCTTCAAACGGACCGCTTCGCGCTGTTCCTTCAGGTCATCGATGACGGAGAGCACGCGCTGGTCGGCCAAGCTGTGCCAGCTGTCCAGGGACGAGGTGGCCACAAAGCCGCGGCGCGAGTCGTACATGTTGATGACCAAGCCCAGGTAGTCGATCTCCAGGCTGAGGTCCTTGCAGAGATCCTCGATCTGCTGGGCGAGCATCATGTACGCGGTGGCGGAGGAGTCTTCAGCAAGGACCGGGATGACCACACCCGACTTGCCCTGCCGTTCGTTGCGTCGGCGGCGCCCGTAGTAGAGCGCAGCGTCGGTGGCGAGGCCGAGGCTAGGCGGGCAGTCGATCACGATGATGTCGTAGTGCTCCTCGAGCGGGTACAAAGCATGCTCGAGAGCGGCTTCCTTCTGGAAACCACGGGAGTTGGCTGCCGCCAGTGCGATTCGGGAATCCAGCAGGAAGCCGTCGAAGGCGGCGGGCAGCACGTCCAGGCGACTGTGGAAGTGCGGGTCCTCGACCGGTACGACGTGACGGCGGAGTTCCTCGGTGCCTTCTCCAACCATGTGAGAGATGAGGCTGTCGTGCTTCGGGGGGAGTTGAGGGATGCCGAGCTGGTCACTCAGGTGTCCTTGCGGGTCGTAGTCGACGAGGAGCACACGTTTCCCGCCGAGCGTCCAGCTGCCGATCTTGTCGAGCAGGTCCGACTTGGTGCGGCCGAGTCGCTTGCACTCGTTGTAACTCAGCGACTCGACGTAGCGGCGCAGTGCCGCGGTGCCGGTCTCCTCGTCTTCGGCGTAGGACTCGGCCACTCCCAGAGAGACGGCAGTCTTGCCCACGCCGCCCTTCTGGTTCACCAGGACGAGACGACGGACGTCGGCGCTCTGGCCCCCCTGCCGGGGGGAGGGGTTGTCATCCAGCCAGAGGCGGACACTCTGCGCCAGGCCCTGGGTGTAGGAAACGCTGCGGTCGTTGCAGGATTCCTTGAAGCGCTCGTACATGCCGGTCGGGAGCCACGTACTGAAGGACCGCGCGCCCGAAGTGTCGATGTCAGTGCGCGCGTTCGTGCCGGCTCGCCAGCTTTCGATTCCGGCTGTGACGGCGTTCTGAATGTCCAACCCGAGCTCGGCACAGCGGATTTTGAGTTCTTGCTGGAGCGCCGAGGGCAGCTTGGACGCCACCTTTTCCCGGTTTCCTTGGGGGTATGGAGAAGACATGGCGTCACCATACTGACTAATGTGTCTCCAGTGACAGCCGGTTCGCCTCACCTGACGCGCTTTCACCCCGCAGGGTGGTCGCGCCCGTCGGGGCCGCACGGGAGAGGCGAACCTCCGCACATACCCACCGGGCTATGCCGAGAGCTGACACGTGGCACGGCAGCGCATGACAGGGTGAACTGCGACCACACCAGCGAGAAGGAGATGAAGCCGTCGTGGCCAACCGGAGCGGCGAGACCCTCGAACTGTCCCGTACACACTGGGTACTTGTGGGGGTGGTCGTCGCCGGAGCGGTGGTCATCGCCGCGATCGGTTTCGCCGGTTCGTACGCCGCTGTGCGGGAGTTGGCCCTGCAAAAGGGCTTCGGGAACTTCTCGTACGTCTTCCCGATCGGTATCGACGCGGGTATCTGTGTGCTCCTGGCACTGGATCTGCTGCTGACGTGGATCCGGATCCCGTTCCCGCTGCTGCGGCAGACGGCGTGGCTGCTGACGGCGGCCACGATCGCCTTCAACGGTGCGGCGGCCTGGCCCGATCCGCTGGGCACCGGCATGCACGCGGTGATCCCGGTCCTGTTCGTGGTGGCCGTGGAGGCGGCGCGGCACGCGATCGGGCGGATCGCGGACATCACCGCGGACAAGCACATGGAGGGCGTGCGCATCACGCGCTGGCTGCTGTCTCCGCTGCCTACGTTCCTGTTGTGGCGGCGGATGAAGCTGTGGGAGCTGCGTTCGTACGACGAGGTCATCAAGCTGGAGCAGGAGCGGCTGGTCTATCAGGCGCGGCTGCGTTCGCGGTTCGGGCGGGCGTGGCGGCGGAAGGCTCCGGTGGAGTCGCTGATGCCGCTGCGGCTCGCGCGGTACGGGGTGCCGTTGGCGCAGACCGCGCCGGAGGGGCTCGCGGCGGCGGGCATCGAGGCGCCACTGCCGCCGGTTGCCCCGCCCCAACACGAGGCACCGCAGCTGCCTCCCACAATTTCCCCGGAGATGAGGCAGGGCGTCGGCTACGTTCCCCCGGTCGTCAACGGGCAGCCGCACAAGGAGTACTACGAGGATCACGCCGGGACGTACGAGCCGCACGTGTTCGTTCAGCAGCCAGGCACGGTCGAGGAACACGCGCACCCGCTGACCGTACGGCCGCCCGCAAGCCAGGCAGACCAGCCGGTCACAGCAGACAAACTCGGGGAGTGGCTGGGCGACATGCGGGAGAGCGAGCGGCGCCTCACCAATGCGTCCGAGGCAGAGGGCAGCGTCCGCAGCATCGTCCAGCTGCGTGTCCCTGAAGCCCGTGAGGCGGAGGACCAGGACGGCCTGGAGCCGATCGTGGAGGACCGTAAGGAGACGGGGGAGTGGCCGGCCGAGCAGGAGGACGGCTCTTACCTGACGGGCCCGACACGGGTGGAATTCCACTACCGAAAGTTGCCGTCCGAGGAACAGGAGAGGTCGGCCAAGTCCCTCGCCCCACTCTTGGCCGAGCGCTGTGGCTACGCCGAGGGAACGGTGCGCAAATACCTCGGGGCGATCAAGAGGCAGGCGGGCGCCTGACGTTCCACCGTGGTGGAACGGAAAGGAACTACCCGGAACGCTGCAGAGGGGTGGAGTGGAATCCCTGGATTCCACTCCACCCTTCTGCAGCGTTCCGACCGGCGGTCGGGCGCTGGACACGGACCGGTCCGACCGCTCTGCCCATGCGGACGTGCGCACCGGCAACGGCGGGTGCCGACAGGGGTGGAACGCTTTGACCTGCAATTTTCCACCCCGGGTCACTGTTTGGGGTATACCCCGCACGCGTCGGCGGCCTCGTTCCCGGTCGACATCGTGATGGCGGGGAACTCCCGGCGGCAGACCGGGCCCTGGTCTCCGAGCGCGGCAGCGGCCGGGTGGAAAAGGGATGCGGACGCCGCTGCGCAAGAAACGGCCGGGGTGGAACGGAGAGCGATCCACGGGCGGCCGATGCGGTCGCTGGAACCGGCACCGGCCGTCCCGGCGGAGCACCGTGGGATACACCCCGCAGGACCTGAGACGTGGTCAGAGCACAGGTGGAACGGCGGACTTCCTGAATGCGCAGCGTGACGGCTCACTGCCCAGGACAGCCGCGTACGACTGCCGAGGCAGGAGCTGCCAAGGGTTATCGGCGGACCGCGTCGAGACGCCGGATGACCTCTTCGGTTTCGGCCTCCATGGTCAGGTCGGCGTCCAGGAGGTACTGGGTCAGCTGCTGGATCGCGTTCTCCAGCTCGTTGTGCGCACCGAGTTGGGCCAGGGCCTCGAAGCGGTGGCGCCACAGGACCTCCCGCTCGCGTCCGACGTCCAGACCGCGGCTCGCCGACCACAGCGCACCGCGTGGGTCGCTGGCGGCCAGGCAGCGCGCGGCGAGATCGTCGGCGACGTCGACCACCGCCGAGATCATGTCCTGGATGAGGTTCTCGGCCCACACATAGCGGCGCGGCGGGACACCGGTGAAGGGCCGCCCGCGGACAAGGCCCAGGGCGCGGCGCAGCACCGCGCGCGCCTCCTCGCCCTCGAGGTGGGCGCCCTGCTCGATGAGTTGCTGGAACTGGTGCCAGTCGCAGGCGACGCCGACCAGCTGGTGCTTGCGTTCGGGGTGTTCATTGAGCTTCGGGTAGTGCTCGTCTCCGAGCCAGCGCCGCACCTCGCGCACGCGCGCGTTCCGGGTGTTGTTCTGCACCCGGCCGCCCGGCGCGATGACTTCGTCGAGCTCATGGCGGGAGGCACCGTTGGGCCGCAGCGCGAGCCAGGAGATCAGCTCCGTTGCCACCGTGCGGCGGTTGGACTCGATGTGCCCGCGGGCTCCCGCGATCTCGACAGGGCCGAGTACGCGGACCAACGGTGCGTCAGCCGAGCCGTCGCCCGACAGGGCGTGGGGGCCATCATGTTCTGAGGCGGGCGGTGGCACATCGGCCGCGGCGGTCGGGGTCGGCTCGGGAAGCTGGGCGTGGACCTGGGCGACCGTCGTGGCGGCGGGCAGTGTGATGGCGCTCGGGGAGAGGGCACCGGTGTTCACGGACGCGGCAGGTGTCGGCTCCGCCACCCGCTCGGCCTGTCCGCCGACATCCTCGTCCTCCTCGGAATCCGGCTCCTCGCCCTGGGCTGTTGCCGCGGGCGCCGCTTGGGGGTCGGCGGCGGGGGAGGAGTCTTCGAGGTCGGCCAGGCGGGCGAGCAGACTCCCGGAGTCCCGCGCGGCCGGCACCGACTCGGCGTCTCCCACCGAAGGCTCTGGATCCTTGGCCAGCGTGAGGGACGCCGCGGCCGCCTCGCTGGGGGCGACGTCAGTCTCCGAGTTGGAGGTCAACGTGCCCTCGACGACGTTGGCGTACTCCTCGTCGGAGAAGGAGACCAGGCGGCAGTGCAGCGAGGTGCCGGGCACAGCGAGGGCCTCGATATCGGTGTCCAGGACCCAGGCCGTCGCAGCCTCGGCGGGCAGGTGCCCGCTGGTGATGATGGCGGTCGCGGTGCGCGGGTCCTGCTGCAGCACCTCGGCGAGCTGTTCGGCAGTCTCCGGGTCGGGGCAGTTGTCGAGGTCAGCGAGGACGATCAACGGCCAAAGTTCGTCCACCGCGTCCGCCGCTCGCGCCGCGCCCAGGCCCGTGGTGTCGCTGCCGACGAGCGCCGCGTGCTGCCGCCCGTGATGACTGCGGACGGCGTCGGTCGTCTCGGCGAGCGTCGTGTACGGCGTGACCCGCGCGTCGATGAGCGTGAGGCCCGGGACACTGTCCTCGCCCGCGACCGCGATCTCCAGATCAGAGCTGAGCGGGGACACCGCGAGCGACGTACCGAGCGCACGCAGCACGGGAAGCCGACTCTTGCCGGTGAGATGGATGGCACCGAACCGCTCCAGGTCGACCAGGAGCAGCGCCTCACGGGTGTCGTCGCCGAGCGCGACCAGCGCCGGATAGGGGGCGTCCATCTGTCCGCGCAGCTCGGCATCGGCGAGCTCGCCTGTGTGGGCCGGGCACCACCACACCTGCGCGCTGTCGTCGGTCACGGTGAACGGCGGCAGAGGAGCAGGAACGTCACCGCTGTCGTCGGCGGCCAAGTGCAGCAGGATGCCCTCGGTGCCCAGCTGGACGGCCGCGAGCGTCGGCAACGGCCGTTCCTGCTCGGCGCAGTGGAGGGCGAGGGTGCGCAGCGCGGCGTCCAGAAAGTCGACCTCCTCGATGGCGTCCACGCAGCGCAGGGCCTGTTCCGTGGCCGCGGCGCGCCCGTCGGGCATGGCGATCCGACGGCCCGGGCGTCGGCGACGCTGCTGCAGGGTGCGCTTACGGCGCAGCATCAACAGCACACCGGCAGCCACAAATCCGCCCGCGCCCAGCGCGATCGCCATGAGGGACGGCCCCGACTCCACCTCCTGCGCCGTGTCCTGGGCACTGCCGCGGGGCTGTTCGGCCGGAGGCGCGGACCCGGTGGAGGGAGCAGATGCGCTCGGCGTCCGAGGGGCGGCATCGGGGGAATCCTGGGCCGGAGAGGTCGCAGACGGCACGCCGACGCCCGCCTCCTCGCCCGGCGCTTCCGACTCCGGGGCGGCGTCACCCGCACCCTGAGACGGGCGGGGACTCGCCTCCTGCTCCGGGGTCCCGGCCTCGCCGTCACTGGCCCGCGGCGACTCAGTGGTGGGAGCGGGAGCAGCGCCATCGTCGTCCTGGCTGTGGCGCTCCTCGCCCTGGCCGTCGGCGCCACCGCGGTTCGACGGCTCCGTGGGGTGCGTTTGCGGCCCCGGGATGGACAGCTGCTCGCCCGGATAGATCAGGTCCGGGTCCTCGATAACGTCCGGGTTCGCTTCGACGATCTCCGTGTACGCGGCCGGGTCGCCCTGCTGGTCCTCGGAGATGCCCCACAACGTGTCGCCCGCGCGCACCGTGTACGTCTCGTCCGCGTCCTGCTCGGACCCGCCGCGCCCCTCGCCCATGGCCTTCGGGGAACCCGCCTGCTGCGTGTGCACGCCGGCGCTCGCGCTGGAGGCGGCAGGGCGAGCATCGCCGGGCAGCGTGAGGGCGGTGCCCGCCGGAAGCCCCGTGCTCGGCCCGCTGATGTGCAGCTCCGGGTTGAGGCGCGCGATGTCACGCCAGCGCAGTCCGTCACCCAGGCGCTGCTCGGCGACGTCGTACGCCACCACCCCCTCGCCCACGACCTGGTGCTCCTTGACCGGACTGGCTGCCGGGCCGGCAGAGGTCCCGACCTTCCCCTGGACCGAAGCGGGCGCGTGGCGGTCGAGCGTCGTGGTCGCGGCAACGGCCGGAGTCGTGGCGGCGGTTGCCGCGGCCGCGGGGGAGGCGAGCAGCAGCCCGCCCAGAAGGTAGGCGGCCAGCCGCTGGCTGGTGGCCATGCCCGGCAGCCGAGGCGTGGCCCGGTGCACGAGGACCGCGCCCAGTTCGACCAGGAGCGGGATGAGCAGCCACAGCCAGGCGATCCACGCGGCCACCGTCAAGGTGGTGAACAGCAGGCTCCCGTCGTCCGGCGCCAGCAGCGCACCCCGCGCCTCGGAAAGCGAGGGCACCTGCTGCGGCAGAGTGCCAACCCTCAGCAGCAGGGCCGGTACCCCGGCGACGAGCATGGCGAGCACGGCCAGCCGTGCGAACAGACGCAGCACGGCCAGGAGCCAGCGGACGGTGCGGTGGGCCATGACGGTTCAGCCTCCGGGCTGGTGGAGCAGAGTGGCCTTGCCCTCGCCGGACACCGGAAGGTGATCGACGCCCAGGAGCGAGGCGAACATCGGGTCGTAGGAGTCGTTGACGGTCACCGTGATGACCTTCCCGTCCTCGGAGACCACCACGTCGCCGGACAAGCCCTCGGCATCGAGGTAGTCCTGCGCGGCGGCGGCCGCGGCGTCGGGGTCGACCACGATCGCCTCGCCGGTGATGGCCTGGTCGGGGTCGATCTGCTGTCCGGCCGCACGAGCGGCCTCCTGCGCGGCGTAGGTGGCACGGGAGTTGCCGTTGAGGACACCGGTGCCGTCCACAACCAGGCCGAGCATCACGAAAATCGCGATCGCCATGATGGGCAGGAACAGCTCGACGCCGCCCGCGTCGCCGCGCTCGCGCAGCTGCCGGACGATGCGATGGCCATGGGCCCGCACGAAGCACAGGGGCTGAATCACCGGGCCCTCCACTGGTCAACAACACTGGTCATAGTGCTGTTCAGGGTCTTGCTGCCGGGAAGCGCGGGCAGGGCCACATCATCGAGCGGCACCGTGCACGCCACCGTCGCGCTCACCGTGGCGGCCTGCCCGAGCGGGGCGTCGGCCCCGTCCGACGACAGGGCCACGGCGACGTCGGAGCAGGCCAGCCCCGAGCGGCGCAGCGAGTCGGCGGCGGCCTGCCGCGCCTCGCCCTGCGCAGTGTCGGGGTTGTCGGCGAGCGAGGCCGTACGGGCGGCGTCCCGCGCGGCCGCATCCGCAGCCCCCTGCGCGATCTGGATCCGGCCCGCCGCGATCACGAGGGCGAGCAGCGCGAGGAACACGGGGGTGAAGATCGCCGCCCCCAGTGCGGCGCTGCCCCGGTCCGCAGCCGCACTACAAGTGACGGCACGCCAGCGAGACAGGCTTCGGCGTCGCTGCCGCGGGCGACGAACGGGGAACGGGGAGCGGGTCACCGGAACGCCTCCACGGGTGCTTGAGCGCGCTGGCGCACGGTGAACTCCAGGCCGGGTACGAGGGAGGAGACGGTGCCGGTGACGGTGATGGCGATCTGGTTGCCGCCGGAGCCGACCGCGACCTTGGGCCCCTCGACCGAGTTGCCGGTGCGCGACAGGAACGCGCGAGCAGCAGCGGCCCCGTCGCCGGGGCTAGCGTCGTAGGAGCGTCCCGCGTCCACGCCGACCTGGGCGGCTCGCGCGGCCACCGAGCGGGCATGGAAGTACAGGGCCCCCTCGATGACGGTGAACACCAGGATCAGCACGACCGGGAAGATCACCGCGAACTCGACGACGCTGTCCCCGCGGTCGTCGAGGTGGTCCCGCAGCCGGGACCACCTCGAGGCCGCCCTGGGGCGTCGCTTGCCGGCAGGGTCGGTCACAGGCCCGCGATTTCCATGGCCTTGGCGCGGGCGGTCTCGTTGATGGCGAGATACAGGATCGTGGCGATGCCGCCTCCGGCCGCGGTGATGTAGGCCCACTCGGTGACCGAGTAGCCGGCATCGGACAGACGGCCGCGCAGGTGGCCGTAGCGGCGCTGCAGCACCGTGCGAAGACGGGAAAGACGACGGGACATCACAACCTCCAAGAGGACAGGAACGATGGGCGCGCAGAGTGCGGCGCCCGCAGGGGAGAAGTCAGAACGGGAACGGGAGCACGGCACGGAGTGCGACCGTCATGACGGCAGCCATGACCACGACCGTCCCAACGATGATCAGGTCTGAGGCCCGCATGAGAACTCCAATCGCACGTGCACGGCTACAGGTTGAGGATCTTGATGAAGGCGGGCAGAGCACAGAAGACGATCAGGCACAGACCGACGGTGAGCGCCGGCAGGTCCATCTGCTCGGTGGCCTGGTTGGCGCGGGTCTCCCGGTCGCCCTGCACCGCGGCGTTCAGCAGATCGACCTGGTTCTCCAAGGTCCGGGTGACGGCGGCCTTCTCCTCGCCGGCGAGTGCCATCGCACGCGCCGGGCGGGCCAGGTCCTCCACCCCGATCTCCGACCCGAGATCGGCCAGCGCACTCCAGTAGCGGGTACCGGTCAGCCGGGCATGCTCGAGAGCCTCACGGATCTGTAGGGCGGGAGTGGTGTCGCCGACCGAGGCGGCCCGCACCAGGGCCTCGCCGGCCGACGCGTTCGCCCCGCGGATCAGGATCAGCCGTTCCAGCAGGGAGACGATCGTGTACCGGTACTCCTCGCGTAGCTTCTTGGCGTCGTCGCGAACGTCATCGAGGCATTTGAACGCGAAGAACCCGCCCACGCCGAGCGCGAGCGCCACTGGCACCGGCAGGGGCGGACGGCTCCCGGCGACGGTGAGCATCAGAATGAACAGCTGCGGCAGCAGCATCCCCATCACGGCCATCCGCGCGCAGCGGCCCAGCAGTTTGGCCGGTGACATCTCCAGAATCCGGAGGTCGGCGGCCGGCAGCCGGGAGGCGACCGTGGGTGTGGCGACCAGGCGGCCGCCCAACTGGTCGGTGAACGCGGTCAACCGGCCCGCACTCGTGTCGGCCACGGTGCGCGGGGCGGGGGAGCGGGTGGTCTTCAGCAGCTCGTCCACGGACGGCCGCGCGGGCCGAAGCGCCCGCACCACCATCCCGGCACCGAGCACGGCCACCGCGCCGCCCACCATCGCAGGCACAGACATGATCACGACTGCTCCACCCCCAGACGCTCGGCCGCTGTACGCAGCAGCCGCGGCTCGGGCTTGTTCCTCGCGGTCTTGCGCATCCACACCAGCGACCCGGCCACCCCGACCGCCACCATCGTCAGGCCGAGTTGGCCCGGGGCGGTGCGGTACCAGTCGGTGTAGGACACGCTCGTCAGGCCGAGCGCGATCACGCCGAGCGTGAGCACGGTGACGTTGCGGGCCTTGCGCCGCGTGCGGGCCCGGTCCGAGTCCAGCTTGCGCAGCGCTTTGGCCTTGTCGGACTTGTTGAATGCCATCTCCTTGACCACGTTCGCAAGCCCCCGGCCGCGGGCCTGGGTGTGCATCTGGAACACCATGACGATCTCGTCGCCGGTGTTGGATCCCAGGTCGTCGGCGAACAGCCGGTAGGCCTGCGCGGCCGGTACGCCGTCTGCGAGCCGCTGCGAGAGCCGGGTTACCGGAGCACGCAGCAGCTCCGGAACGGTGGACAGGGAGCTGGGGATCGCCACCTCCAGCGGCTTGCCCGACGCGAGCACGCTGGACAGCTGCTGCAACCAGTCCGAGAACGCCTCCAGTTGCTCCACCTCGGTGCGCGCGGAACCGCCCGGGAACAGCAGGAACGGCAGGCCCGCCACGGCGGCGAAGGCGATGAGTCCGTGCACCGGGCGCCCGGCGATCGCCCACACCAGCACCGCGGTCACGACTGCCGCGCTGAACAGCAGCCGGTAGTTGGCCTGCCACACGGGCGGCAGGTCGGCCAACAACCCTGGCCCGCCGCGCCGCTTGACCGGCCCCCGTCCCACTTCCCGGCCGCGCAGCACTTTCACCGCGCGGGCCAGCGCGGCCACGCACACGGCGACGCCGAGCGCGGCCACCAGGGCCTGCTGCGACTGGTTCATCATGATGCCCGCCTCCCGGCCGTCTCGCCGGGCTGACCGTTGTGTTCCCAGGTGCCCTGCGGGTACTGGGCCAGCAGCAGCGGGTTGAAGCCCACCTCGACGAGCTGCTCGGCCCGCTCCCTCGTCATCTGGAAGGTCGTGGGCACGGCCCGCCCGTCGACGGGGCGCGGCGCGAACAGCTGCGTCAGCGACGGCGTGCCGTCCTCATTGAGCCCGACGACCTCCCAGATATGGGAGACGATCTTCTCGCCGGGCTTCTTGCCCTTCTTCATGAACACCATCAGGTGTACGGAGCCTTCGATGAGCCGGTACGCGGTCTCCGCCCCGATCTCGGCCGCCGCCAGACGCAGCACCAGCCGCTTGATGACGTCCTTGGGATGATCCGCGTGCAGCGTGCACATCGAGCCGGGCTGGGACGCCGACATCGCCTCCAGCATCGCCATCGACTCTCTGCCTCGCACCTCACCGACCATGATCCGGTCGGCGTTGTAACGCAGCGAGATCTCGATCAGATCGGACAGCGTGATGGCCCCCGCGCCGTCCTCACCGTTGGACTGCCGGGTCTCGAACGCCAGGCAGTGGCACGGTGTGTCCTGCGAGTCCAGGAACAGCTCAAGGGAGGACTCCAGCGTCACCAGCCGCTCGGAGGCCGGAATCTCGCGGCCCAGCGCACGCATCAGCGTGGTTTTCCCGGCCGACATCCCACCGCAGATGATGATGTTCATTTGGGCCCGCACGGCCGCCGACAGGAAACTGGCGAGCAGCTGGTCGACGGTGCCTTCCTGTAGCAGGTTGCCGAGCGTCCACGCCCGGCCGCCGTGCTTTCGGATCGACACCGTCACGTTCCGCGTCAGCACGTTCGCCGCCACACGGGAATCGTCCGGCAGCCGGAACTCCACGGCCGGCGACGCATACGACAACTGCCGCTCACCATGCCCTGACTGGGCGGCCATGGTGTTGATCCACTCGATCGTCTGCTCCCGGCTGGCGAACGGCGAGGCCATCTTCCGCCGCGGCTGCCCGGCCGCATCGATGAACATCACGTCACCGTCGATGTCGATGTTCTGCACACCGGGCTGGTCCAGCAGCCGCTGCAGCGCCCCCGCCCGGAAGGTCAGGTTGAGGACCTCCTCCAGCAGGATGCTGCGCTCCTCCTGGCTGAGCGGAGCGTTCTTCTGTGTGAACTCGCTGTGCCAGGACGCGATTTGCCGACGGGCGAACAGCTCCGCCAGCTCCCGCTCCTCCTCCGCTTCCAGCGTCTGCTGCTGCTGGCGCTCGCGCACGGCCCGCAGATCCTCGGCGACTCGCACCCGCAGCTTCTGGACCTCCTCCGCCGGCACCCGCAGGGTGCCGGGCAGCGCCGCAGCCTGCTCGAAGTCGGCGATCCCCATTGCCCCGTTGCCGGAGCTCGAGTTCACCGGGGTGACGGGAGCCACCGGGACAGGCGCAGGTGCAGAAGGCGGGGGAGGGGGGACCTGAGGCGCTGCGGCCGGGCGGGCAGGGGCCTCAGGTGCGGGGTGCGCAGGGGCGGGACGCTGGGCGAGCAGACGGCCCAGCTGCGTGCGGGCCGCGTCCTTGTCTCCTCCGGGCGGCGTGTTCGTCACGAGGCCTCCTTACGACGGCGCAGCCCCAGCTGCCTCACCTGCTGCAGAACCGCCGGGCTCGCACTCTGGTGGGCCCGCATCTTGATGTGCAGGCGTCGCCGCTGGGCGTACTCGCGCAGCGGTCCCAGCACGTCCCGCGCGCTGCGCAGCAACGCCGAGCGCGCCAGATTCCGCGGCGGAGCGCCACCGGCCGACAGATACGCGGCCGCCCGCTCGTCCCACGCCAGCGTGCCCAGCACAGGTGCCTCGAACTTCGCCTCCACCTCATGCGGAGCGAACTCCCGGCGGCTGCCGGACGACAGCGTCAAAAGCCCCAATGCCCGTGCGCCGTTGCCCTGCTGGCCGAGCTCGTCCTGCAGAGCCTCGATCGCGGTCGATGCCAGGAACACGGACGCGGGGTCCGAGAGCTTCACGACCAGGAGCACGATGTCGGCCTCGTGTAGCACCGGCGCCGGCGTCAGCAGCCGGTGCAGCCGCCCGTTCTCCCAGGCCAGCCGCCCACCGTCGACGACCACGTCCCAGTGGTACTCGTGGTCGGTCATCTGCAGCACGTCGGTCAGGCTCGGCCACAGCTCCTGAAGCGAGGCCGCCTGCCGGGGATCTGTCAGCCCCGGCAGCACGAGCCGCATCTCGGTGTCGTCCAGCGGCCACAAGTGCTGGTCCACCTGCGGCGCCAGGTCCTGGACACCGGCGGAGGAGCTGCTCCAGTACGCCTCGGCCAGCTTGTGCAGGCCGATGTTGCCGTCCAGGGGCTGCCCGTTCAGATGGATGTCGCGCAGCAGCCGGTGGCGCAGCTTGCTGCCCGCCATGTCGAACTCGGCCAGCAGCACCGATTGGCGGCTGGCCAGGGTGAGCGCGGCCGCCGACGTGCTCACGCCGTCGGAGGCCGCCGACACCAATGCGATCAGAGCCATGACGTCACTGCTTTCCGTCGCGCGGCTGACGCACCAGAGCGATCTGCTTGGCCGCGGCCTTCTCCGCCAGCTGCGGCCCGTCCGTGGTCGCCACCGCCAGATTCACGACCAGCGAGCCCGTCGCGTCCATGCGGCCCACCGACTTCACCGTTCCCTCGATGCTGTCCAGCTCTGCGTCCGCACCGCCCTTCGCCGCCCCCGTGGTGGAGGCGGTGCCTTGGGCGGGAAGCACCACGGCCAGCACCTTGTCGCCGGGACGGAACTCGTTCTGGGGTGCCGTGCCCTTCTTCACCTCGACACCGACCACCTGCAGGTCATCGCCCAGACCGCCGCCGGATTGCACCGAGGAATCCGTGAGCAGCGAGCCCTGGCGCAGGTCGACCGCAGCCCGCTGGCCCACGATCTGGCTCCGGCTGGCGGCCGGCACCGGGGTGAGCGCCGGGTCCTCGGCGACCTGCGCGGTCGTCACGTCGGAGGCCTTCACGACCTGACCGGCCTGGACGTCGTGTGCGACGGCCAGCACCTCGATCCGGTCACCGGCCCGGTTCACCATCGAGATCGCCACCAGGGCGCCGATCAGAGCGGCCAGCGTCCATGCCAGCGCCTGGACCAGCTTGCGAGGTGCCCGGGACGACTTCCGCGCGCCCGCGGAGATCGGCAGGTCGGGCTGGCGCGGCGGCGCGATCCGAGGCGGCGCAGGAGTCGTGGTGTCCATGGCGTACGAAATCCCCTTCTGAAGTGCTTAGTTGACGGCCTGCGACTCGATGATGGTGAGCGTCACCTGCGAATCACGGACCTCGGTGAGCTGGCCGGTCTCCCCGCCACCACCGGTCACCTGCCAGTCCACGGCCCACGTCGAAGTCGCCGTCACGTTGAACTTGCCGCCGGCCACCGAGTCGGACGCCTGCTTGTACACGTGACCGCAGTCCGGCGACGCCTTCAGGCCGTAGGACTTCTTGTAGGGCGTCCCGGGCCCCAGACAGACCACGGGCTCGGATCCGTCGCCCATGTTCCAGACGACCTTCGACACCTTCGCGGTCGCGGTCACGGTCACCCCGCCCGCCGAGGCGCTCGAGGTGTTCGGGCCATACGTCGTCGGCGACTGGCCCACCGACATCCACACCGGCATCCCGACGAGCCCCTTGCCGGACGGCTTCGGGTTGACCGTGATGTCCGGGCCCTTCAACAGCATCTTGTCGAGGGCGCGTTGAGCCAGAACCGCAGGGTCGACGTAACCGTCCGGGGGATTCTTCAACCACACGTAGACGTCCATGGGATCATCCCCCGAGCAGGTCATCGCGTAGGGGGAGGCGCCCTTCTTGCCGTTCTGCTTCTTGAGATCGGCGACGACAGTCTTGTCCGTGACCTGCTTGTAGTAACAGCCCTTCGAAAACCAGCCCAGGTCCGCGTCGTAGCAGGGCACCACCTTGCCATCCTGCTTACAGGTCTTCTTGCCGGTGCCGGAGGGCGCCTTCCTGTCCGGTGAGGCCTTTTCCTCTCCCGTGTCGACCGCGGAGCAGATCCACTTCCCGCAATCGGTCACGGAACCGCTCGGCTTGGGACCGGGCTTGGCCGAGACGTCGGCCCCCGAACCGGCCACGATGCCCGCGGCGAGGCACACCGCGACAGCGGCCCTCAGCACGACTTGTCCTTGTGCAGGGTGTAGTTCTGCACCATCCAGCGTTCACCGAGATCCTTGACGACGCCGGTGATGACGAACCGCTTGGGCTGTCCCGACGCGGAGATGTCCTTCCCGCTCTCCTTCAGGACCGGCTTCCAGTTTGTGGTGTCCATGCATTCGCGCACGTCCACCTTTTTGCCGGCGGAGTCCACCGACGTCGCTTTGACGGTGCTGGTGGGTGCACCTTTGAATCCCACTCCCTGCTGCCTGTAGTCGAAGAGGGCGCGCTTGGTCTGTGCGAGCGCCTTGTCATAGGAGTAGTGACTCAGGTTGGTCTTGTCGGCATAGCCGATTGCGGCGGCCTTCGTCTCCTCGTTCCGCATTGACTTCCATGCCGCCACGGCCTCGCTCTTGGCGGCGGAATGCGGGTCGGGGGAGCTTGATGTCTCCGACGGAGAGGGCGACGCAGAAGTGGAGCCTTCGCTCTTCTCCTTGCCTTCGTCCTTCGAGCAGGCAGGAAGCACCAGCAGCGCGCAGGCAATGAGAGCCGTGCCGATAAGTCGATTTCGACTGCGAAACTGGTTGCCCCTGGTGTGCGTCATTGACGTCATTGCGCCTCCCCGTTCGTCTCTGCCGCCGTGCTGGTGACCTGTGCCGTATCGCGCTAGGTGATGGTGCGGTCGTGTTGCGCGATACGGGTGAGGTCGCCGTGCACATGCACACGTTACGCATACTCACTCCAACAGCACAGCCTGTAATGCCAGTTCACTGGTCTCCGGTCCCGTCATTCCCGCCCAACGGGACACATGTCCCTTATCGGAACAGGGGTGTTCCCGTAGGGCGGGCGGCTATCCGGTCGCTCGTGCAGGTGAAGCGGTCTGCGGCGATCGTTCCGAAATTGACGCGGGCCCTCAATCCGGCGCACCGGGATAGCGAAGTTGACGGGCCCGCAGGCCTGTTGATGCACGCGTTTCACCTGAACTCCCGAGTGGATATGCGGGGTTGGGATTGTGCCATCAGCGCCCCAGGCCGGGCGCTTGGAACCAGCCGTGCCGGGCCCGCCGGTGGCTGGATCAGATCGTCGAGGGAACCCTGGCCGCCGGTATGCGCGCGCCAGCCTTCCAGGAGGTCGGCCACGATCGAGCGGGCCAGTTGCTGGAATTGCTCGGGGCACTGCTCGCGCTCGCCGAGCCACCCCAGTTGGCGGGAATGCGCGCGCAGCGCCGTCATTTCTGCAAGGAGCGGAGAGGACGGCAGCGGGGCCGTGTCCACGACCGGAGCGCACGCGTGTCAGGAGCCGCAACACGCGGCCGTGGACGCGCGAGTACCCGGCCGAACAGGGAGCGCAGTACGTCAAGCACGGGAGCCTCCCGCCGAGGCGAGGAAGACGTCGGTCGGGGTGGCTTCCCCGGCCAGCGGCGTCATCACGGGAGCGAACGGCCCCCGCTCCTGCAGGAGCCGCAGGGTGGCCACGCCGGCGGTGAGCCGGGCGACGCGAGGGTCCGCGGCCGCCAGGGCACGCAGGTCCTGGACGCGGTTGGCCAGGACCCGGTCGGAGGCGCCGGTCAGGACGATGAGCAGGCGAGGGAAGGCGGGGTAGAGGTCACGCCAGGCCTCACGGGTGCTGCGGCGGCCACGGATGCCGCCGCTGGCGGGCGCGTAGGTCTGGTAGCGGGCGTACGCGGCGAGTTTCGCGGCGAGCCTCGTGGTCTGCATGGTGGCGCGGTCGACCTCGATGAAGAAGCTGAGCATCCGTCGGCGCCCGGACTCTGCGGTGTGGGTGTACCGCAGGACGGCGTCCGGGATCATGAACGCGTCGTCGGCCCCTCGGGACTCGCCATCCCGGATCCGGTGTGCGACCTCGGGCTCCCAGTCCAGCGGAGAGCACTCGTGGCCGAGCCGTCGCGCCCAGTCGACGAACGCGACGCCCGTGTCGACGACGGTGAGGGTGTGCTCCTGGAGCTGCGAGGCGGCGGTCTGCGGGGTGATGCGGTATCCGCGGTGGGTGATGGTCGGGTCGTGGGCGACGGCATCGGCACCGCGTGCGGTGACGTACCAGAGGTGCTCGGCGCGGCCGCGGCGTGTGGTGCGCCGGGTGGTGGCGTCGATAAGGCCGTCGGCGCGCAGCAGGTTCAACTGCTGACGCAGGTAGACGGGCCTGCCGGCGTGCGGAGTGAACAGGCGGTGGAGCTGTCCGGTGGAGACCAGGCGGTGCTGGTAGAGCACCGGAAGCAGGTCCTGGGCCAGGCGCGACAGACCGCGTGCGGGCCGCGACCGTGCGGCGGTGGGGGCGGCTTCGGTGGGGGCAGTCAGGGGCATCAGGCAACCTCGCTCTCGCCGGCATCGCGCCAGCAGTCGTCATCGGAATCGGTGGTTGCGGCCTGGCTCTTGGCAGGGGCGGAGCGACGGCCGAGCTCGGCGAGGATCCGGTCGTCGAGCCCGGGCACGCGGCCGTCGTCGCTGCCGTCGAGCTCGGCCAGGACGGTGCGCAGCGGGCGGCGGCGCAGCGTGGCGTCGATGGCGTTCTCCAGCCAGGGGAGCCGCTCGGGATGGTGGTAGTCGGCAAAGACCTCGTGGACAGGGACGCCGACGACCTGGAACGTGGGGGTGGGCTTCCCCGCGAGAGTGGCGCGCACGGCGTAGTGCCACTTCGGCTGCTCGGTCAGCGTCATCGCCTCGGTGCCCGGCAGCCGTTTGGCCAGGAACGAGGCTTCGTCGGTGTCGGCGGCCGCGGCCGAGAGCAGGCTCTGGTTCTGCATCAGCGCGAGTCGGGTTTCCTCCGACAGCCGCATCGCCATCTGCGTCATCCCCATCAACCGCACCTCGTACTTGCGCAGCTGCTCGAGGATCGCGGCGATGTAGCCGTGGGCGGCGCCGTCGATCGCCTTGAGCTCGTCGGCGAACGCGAACAGCGTGGCGAGCTGCTCGGGGGCCAGGCCCTCGCGGGAGTGCCCGGCACGGAAGAGGTCGAACAGCAGCAGAGACGTGATGATCTGGTCGCCGCTGCCGGTCCCGGAGCAGCGCAGCAGCACGATCTGTCGCTCGTCCATCGCCTTGCGCACGTCGTAGGTGGAACGCGACTGGCCGAGGAAGGCCCGCAACGACGTGGAGGTGGCCAGCTGCTCGAGGGTCTGCGTCACGACGGGAACTGCGCTGCCTTCGTACTTGGGGAACGTGGTGCGCCAGAACTGCTGCGTCCTGGGCGGCAGCTCGGCGAGCACGCTCTCGCGCCACTCCTCGTCCATCAGCAGCCGCGGAATGGTGAACAGCGTGGGCTGCAGGTCCGGCCGCCCGCGCCGGCACATTCGGTGGGCGAGGTGCGCGAGGACCTCCACCGCGTGCGAGAGGATCGCCCGCGCACGCGGAGCGCCGTCGCCCCAGCCCTGCGCGGCCGCGAGCCCGGCGACCACGGACCCGATGATGTCCTGGATCTCCTCGGCGGCGCGGCCCTCCATCGACAGCGGATTCCACGCGGCGACCTTCGCGTCCGGCGTCTTCACGCTCAGGTCGATCAGCTGCACGCGGTCGATGACCGCCGGATGCGTCAGATACGGCAGTGCCCGCTTGATCGCCGCGCCGTGCGGGTCGAGGAACCATGCCCCGTACCCGCCGTACGCGAGCGTGATGGCCTGCAGCAGCGCCAACTCGGACTTGCCAAACCCGGACTTGCCGAACGACGCCCCGAACAACACGTCCTTCTGCGGCAGGCACGCGAGCCGCGTGCGCCCGTCAGCCTCGGTGACCCGCCCGAGCGGCACAACCCCGGGCTGCCCGGACCAGGTCGGCAGGGCGCGCGGCGCCGGAGCGAGCGTGCCGCCGCTCCGCACGACGTTCTGGGCCGTGCAGTTCACCGTCGCCGGACGCAACAGCGCCGCGAGTTCCTCGCTGGTGAGCCACTGCCGGCGGGCCGGGGCGAACTCCCCGCTGGCGTACCGGCGGTCGAAGCCGCGCCGACGCCACCACACGCTGCTGTAGGGCCGCCACCCGGAACGCCGCGGCCCGATGGGCCGCCACCAGTTCTCCCCGGACCAGGCATCCATGACCGCCATCACCTGGTGCAGGCGGGCCTGTGCGCGGGCCGGATGCGTTCCCGTCACCCGCACCAGGACCTGCACGGCGAACACCTGAGCATCCCCGGTCGGCAGGAACTTGCCCACCCCGTCCGCGAGATCCTTCTGCCGAGGCAACGGGCGCGACGACGTCGAGGACAAGGACTTGCCCCCATTGAGGCCCTCGACCAGCGTCGACATCACCGACCCGCCGCGCCGCCGTGAGCCGACCGATTCGCCGTACGCGGACGGGCCGCGCTGCTCGGCACGGCGCAGCAGACGGCGCCGCCAGGCCGCCACACGCCGGCTCGCGACCGGCACCACATCCACGACGAGCTCGGCTTGTTCCCCACGCTCAGCGTCGGCCTGCGCCACGGCATCGGCGAGGACCTGCAGCGGGTCGGGGTCCAGTGCGGCCGGGGTCAGCCTCTTGTGATCCGGGCGCGCCAGCACCAGCTCGGCACGCGCCACGTACCGCGCCTCAACCTCGGGCTCCTGCTCGCTGTCCTTGGACAGCTGCACACGCGGCCGCTCAGCCTCGCTCCGGGGCAGGGGAGGGGCCCCCTCGAACGTGATGCGCTCTCCAGCGGGGCCGCGACCGTTCTGCGGGGCGCGGACCTGGACGCCGGGCAGGGACGGCAGCCGCATCAGCGCCGCCGAGGTCACCGGCCCCTCCATCCGCAGCGTCAGCTGACCGTGCCGGTCACCGCCATGCCGCAACCGAATCCCCTGCGCCCGCCGCGGCGCCCACTCGGTGGTCTGCGACGCCCGCGCCAACCGCGCAGCATGCGGCGCCATGTCCTTGACCGAGGGGGCGAACCCCTGGGACGGCACCAACTCGACGACCGCCCGTTCCTCGAGGAGACGGCGCGCCCGCCGACGCCACCCCAGCAGCCCGGCCCCCGACACCATCGCGCCGATCACACCGGCCCAGCCAAGCCACCAGGCGACTTCCCGCAGCACGGGGCCCCAGGAGGAGACGTCAGCGGGGACGACGTACGACACCATGGAGAAGACGACGTCGAACATCAGCACCCGCTCTGCGCGAGCCGAAACCGCAGCGAACGACGGCCCGCCTCACAGCCTGTGCGAGTGGTGAACACCCGATGCGCGACCGCACGCCATACCTGACGCACGCCCAGAGCCCCGAGCCCCATCACCACAAGCGGCATCCACGGCCCACCAGGATGCGCGGCTGCTGCCCGCGCTGCCGACCCTCCTATCAGCGGAAGGTTGTTGAGATCGCCGCCCCACCACCAGCCGCGCAGACAGCCCATGGCGAAGACGACCGCGGCGAGCCAACCACAGCACTCCACCAGCAAGGCCACGGCGGCGTCACGCGGCGAGAAAGCATGTCGTGTCGCTTTCACCGGAACTCCCGTCAGTATCCGGGGCGGCCGTGTGCCGCCCATCTGACTCCCTAAGGAGCGCGAGCTCTCCGATCGTGACCGGAGGGATCGAGCTTTTTCCCGGGCGGCTACAACTCAGACCTCGGCACAGGAGTCTGAGCTGCTGGTGGACGTGTTCCTTGAGGCCAGGCTGTGTTGTCAGTGGCAGGTGTTACCGTCCGGCCCAACTCGCCCAGACGGTAGGAAGGTTGGACAATGTCACTTGGAGACGACATTCGCTCTGATGTCGGCAAGCTGGTCGGAGAGCCGTGGAGCACTCGCGACGGTCGTGTCGTGCCGGCCACCGAGGACGTGCGCCTCTTCTCGAACGATGCCGTGAAGCTGGACGCCGTGTACCTCTACGCGGACCTGCTGGGGTCGACAGCCCTCGCTCGTGACTTCCGCCCGGAGACGGCGGGCAAGGTGATCCGGGCATCCTTGCGAGCAGCATCCAAGATCATCAAGGCGCATGGTGGGGAAATCCGGAGCTACGACGGCGACCGGGTCATGGGTATCTTCGTCGGCGGATTGAAGAACTCCTCCGCGGCCGAGAGCGCCTTGAAGATCAAATGGGCTATGCAGGAGGTGGTGAAGCCGACCCTCTTCGCAAAGCTGCCCCACCTTAAGCGTGAAGGCTTCACCCCTCGTATGTGCGTCGGAATCGCCTCCGGCGAAGCATTCATTGCCCGTGCAGGTGTCCGTGACCACAGCGACCTGGTCTCCATCGGACGGGCCCCCAACGTCGCCGCAAAGTTGAGCGACATCCGCGAGGCCGGGCTCTACTCGACCTACATCACGGCCGAGGTCTACAAAAGGCTGTCCCCCGAGACGAAGCTCTCGAACGGCACCGACATGTGGGAACCCCGTACCCACACGATCGGCGAGGAGCGTCTCTCCATCTATCGCTCTTCCTACCGGTGGAGCATCTGACATGGCATCGGACCACGAAGCCGTCGAAACGGCGTGGCGCGTTCACGCCGAGATCGGCAGCTGGACGACCAAGGCAGACGCCAAGGCCACTTTTGCGCTCACCCTGGACACCGCAGCCGTGGCCGGCATCATCGCTCTGTCCACCGATGACCATGTCCTCACCGACGTGCACGGATGGGGCGGTCGTACTCTCCTCTGGGCGGGAACGACGCTCATTCTGATGTCCGGGGTGTTCGCCATGCTCGTCGTCCTCCCGCGCCTTCGGTCCCGTAGGACGAGGAGCGAGGCGTCACAGAACTTCATCTATTTCGGGCACCTCAGGCACCGAGAACCTGAAGAGCTCGCCGAAGCACTGAAGACGACGAACGTGCTGCCGGTGCTGAGCCGCCAGCTCATCGCCACCAGCAAGATCGCGTGGCGTAAACACCGGCACATACAGGCGTCGTTCATCACCTTCGGCTTCGGAGGGATGCTCGTTTTCCTCGCTGCACTGACAGCGTGAGCTGCGGGGATCAGTCCTTGTAGGTGACGTGGACGTGGTCGTAGTGCCCGCCGGTGACGGTGTGCACGTTGTTGAGCCCGTGGTCGTACGGGCGTCCCCAACCGCCCTGGTCCTCGGGGTGGTTGATGCTCCAGATCCGTCCCTGCCAGATGACGTACTGCACGTGCAGAGCGTCGGCGTTCTTGCGCAGCCACGCCGCCAGCGCCCAGCCCTGCGAGAGCGCGGTGCCGGAGGCGCGCGTGCCGAGAGTGCCGGGCGTGTAGTCGCAGGCGCGGCCGAGCGGGTGCTCGCCGCCCTCGGCGCGTGCACTCTGGCAGCCGATGCCGCCGTGCCAGCGCGGCCACTTCTTCCCGATCTCCTTGTACCCGTGGGCGGTTGCCGTGGTCAGGCAGCTCCCGCCGGTCGGGTCCTTGGCCGAACAGGCGCTCGCCCCGCCCCCGTAGGCGGCAGGGGGTCCGGGTACGGACACGGAGACGGGCACGGGGCCGTCGCTGCCGGTGTTGCCGAGCCTGTCGCCGGCCTGGTCGTACTGGCGTACGTAGCCGAGGACCTCGTCGGCGTACCAGCCCGCGTGGTTGTAGCGCAGCGCGGCCTTGCGGAGCTGGGCGTCGTCGCTCAGGTCGCTGCGTCCGCTGCCGCAGAGGTAGACGGCGGCGCCGAGCGTCGCGTCGAACGCGTTGTGCGGGTCCTTGATGCCGTCGCTGTTGCCGTCCTGGCCGGTGGGGCCGTCCCAGGTGGAGGGCAGGAACTGCATCGGTCCCACGGCCCGGTCGTAGCTCGTGTCCTCGTCCCACTTGCCGCCGTCGGTGTCGGTGACGGAGCTCGTGTTGCCGCCGGCGCCCGCGCCGTTGAGGCGGGTGCCGATGATGCGCGGGCTGATCGTCCCGTCGTCGGCGATGCGCCGGCCGGAGGCGTGGTGGGACTCGACGCGGCCGAAGGCGGCGAGCACGGACCAGCGCATGCCCTTGCACTGCGGGCGCAGCTTGGTGATGCGGTCGGCGGCGTTCGCGTACGCGGACAGCATCACCGGCGGGATGCCCTGCACCGAGGACGGTGCCGCCTGTGCTCCGGCGGCGTAGGCGGCCTGCCGGTTCTTGTCGCTCTGGTCGGCGGCGATCGCCCCGGTGAGGGCGACCACCGCGGCGATCCCCAGGAGGACCGGCATGGCGGTGGCCATCGCGCCGAGCGCGAGCCAGCCCTTCTTCGTCACGGCGTCCTCCGGCGGGCCGGGGCCGGGCGCGCGGTGCGCGGCCGCGGAGCGGGCGGCGGCGACGACGGCCGTGGTTCCGGGCTCGGGGCGGGGCGGTGCGCACGGGCCGCTTCCGTGCTGAGCCGGTACAGGCGCTGGCGCAGGGCCTGCTGCTGCGAGGAGACGGCCGGCTGTCCGGGCACAGGGCGCGGGGCCCGCCGCACCGAGCGCGGCGCCGACGCCGGGGCGGGTGCTGGAGCGGGCGGGGTGGGGCGGCCGGGGGAGGTGGGGATGCGGTGCACGGCGGTCCTCGGCGGGGTGCGCGGGTGCGGGCGCGGCGGCAGGCCGCGGTGCATGCGGATCCGGTTGCTGACCCAGCGGCCGCCGCTGTTGTTCCAGTACGTCTGGGCGAAGTCGCGGGCGGCGGGCAGCTGACGGATCACGGGCTGGGCGAGCCGGGAGCGCAACTGGCCGGCGGAGCGGGCCAGATTGGCGGGCGCCGCTTTGAGGCCGGCGCTCGCCGCGCGGGCCGCCTGCGGCAGGTAGACCGGGGCGCCGACGGAGTACTTGAGGCCGAACTTGCCCGCCCCGTACGCCGCCTTCGCCGTCCCGGCGACGGCCTTGGAGGCGCTGTTGGCCATCGCGGCGGTGCCGCGCACGGCCGCGCGTGTGCCGAGCCGTCCGGCCAGGGCGGTGGACCCGCGCCCGCCCATGGCGGCGAGCGAGCCGGAGCCGCCGGCCGCGGAGCCGCCGGCCGCGGAGCCGCCGGCGGCCGCCCCGCCGGTCGCGGCGACCGCACCGATCATGAGTGCGGTCGTGGCCAGGGTCGAGGCGAGAGAGCGTTTGCGGCCGGCGTCCTCGTTCATGGTGGCGGGGGCGCGGCCGCCGAGTGGGGTGTTGCCCAGTCGGGTGCGGGCCGACATCGCCCAGGCCTTGGACTTCTTGGTGAGGCGCTTGCGGAAGAAGAAGCAGGCGATGACGGCGATGTCGACCGCGACGAACCGGGCGGGGAGGGCTCCGGCGTTGTCACCGAAGTCGGCGTTGAGGAGGGCGGTCACCAGGGTGATGGCGATCGCGAGGCCGACGACCAGGGCGATCAGGAGCCCCAGCAGCCGCACGATGTTCGTTGCCCGCTCCCACAGCCAGGCCCGGCCGGCCCCGGGCATGATGCCCGCGGCGAGCGCGACGCGCGCGAGGACGGCCTCGAGGACCAGACGCATCTGCGTGGTCAGGTACAGGAACGCCGTGTTCACCAGGAGCACGGTCATCAACAGCGCGGCGATGAAGATGAACAGCGCCCCGCCGACCTTGTCCCAGCCGGACTTCTTCGCCTCGTCGGCGTCCTTGACGCAGGCCTTCTCGAAGCCGTCCTGCGGGTTCATGCCGAGCAGGTCGTTGGCGACGTAGTCGACGGCCTTGTTGCTGATGGCGTCCTGGATGTCACCGACCACACCGGGGACGATGTCGTACTGATTCGGCACCGCGTTGATCTTCTTCTTGACGACGTCGACCTGGTCGTTGAAGAAGGCGGTCTCCACGCGGGAGTCGGAGTACAGGCGGGCGCACTTCTTGTTCGGCAGCTGCTGGTTGTAGGAGAGCAGGTAGGTGGGGCGCACGATGAACGCCTCGACGAGCCCGTCGGTGACGGGCCGGGTCAGGTCCCGCGCCTTCTTCTCCGTGACCTTCCCGGTCTGCAGGGAGTCCTCGTGGCCGGTGGTGATGGCGTACACGGCGATGCCGAGGTCGCGGGCCTTGCCGACGGCGCCGTCCTGCTGGCCGAGCAGCAGCTGCGGGGGAGCGGCGAACGTGGACACGGCGAGCGCGCTGATCACGGTGGAGGCGGTGATCTCGCCCCACCCGCGGGAGCGGTTGCCGAACATGATGTGCCAGAAGGCGACCATGCCGGAGTAGGCCAGCAGCAGGCCCGGCAGCCCGAGCTGGACGATGGCCTGGTTGTACAGCGCGTCGCTCAACTTGAGCGCGGGCTTGAGGAACAGCGAGGCCAGCGCCCAGGACAGGGCCCAGGAGATCAGCCAGCAGCCGAACGCGATGACCCACTTGGTGCCCTCGAACAGGCCCTGAGTGAGCAGGCCCTGGATCTGGCCCGGGATGTCGGTGACGCCGCCGTTGTCGGAGGTGATCCGGTAGGCGGAGACCGGCAGGCCCTGGCGGTCGGTGACCTCGAACGCGTTGAGGACGCCGCCGTCCCCGTGGCGGGCCTTGTACGCCTTGACCTTCTTGGCCATCTCGCGGCGCAGCTTCTCCTGCTTCGCCGCCTTCTTCTCCTTCGCCGACAGCTTCTTCTTCCCGTTGCCGCCGCCGTCCTTGTCGTCGGTCTTGGCGCCGTCAGCCGTGCTGTCGCCCTTGGGGGCTTTCGGGTTGACGGACTCGGGCGGCAGGAGACCGGGCGCGGTCGGCTCCATGCCCGGCTCGTACTTCGGGAACGACGCCGACGGGGACGGCGTGGGCGCCGGGTCGTCCGGCGCGGCGCCGGCCACGGGCGCGACCAGCAGCGTCACGGCCAGCGCCGCGACCACGAGCAGCAGCCCGCCCAGCAGATGACGCCGCACGTCCGTGAAGGCGCTGAAGCGTCCCCGTCGCATGCTCATGCAGACACCGCCTCCGCAGCGTCCTCCGCCGTCTCGGCGCGGGCCTGGTCGAGGTCGGAGTGGATGACGTCCGTCAGGGCCGGGTCGAGGGGCATCTGCACGCGCATCAGGCCGATCCGCCCGAACAGGTCCCGGGCGAGACACTCGCCGGCGCGCTGCGCCTGGGTCTCCTCGTTCTCGTCGAGGGGGGAGAGATGGGTGGTGACCAGCTCGACCAGCTCACCGTCGTCCGGGTCCAGGCCCATGAAGTCCAGGCCGCGGCGCGCGAGTTCCTTGTTGGTCTGGCGGAACAGATGCCGCCGCGGGAAGAGGCCGCGCACGATGCGGCCGGCGTCGGTGTCGGGGCCGAAGTCGTTGGGGTCGTGGGAGCCCACCAGTACGCCCGCCCCGTGCTTGCGGCCGTCGCGCACCAGCTCCAACAGCAGGTCCAGGCCCTCGGGCGACGAGGTCAGCCACCAGCACTCGTCCCACACGACCTGGCAGAACTCCGCCTCGCGGCGCGGGTCGTAGGCGATGTGCCGGCAGATCGTCGCGATCAGGTACAGCATCGCCCGGCCGAACACCTTCTCGGGGGCGAGTCGCTCGAAGTGCCCGGGCTCCAGTTCCCACTTCTTGGGCAGCGCCAGCTGCGCCACGCTGAACACGACGGAGTCGGCGTCGGTGTCGATGACCGACAGGCTCTCGTCGAACAGGGAGCGCGCCAGGTCCCGGCGCGCGTGCACGGACAGCTTCCGGGCCAGCGTCCGGCACACCGCGTCGTCGTCCCGCGCGGCCCGCTCCGTCAGGTGCGCCAGCAGACGGCTCATGCTGGGGTCGGCCTTGGACAGCACGTGGGCGATCGCCTCGGACAGCATGTCGCCGGCCTCGTCCATCGGGCTGATGCTCAGGAGCATGCCGAGGAACGACTCGCACAGCCGCTGTGCCTCGCTGGCGACGGTCGTCTCCTGGCCGCGCTGCTGGGTGAAGACCCGCAGCGGATCCAGCGACACCGCGGCGGTGGAGTCGGTGGTGATCAGTTCGGTGCGTCCGGGGCAGGAGCGGGTGAAGCGCAGCCATTCCTGCTTCTTGGTGCGGTCCACGATCACCACGCGGCCGCGGCTGCCGGGCAGCCCGGCCTTGCGGCCCGCGGCGAGCGTCCAGTAGACGCCGCACTTCATCGCGTAGCTCTTGCCGCCGCCGAGCTCGCCGAGGAACGCGGCCGACGCGGACGTCTTCTTCTTCGGGCCGCGGGTGAAGTCCATCAGCACGGGCCGCGAGCCGCCGCCGGTCAGCTGCCACCCGTACAAGGGGCCTCGTTCGTCGCCGAGTTCGGTCGCCGCCCACGGCCCGGCCATGCAGAAGTCGCGGGCCAGCAGGTACTGCGCATACGACGCCATGACCTGCGGGGTGCGCGCGCCCGGCAGCATCCCGTAGAAGAGGTGCTCCTGGTCGCCGAGCGGCCGGTCCACGGTGTAGTCGTCGCCGCCGAGCTCGGTGGCCAGCACCTTGGCCCGCGTCTCGACCTCCTGAGGGCTCGTGCCCCACACGCAAAAGCCGATCATGGCCCGCACGTCGACCTCGCCCTTGGACGCGGTCAGCCGCTCCCGGTTCTCCGCCAGGCTCCCGGCCGCCTTCTCGACCTGCGCCGGCACACCTGCCGGGTCGTGGGCCCACTCATCGGGCTGCCCGGCCAGATCACGGGCCTTGCGGCGCGTCTTGGCCTCGGCGACCGCGCCCGGAGTGACGCTCAGGCGCGCCACCCAGTCCACCGGGAAGGCGAACGTGTCCATCGCGGCCAGGTACTCCGAACCCGGGAACGCGAACGCCTCCGGCATCTCCGACAGCATCAAAAACGCCTGGTACGAGGCGCCGTGCTCGGTGGCCACCTCCAGCCACCGCCGCTTGAACACGCCCGCGCCGCGCTGCTCCTCGGCGTCGGCGAGCTGGCCGTCGATCGCGCCCTCGGTGAGGACAGCCTGCTCGAGCGCGGCCACTGTGCGGCCGCGGTTGGCCAGAGCGCGCCGCGCATCGGGCGTGGGCGGCAGCGGCTCCGGCACGCCGCGCCGCGCCGAGTGCCCGTAGATCCACAGGATCTCCGCCTCGCTCGCCGGACGGATCGACACGGATCCGGGCCACGTTGCCGCCATGCGCGCCGCCTGGTCCAGGCGCCGCTCCTCCTCGCGGCGGCTGATCGGCGCGGGCAACAGCCCCAGCCGCAGCGCCATCTCGGCCTTTGCAGCGCCCACGGTGTCCGCGATGCGCTGGCGGCGGTCGGTGGCGGGCAGCGGCACGGCGAGCCAGTTGGTGCGCCCCGTCAGCTCCAGGCTCTCCAAGGTGTCCAGGACCCGGTGGGCGACCTGCGTGTAGGCGGGACTGGCCGCCATGTCGATATCCTCGGTCATCGCCCGCACCACCGCACGCGGGTCAACCTGCGGACACAGGGAGAGCCACATCGACTCGCCCATGAGCTTCTTCACCAGCGCCTCAAGCGCCTTCAGCCGGCGCAGCTTGGCGCTCCTGCCGGAGTGGACCTGGTCCACGCCCTGCACCCGGTACAGCGCCCACACCGTGCCGTGCACACTCCACACGACGTTCCCGGCTACGTGCCTGATCGGCATCTTCACGACTGCTGCTCCCTTGAACTGTGTTGCACGGATGCCGGATCGCAGGCGGTCATCGCTGCTTCCGGACGGCCGTCGAGCGGTGGATGGCGAGCTGGGCCACGGCGCTGGAGGCCAGGCCGCCCGGTGCCGTGGCCGGATGCCGTACCGGGCGACGTACGGGGGCGGGCCCCGATGCGGGGGCGGCAGGCGGGACCGGGGCTGGGGCGGCTTTCTGCTCGGTGAGGGTGACGGTGCCCATGAGCGGCTGCGTAGTGATCCGGCGCAGCGGGCGGCCGCCGATCCGGGGACGCTGCCCGCCCGCCACCAGGCCCGCCGTGGAAGCCAGCGCCGCGAACGGATGACGCCCGTCCACGTGCAGGCGGCGCACCAACAGCGAGGCCAGGTAGGGGACCACCACAAGCGCGGCGAGGTTGAACAGCCCGAGCACGCTCCACAGGGCGGGCACGAGGACCAGCGTGAGGATCATGGCCGCGAAGACCGTCGCCATGGTGATGAACTGCGGCACGCTGTACGGGCCGCCCCACAGCCGGCGCCCTTCCCATTGCCCGATCATGCTGGGGTGGCGGCGGGCCTTGGTGTAGCAGCGCCCGACCAGCATCTCCTCGTCGACGGTGCTCACGCCTGCCGCCCCGAACTGTCACGACCCTGCGCCGGCGTGGTGATGGGCGGCACCTCGGGGGCGGCGACGCGGACGACGGGCACGCCCTGGCCGACGGTGTGGTCCTTCTTGAGCTCCTCGGCGGTCTTACTGGAGAGCACCGTCTGGGAGGCGATGATGCCCAGCACCATCGCGCCGCCCACCGCCGCGACTCCGGCCTTGAGCATGGAGCGCGTCGCGCCCCAGGTCGCCGCGACCCCGAGGACGTACATGATGCCGAGGACGACCACGGAGATCAGGGTCTTGAGGTCTTTGCCCAAGCCGGACGCGTCGTCGATGATGCCGACGGCCAACACGGTCGAGTGCATGGAAAGTTCTCCTTACGGGGCAGGGGAGTGGGACGGTGACGCCGCCGGGGCGTCGGGGAGGGTGATCTGCGGCGTCGCGTCCACGGCGGCGACTTCCCAGCGGCCGTCGCGGCCGGCGAGGGTCAGCGCGTACGACAGCGGTCGCTCGACGCCGTCCGTCCGGGCGGCTTTGACGTCGACGACCAGGCGCAGCCGCTCCCGTCCCTGCGGGGCGCCGATCCGGCCGTCGCCGTCGCTGTCCTGGAACGAGGGCTCCACTGCGGTCGTCGTGACCGTCACCGCCCGGTAGGGGGCGGGTTTGATGGGGGAAAGACGGGTGCCCGGTGAGACGTAGCGGCCGAGCTCGCCGCTGCCGGACAGGTACGCCGTGAAGAACTGGGTCAGGGTGTCGATGGCCGGGTCCCCGGTCTGCGCGGGCAGCGGCTCGCCGTAGGCGAGTTCCGCCTTTGTCGAGCCGCCGGTGGGGGCCGAGACCTCGGCGGGCAGCGCGAGCGCCGACAGCGGTCCACCCGCCTTGTCCGCCTCGACGGGAACCTGGAAGAACCGCATCCGCACTGCCGGCCGCTCCCCGCCCGTGTCCGGCTGGGACTTGGCGGCTGGCTTCGCTGACGGCTCCAGGACGCGGGCGGCGACCGTCACCGACCAGTACCGGCCCGGCGCGACGTCCTTCACCCGCACCGCGGCGATCTGGCCGACCTGGACCGCATCGGGCTTGCCGCCCAACTCCACATCTGCGGCCTGCGGGTAGAAGGCGGCGAGCTCGTCCTGCGATCCCTCGCCGGCGCGCAGGAACGCGGCGACGTACATCTCTGCGAACCCGCCGGGCCCCGCCACGTCACCACTGGAGGACTGCACCACCGAAGCCGGAGTCGCCTCGGCACCCGGTTGCGACACGATCGCCCAGCCACCCAGCACCGGCCCGGCGATCAGCAGACCCCAGGCCAGGCGCCGCACGACGTTGGTTGCCACCGCGACCGAACCGGTCGACGGCGACGTCCACCACCCGCTGTGCTCCTCGAGCTCCAGCTCCTGCCCCGAAGCGACGTTGGCCGCCGTCGCGGACTGATCCTTGCGGTTGCGGCGCCTCACGACGCCGCCTCCTGCCAGGCGCGCAGCTGTCGCCGCCGCTCCGCCGCATCGAGCTCGGCGAACCGGTCGAACGCCTCGCGAGCCGGACCGACCTCGTCCAGGTAGGTCCGTGCGATCCGCGCGGTCTGCTCCGTGAACGGCAGCGTCTCCAGTAGAGCTACCAGCTGCTTGACCCGGCGCCGGGCCGCGGCGAGCAGATCGAGATCCGTCTGCCCCACCCGCGCGGGGGCCGGGTGCGCCGTGTGTGTCATCGCCACGGTCTCCTCCCTCAACTCGAGATATACGGCGGCCCTGTCGCCGCCCCACACACCCCTAAGGAGCCGCACCCCGCATAACGTGACCGGCGGGGGCGCACCAATTTGCACGCTTCACATCACGCGGCCGCGACCCACTCGGCCGCGACGGGCCGTAGCCACTGGATCGCCCTCGAGCGGCGCTTGCGGGCGGCCGGCGTCGCCGCCCCGTCACGCCCTGCTTCCTCACGGACCAGGTCCGCGATCGTGCGGGCGTGCTCCGGGGGCAGACAGCCGCGATCCACACCCCACGCCAGCAGCGCCGCCAACTCGCCCTCGGCGCTGCCGGTCTCCGGCGTATCGGCGACGCGCTGCTCCTGGCCCCGCTCGATCAGCAGGCGCTGCGCCACCTCATCGGCCACCTCGGCCTGCGACCCGTCGGCCGGATCCCCCAGGTCATCGATCCGGACGTCCCGCGCCTCACCACAGCCGAGCTCCCGGCTCGCGTGATGCAGCGTCTCCAGAAGCAGCGTGGAAGCGACCTTGCTCCGACGGTGCAGCGGGAACGCCCGAACGACCATGTACTGGCAGCCGACAACGACCTGAGCGACGTCGTCGAACTCGCGCACCGGAGTCAGCAGGGACCGGGTGAGGCGCACCATGCCCGGCACCATCGCCTGCACCACGACCCGCGCCGCCAGCTGCGCTTGCTCACCCTCGCCGGCAGCCCGCTGCAGCAGTGCGCGCAGCCACCGGTCCCCGGCCCCCGTACCCCGCTGCTGCCGACAGTGCACGACGAGCTCGTGTAGATCGTGCGGCAACTTGTCGGCCTCGGCGGCGACACCGGCCTGCAGGGTCCAGCCGCGCACGAGAGCACCTGCCGCCCGGTCCGCGCACACCAGCGCCCACTCCTCGTCCAGTCCGGCGAACACCCGCTGCTTTGTGGCTCCCACGACACGACCCCTTTCAAGTACGTGTCGTGGACTCTCCTCAGGGCCACTGCCCCGTCGAGTACCCCATCCACCCGAATGTGCAGGTCAGCGAGTTGCCCAAAGAGTGGCCCACCCAAAACACAGTGACCCGCGCCCTGTGAGGTTCCCAGCCCTCTGGCGAACGGCCGGGTTGCTCTCAGGGGGGAACAGACGATCGTCGGGACGCGGTGAGTCTCACCAGACACGTGCCCGGTCCTTGTGCAGCGGACGGTCCGCCAGCACCCAATTTGGGCGGGTGCAGCACCCGGAAACGGAGGGCGAGTTACGTGGTCCGCAGCGCGGGAGTGATGCGTCGGGCAGCTGGAAGTGAATTTCGTACCGCGGGATGGCCGTCGACGACGAACGCGGTCACGGGATGGCCGCACCGCGCCTCCAACGGCCGGGTGGACGGCGCGCAGCGGGATGAGGTGGAACAGGACGGGCCCCGTTCGCGGGCCTGTGGCCGCACGCGGTCGACCGTGCCCCTGGAACGGCATCGCACGGCCCACCCTCCGTGCCGTTCCCGTCGGTGGAATGCGGTGCGCTCGCCGCCACTGCACAGCCCTCACGGGGGTCATTCCACCCCAGCGGGGAACGCGCACAACCTCCGCAGACGATGCGCCGAAACGTGTGCCCCAAACAGTGACCCGCACTGGAAAACCGCAGCTCACAACGTTCCACCTCCCTGGAACGCCCGGTGCTCGTCGCCGGTTCCCCGAACCGCAGGAGCAGGTGCAGCGGGTGTGGTCCGTCATGAGTCAGAGGCGGTCGGCTCGAGGTATCCGGTTGCCCGGATGCGTACACCGTCCTGGTCGGGGACACGCCATGGCGTGGATGGCCCGGTCAGGTTGTAGCAGTTCGCGAGCTGCCATGCCATGGCGTACACGGTGGCCTCGTCGGTGCCCTCGATGGCGAGGGTCACGTATCCGGGCGTCGTACGGGCCAACCCGCGCGCGGTTCACCGGCGCGCGCGGGATCACTCGATCCGGGAGTAGAGCGAAAACGCCTGACAGGCGGCAGCCCGACATGGCACCCTATGAATCGCAATTCATTGGCTATGAATTACGGTTCTTGTGTGAGGTGCTCGTGATCCTGGTCCATCTGTCGGCGACGTGGCCCCGCGTCCTCGCGGGGGAACTGCCAGCAGCAGAAGCCTCCTTGGGGGCCTGGTACAACGTCGGCGACGCCAAGATCGAGACCTTCGGCGACGTACTGCTCGGCATCTACGACAACACGGTGGTCAGCGCATTCGACCTCACCGGGCCAGCCGCGCGGGACGCGGAGGGCCGCGTCACCTTCACCGGCACCCCGTCGGAGGCCTGGGCTCACCTGGTCGGCATGCCGAACCCGGGCAAGCCCTGGGGCGTTCGCGGCATGGCGCGCCCCATCCAGTACCTGGACACCACCGTCGTCACCGGGGCGCTCGCCCCGGTCGAGGACGACGGAGCGTTACGCCGCGCTGTCGTCGGCGACGTCGCGCTCAGCGTGGACGCCGAGGGCAACGCAGTGGTGTCGGTGCCCGCCGGCCGGACCGTCACCATCCACGCCCGCGAGGCCTGAGGCGTGAGCGCCGCCCCGCTGCCCGCGGCCGCGCACCGCGAGGTTCTCGCCGAGCGGATCCTGCCCCGCGCCCTGCAGGGCGCCGTGCCCCAACGGCGTCCGGTGGCCGTGGTCGTCGCCGGACAGCCCGGCGCCGGTAAGACGACCCTGGCCGATCTGCTCCATGCCGCGCTGGAGAGGCGGGGCGGTGCTGTGCGGGTGAGCCGCGATCTGTACAAGAGCGCCCACGGCGCCTACCCCGAGCTGCTGGCTGCCGATGTCCGCACCGCCGGATCCCAGGTGCGCCCGGACACCCGGGCCTGGCAGCACGCCGTGGAAGAGGCCGCATGCCGGGACCGATTCGACATGGTGGTGGAGAGCGCGCTCGCCGACCCGGACGAGTTCCGCGACCAGGCAGCCGCGCTGCGGGCGGCCGGGTACCGCGTCGAGGTCGTGGCCCTGGCCATCCCCGAGGCGGTCAGTCAACTCGGGGTCCTGGACCGCTACCTGCGCGCCGCCGACGAAGACCGACGGTTCGTGGCGTGGGAGAACCACGACGGCTGCGCCGCGGAAATGCTGCGCACCCTCGACACAATCGAACGGGAGCGTCTCGCCGACCGGATCTGCGTGGTACGCCGCGGCGCCATACCGCTGTACGACAACGAGCTGACGGACGGCTCCTGGAAGCGTGCGCCGCGGGCGGCCCGGGTGGTGGCCGGCGAGCGGGCGCGGCCATGGGACGCGCAGGAGACGGCCGTCTTCCGCCGTGAACTGGCCGACGCCGACCGCCGGGTGCACCACGGACTCCTCGGCGACGACCAGCGGCTCGCGGTGGCCCGGGACGCCGAGCGGGCCGCCGCCTGGTCCGAGCCGGTCCGCCGCACCGCGCAAGTGCGTTCCGCGCCGCCCGGCGTCGACTATCACCGGCTGTCGGCCGAGGAACACCAGTGGATCTTCGACCACTTGATCGTGCCCGGCCACCTCGACCAGGCCCAGGCGCAGGAGCAGCCGGTCGTCGTGTACGTGGTGGGCCAACCCGGCGCGGGCAAGACGGCAGCCACCCAGCTGGTCCGGCGCGCGATGCGATCGCGCCGCCCGGTCTGGCTGACCGGGGATCACTTCAAGTCGGCGCATCCCGACTACGGCGAGCTGCTGCGCAGTGAACCGCGCACCGCCGGTCAGCGGATCCGCGTCGACTACAAGGCATGGCAGGCCAAGGCCGAGCGTTACGTGCGCGAGCGGCGCGGCGACATGGTGATCGAGATGGCGCCCGGCAGCGTCGGCCAGTTCACGGCGAGCGCGGCCGCGTGCCGCCGGGCCGGTTACCGTGTCGAGGTGGTGGTCCTGGCCGTGCGGCCGTCCGACAGCCGGCAGGGCGCCGCCGCCCGCTACACCGACGCCCTGCGCCGGGGCGTGGCCGCCCGCTTCACCACCGGCGCCGGGCACGATCAGTGCGTGCACGCGTTGATAGACGTGGCTTGCGCGGCCGAGACGGAGTCGCTGGTCGACGCCGTCACGGTGCTGCGGCGCGACGGCAGCGCCCTGTGGTGCAACACGCGCCGTACGGACGGACGGTGGGAGCGGCCGGCTCGCGCGGCCGCCGTGTTGGTGGGTGAGCAGCACCGCCCGTACACGGATGCAGAGGCGTACCGGTTCCAGGCGCTGCTGCAGCAGTTGCGCTTCGCGCTGCCCCAGTACCGGGACGAGCTCGCGCAGATCAGCAGGAGCGCCGCGCCCCTGCTGCCCGAACGCTGGCTCCCTCGCCGCCTGCCCACTCCGGCGCCGGTCCCCGAAGCGCTCCCGCTCCCAACCGCCTACTGCGGGTCCGGGGCGTCGGAATCCCACGTCTCGATGCGGGCCTCGTAGACCGCGGCCACTTGCACCAGCTGCTCGTCGCTCATCTCCAGCATGCCCTCCTTGTCGGCGACGAGTGCCTGCCGCTCCTCCACCAGCCGGGACATCTCCTCGGTGTCGTCCAGCCCGGCACGCCGTTTGGCCATGATCCGGGCCGCGTAGCGCTGCAGCAGAGCATCGAGCGCCGTCTGGGCGCGGGTCTGAGGATCGCTCAGGCCCGCCTCGTGCGCGTCGTCCATCGAGTCCGCCTTCACATCAGTGGGGGTGGGTAACCGGCCGAAGGTAACAAGCCGGCCATCAGGCCGGTTCGCCGTGCGATGCGGCGCGCGACCGGCTGGCCTGCTCAACATGGTGGCAGCTACCGTCAGGTGACAGATCATTACCAGATCATTACCGGGGAGGGCTGCGTGGCGCGGGACCTGCGAGCGGTGTTCGGCTCCAACGACCGGGAGCTGGCAGCCGACGAGGCGTTCACCAACCGTCAGGCTCAATGGGCGCACGTCACCACGACGCTCGCCGAGCACCTGCGGCGGGTGAGCGCGCGCGGTTTCGACGTCGAGGACCTGGAGGCGCCGCGTCGCAACGTGCTGGTCTTCCACGGCGTGGGCGGGATCGGGAAGACGACGCTGTCGCGGAAGATCGAGGCCGCCCTCCGCGGCACGGGCCGCCCCGAGCAGTGGAGCGAGGCCTCCTGGCCCGGAGCGCGGATCGTCCCCGTGCGGATCGACCTTGCGCGCTCGGCCGGCACCGACATCGAACAGGTCGTGCTCACCCTGCGGCTCGCACTCGCCGAGCTCGGCCGTCCGCTGCCCGCCTTCGACATCGCGCTGCGCCGTTACTGGGAGGCCAACCACCCCGGCGAGCCGCTGGAGGAGTACCTGCGCCGCGGCGGCCTCGCCCGCTGGTTCGGCGAGGCCCTGCCCCAGCAGATGCAGTCCGCGCTCGCCGACGTCGCCCAGGCGCTCCTGCTGCCCGGCACGATCGGCTCGGTGGTCGGGGAAGTGGCCGGCTCCCTGGTCGGCGCGCTGCGCGAACGGCGGCAGACGGTACGGGCGCTGGCCGGCTGCGTACGCTTGGCCGACCTGCTGGAGGCCGAGGCGGACATTGACGCCCTCTCCTACTATCCGCACCTGCTCGCCTGGGAACTCGCCCGCCTCCCCGCCACCGAGCGCGTGGTCCCGGTCGCCCTCCTGGACACGTTCGAAGACGTCGGGGACCGCACCCGCCGCGAGATGGAGCGGCTCCTGCAGCGCGTCGTGTGGCTGATGCCGAACGCCCTGTTCATCGTCACCGGCCGCTCCCGCCTGGACTGGGCGGAGGACGGACTCGCCGGACAGCTCGACTTCACCGGCCGGCACGTCTGGCCCGGCCTCGCCGACCCCGGCTCCAGCGCGGTCCCCGCGCCGCGCACGACGCCCTCGTCGTGGGCGCCCGAGCGGCAGGTGCTTATCGGTGACTTCAGCCTCCAGGACTCCGAGGACTACCTCGTCCGCCGGCTCTCCCGCGAGGGCCGCCCGCTCATGAACGTCGAGCTGCGCCGCGTGATCAGTGAGCGGTCCCACGGCCTGCCGCTCTACCTCGACCTGTCAGTGATGCGGTTCCTGCAACTGCGCCGCAGCGGACGCACCCCGCAGCCGACCGACTTCGACGCCGACTTCCCCGCCCTGATCTCCCGCACCCTGCAGGACCTCACCCCCGAGGAGCGGCACGTACTGCGCTCCGTCGCCCTCCTGGACGCCTTCGACGTCCCCCTGGCCACCAGGGCCGCCGGGCTCACCCACGAGGCCGCCGCCCTGCGCCTGATTGAGCGGCCCTTCGTCCGCCACCACCCCTTCGGGATATGGCCGCACCATCTGCACGCCCTGATCCGCGCCACACTGCGCACCGCCGACGACCACACCGACGACCGATGGAGCGCGCGGGACTGGCAGCAGGCCGCTCAGCGCGCCTTCGCCGCGCTCGAGGAACAGTGGCGCAGCAGCCACGCGAACCGGCAGTTGCTGATGGGCTGCCTGCGCCAGGGCCTCGCCCTCACCCGCGACTTCGCCCTGGCTCCCCGCTGGCTCTCCGACGCCGCCTGGTCCTACGTCAGCGACTCGGTCTGGGAGCCGATCACCCTGACCGCGCCCGTCGCGTCCTACCGCGACGAGGCGGCCGACGGTACACCGTCCGACGCCATCGTCGATCTACTCAGTGCGCTCGCCCGCCGCCAGCACGAACACCGCGAGCACACCGTGAACCGGCTCACCACCGTCCTCGACACCGGCCTGCTGCCCGACGAGCTGGTCGAGATGGCGGTGTACTACCGGGCGAAGGCCCAGCGCGACCTCGGCCGCTCCGCCGACTCCCGCACCGGCATGCAGTACGTCGTCGACCACGGGCGTCGCCTCGCCCCCGCGGCTCGCCGCGGGCTCGTCCACCTTGCCCGCCTCGCCGGCGACTTCACCGCCGCTCATGCCGCCGCGCAGCATCTCGGCTGGGAAGGACGCCAACACCGGGTGATGGGCGACGTGTTCTGGCCCCAGGGCGACATGGAACGCGCCGCCATCGAGTACCTGGCTGGGCGTACCGAGGCCGAACAGCACGGCAAAACCGGTGAAGCCGCGCACAACCAGGCGCTGCGTGCGTTCACAATCGCCTTCACCGATCCCCGCCTCACCGACGACGAAATCGACCTCGCCCGCCACCTGTTGACCGGCCTCACCCTGCGTGCAACCACGCTGACGGTGCAGATCGCCACGCTCGTCCGCGACGCCGGCCTCACCGAGAACGTCGAGGACCGTGCACGACTGCTGCGCACCGAGATCGCCAACGCCGGACTCATCTCCCATCGCCCGCTGCTCGAACTCGCCCTCGCCTTCCACCAGGCCGTCCTCGGCGACGGCGGCCAAATCGACGCGAGCCTCGCGTGCCTTTCCGAGCTCACGGCCGGCGGCAACCACACCTACTACGTGGACCTCATCCGCTTCATGGCCGACCGGCCGCTCCCCGCCACTCCTACTCAGCCCCTGAACTGGCTCGATGGGGAGCCGGCCGTCCGGGAGCGCTGGCGGGCTCTCGTACTCGCCCGCCGCGCCATCGCTACTCCTGGGTAACGTCGAATCCGCCGCTCGCGGAGGCGTTTTCACTTCTGAGCTGCCCCACACAACAACGTCGGCTTCCACGACCCAATGGGCCGCAGAGACCGACGTGATGTGAGGGCCGAGTTGGACCAGCAAGGGCCAAACAGGGCGGTCCGTCCGTTGTGCGGTTGTCCGTCAGTTCTGGATGTCGAACTCGCCCTTGCTGGCACCGTCGAGGAAGCAGCTCCACACGTGCTTGCTGACGACGAACGGCGGGTTGTCGAGGTCCTCGTTGTCGCGGATGGCGACCTGTCCGTCAGGAGTGAAGGCGACTTCGAGGCAGCCGCCGTTGCCGCTGGAGGCGGTGGCCTTGAACCAGTTGAGGTCGCGCAGGAAGTCGGGGGTATTGGTCATCGTTTCTCCTTTACCGCATCCCGGAGCCTTGCCGCCGAGTCGTCCGGGTCGAGCGCCATGGCTCGCAGCAGGTCGAAGGATGTCGTGAACTTTCTGACGTCGTACTTCTTATCGAGGTACAGATTTCCGGCGGGACTGTCGATGTAAACGACGGGCGTCGCCTCCTCGAAGTCCAGGATCGAGAACGGACCGCCCAGGCCGGGGTGGGCTCCCTTGTCCTCCGGCATGATCTGGATCCGGACATTGGGGAGCTCGGTCAGCTCGATCAGGTGCTCAATCTGGGCGCGCATGACATCAGCACTGCCAACAGGCCGTCGCAGGACGCTTTCGTCGAGGATCGCCCACGCCTCCAGCGCAGTCGACCGTCCCGACGTCTCGTGAGCGGTGAGGAGTTCGGCGCGCTTCATGCGCACGTCCACCATGTCGTCGTAGTCCACCGGCCGATTGCTCGGCCAGGCCGCCACGATCGCCCGTGCGTACTCGCGGGTCTGTAGCAGGCCGTGTACGAGCGTGGATTCCCACGCCTGCTCGGCGATGGCGTCTGTCTCGAACGCCAACAGCGGTTCCAGGTCGCTCGGCATGGCCTCGCGATAGCCGTCCCACCAGGCCGAATCCTGTGCTGCGTCGGAGGCAAGGTCTCGTAAGGCCTGAATCTGCGCCTGGTTCTCGATGCCGAACAGCTTGACCAGCTGGTCGAGCTCGCGGTCATGCAACTTGACCCTGCCGTTGCCGTTCTCCAGACGGCTCACTCGTGTCTCGGAGCACTTCAGATGCGTGGCCACGTCAGCGGCTCGCAGCCCGGCGGCCTTGCGCAGGCGCACGATCTCCGCGCCGAGCAGTCGTCGGTTGGGCCTTGTCTGCTGCACCACCTGGTGCCGCCCCCTTCGCTTGCGCCGACCATTTCGAACTTGCGCACTTTCCTGCGCACAGTCTGCCGTACCACCTGAACGCGCTGCACACATAGGCCCTCTCCCTCATCGAATATTCCCCGCGCATGTGCGTACTTTCGGAAAACTTGCTGCGCACTTGCGCAGTAGGTGCGCAGAGGGTCACTGTAGGGCTAGTTGGACACGACAGGTAGCGACTTGATCGCACTACGTAGATCACGTCGCGCAGGCGTTCGGGAGCGTTCCATGCAGCCGTCCGTGCAGGTCACGGCAGACCAGCCCATCAAATCCCGCGAGTTGACCGATGTTCGTGCGCAGGACCAGGACGGTCTGAGCCTCACCGCACACCAGTGGGAGCAGGCACACGGCCAACGGCGCGCATGCTGTGGACGTAGGGATGAGCCTCTGGAACCGGGCGGTTATGCGTACGTCAAACTGCGTGGACGTCTCGGCTACGCGGTCAGCGTCTGCCCCACCTGTCCGACTCGCGTGGACGGGGCCGGACAGTGACAACCGGACCACGCCCTGCCGAAGTTGAGGTCCTGCGGATCCGCCGGTCCCTCGCCTTTCACGTCCTGGCCGTGCTCAAGGAACGCGGCATCCCTTGCGGACCGGTGCTCGACAACCGGGCCCGCGCCGCCCTCGAGGTCCTGGTGCCCGACGGCACCGCCGCCACATGGCCCGCCCTGCCCGGCACGCGATGCGTGGCCGGTGCCCACCTCCCTAGCCCGGCCCGCCGCGCATGGATCTGGCCCACCGACCCGTCCGCCACGGTGTCCACCGACCCGGACGCCCTGTGCGAAGCCGTGACCGTAGCTCTTGCCCAGCTTGCGGCCCCTCTGCTCGGTGCCGTGCATCCGCACCCGGAAATGGAGCGCTCATGACCGACCGTCAGCCGCCAATCCCGGTGCTCTGGCCAGTGTTCGCGCCGAGCACGCAGCCCGCCTTACCGTCCGACCCCCGCCCGAGCGCCGATGCCACAGGTCCGCAGCCGCGCTCAATGACCGTCACGTTGCCCGGCCGAGAGCTGGACACCCCCAAGCGCGCACGCGCCTATGTGACTGACTTCCTGCGTGAATGGAACGTCTCCCGGGACGCCGTTGAGATGCTGACGCTCGCCGTCAGCGAGCTTGCGACGAACGCGGTGACGCACGTCGGACACGGCACCATCGCCGTGCGGGTTACGCTCACCGACGACGAGGCGCTCGTGTCCGTCACGGACGGGGGCCTTTGCGGACGCCCCTCCGCGCGTACCGGCACAGGCCCGGACGACGAGCACGGCCGTGGCCTTGCGCTCGTCGAGGCCCTCGTCGACCGGCTCGTCGTGCGGCTGTACCAGGAGACGACCGAGGTCCTGGTCGCCGTCGCCCTTCCCGGGCCCGTACACGACAGCAGCGAGGGAGGAGCCGACGATGATGGCGCACGCCCTCACCAGTAAGGCCCCGGCCACCCGCGTACCACGGGCCGCGGGACCGGACTCGCGACCCCGCGCACCGCCGCCGACATGATCGGCCAACGCGTTCACGACGACGTCGACGCGTACCTGAAGCGCCCCACCGGTCATGCTTGGTTGTAAACCACCGTCGCCCTGCACGGCCTCACCTGCTCGCTCAACGTGGCGCCCACTCTCCGGCCCAATCAGCACGCCGGCATCGTCATATGCAGGGCGTCCCGGTCCCGGGCCTGACGTGCGGTCACCACGCGCTCAGCACCGGGATCTGCACGTTCACGCTCCTCACGCTCGCATCCCTGACGCGCTTAAGCCCCGTCGGTCTGCCCCCCGTCCACGGCCGCCGTGGACGGGGGAGCGGTCACCTACCTCGCCCGTCGCCCGATGGACCGCAGGGCCCACGGTCGCGCCAAGCTGTGGGAGTTCGGCGTGATCGGGCACGGCCTCGACATCGATCAACTCGTCGCGCAGGTCGCTGATGCGATCCGTACCTGGGACCGGAACTTCCGCGGCCGCGAGGCCACCTTCGAGATCCAGCCCCTCGACGCCGCGCCGACCGAGCACCGCCCCGGCCTGTTCACGCTGGAGACGCCGCTCAACCGGATCACTGTGGATTGGTATTGATTGGCAGAGTGCGGCGCCTCGAGGGACCCGTCTCACGGTGACGAGAGTGGCCGCTGGATTTCCGGCGGCCACGGAGTTCTGGAGGCCGGTTGCCTTCCCGGGGTGCCTTCCCCGGTTGCTTTCCCGCGTTGCCTTCCCGTATTGCTCTCCCGTGTTGCCTCATGGCTGCCCACCCGCGAGGCGGGCGCGGAGTATCGGACCAGGTGGGGGCGGGTCGGGGTACTGCCGGCTTACGCCGACACCTCTCTCCTGGGCACCAGGAGAGAGGATCTTCTCTTCCTCTTCGCGCTGCCGCTCGAACCCGGGTGCGCTGTCCACAGGTCGAAGGCCCAGCGGGATGGCTCTTGCGGCCGGCGGCCTCGCGGCACGGCGCCGGACGATGCTAGGTGGCGTGCAGGTGGCGGCGCGCCTGGTGGATCAGCTGTTGCGCGTCGGTGCCGAAGGTGGCGGACTCGCGCAGGGTGCGCCACGTGCGCAGGTGCAGCGCGATGGAGTCGGCGTCGTCGATCCAGAGTTCTGCGTGCCAGGTTTCGACCATGACGAGCCGCTCGTCATGGATCCAGAACGGCACGGTCGGCGGGATCTTGAGGGACGCGATGTGGGGGATGACGCCGAGGTGCACGGTGTCCAGTCCGACCAGACCCCAAAGGCGGTCGAGTTGCGCGGCGAGTACCGAGGGTGGGCAGATCAGGGAGCGCAGCGCCGTCTCGCCGATCAGGATCTCGAATCGCTTGCTGTCGTCGTAGAGGAGCTCCTGCCGTTTGATCCGAGCGCGAACGGCTGCCTCGGTGTCCTGGGGCGAGCGGTGCAAGTCGGCATAACGCGTGAAGACGTGCCGTGCGTAGTCGGCGGTCTGCAGAATCCCCGGGACGGTCGCGGACTCGAATCCGTGAATGACGCTGGAGCGCTCGTACTCGGCAGCCACCGACTGCTGCACCGGCTGGTGCCCGGCGGCGAGCTGGCGCCGCCAGGACCGGATGTGGGACTCGAACCCGCGCAGCCGGGCGAGCAGTTCGCCGTACGCGGCGGGGTGACCGGTCGCGTCGGCCCAGGCCCGCAGGTCTTCGGGAGTCGCGGTCTGTTTCCCGTTCTCGAGCTTGGAGACTTTCGGCTGCGTCCAGCTGAGCAGTTCGGCGAGGCGGACCCCGGTGAGGCGTCCTTGAGGGGCGGACATGCGCAGTTCACGCAGGCGCACTCCGAGCGCCTCGCGCGCGTGCTGGTAGTCCGTGCTCACCGGCGCCCGCCTTGTCCGTCAGCTCGCTACGGAGGCCTGGTGGGGGCGGGCCGATGCGTGGTGCCATGCGGCGTCCCGGAGCATCGCGTAGCGCACCACCTCGGAGGGCTCCGTGATCAGCTCTACGTCGAGGAGTTCGTCGGTGTCGTTGAAGTGCAGCCGGGCGACCAGGCGTGAGTCAAAGAGCCAGAAGTCCTCGCTTCCCAGCTTCAGCCGCTCGGCCTGCGCACGGTCCAGCGTGCGGATGTCTTCCCCCAGAGCCCGGTTGCGTTCGGCGTTGACCAGCAGATAGCGCTGGCCCTTCGTCGGAGGATCGTCGAGCAGGCGGACCCGGGCCACGGACTTTCCGGCCTCCATCTGCCGCCGGATCGTCTCGCAGTACCAGGAGTCCATGTCCCAGTCGACCCGCCCTTCAGCGAGGAACTGCGCGTACGTCTCGGTCTCCTCGTCGGACGCGTACCGGCGACGGGTCTCCAACCGCCAGGCCGTGTGCTCGAAGATCTCGAACAGCCGGTTGAAGGCACCGAGGTCGATGATCCGAGCCTGGCGGGTGCGGTCCTTGGGCGCCCAGTCCGAGATGACGTCGCGCGGCACGACGACCGCGACCTCGCCCGGACCAAGGTGCTGCAGCTGCTCCAGGTCTTCCGCTGCGGTCAGCGGGGGACCGTGCACGATCACCTCGCCGGTGTCGAGATCCTCGTGGATCGACGGGCAACCAGTGTCCCCACTGCCCGTGCCGTTGAAGCGGATGTTGCGCGCCATGGCTTCCTCCTGCTGCCTCGCGGTGCACTGTGTGGTCTTCGACCGTGCGCTGAAGCTGGCTGACGCCGCTATAGCCTCCCGGGCACTTCATGAGCATGGTCACGCATATTGGGAAGGCCCTCAAGAATAACGACGCATACCGGCTGGCTGCCACAACTCCACCAAGCTGATGGTGAGTTCATGACCACCGCACAGAAACCTGCAACGAACGAAGCCGCCGAGGCGGCCGAGGTCCTGCGCGCAGCACTGACAGAGGTCGGGATCGTTCTTCCGTCCTTGGGAGTCGATGGAGCCTCTCCTGCTCTGAACCTGATCAACCTGGGACGGATCCGTGCCGATGTCGCCCTGCGGCTGGCCGAGGCCCTGCGAGGAGGGCACGCGTGATGGGAAGCGAGTACACGCCGAAGCGAGGGGACCTGGTCTGGGACGCTGCGGCGTGCAGGGTCGGTGAGGTCGTCGACCACGTCGGCCCCTGCTGGCAACTCAAGCCATCCCACGGCGGTGGCCGCGAGTGGGACGCCCGCGGCCCGCTCCGGCCGGCCACCCAGGCAGAACGGCTGTCAGCGAGCGTGGCACTGGCCAACGCCCGCAGCCAGAAGGGAGGCAGGCCGTGACGACCCCCACCCCGAAACGTATCGACGAGGACACGCTGTCGCCCGAGTGCGCTCTCGCCCAAAGCCCCGGCTACGCGGACCTCCACGCCGCGTGCGCCCAACTCGACGACGTGCCGCTTCCGCACGCGAAGGGGCTGCTGCTGGCCCGTCGCTGCCGGTGCCCCTGCCACGGGCGGCGCCGGGCATAGAGGCAAGCTTCGCCTAGCTCTTGAGCGCGAAGGCCGGCCGCCCCGGCGGCGGTGACGTTATGGTCGCGCGGTGGACGCGCGTGGCGTCGTGTTCAGGTCCGTCGAAGTAGGCGAAGAAGGACGGCATACGCCTGCCGTTCGGCCTGGGTGCGCTCGTCGGCTGGTAGCGCGCCGCGCGCACAGCCCGGCGACTTCGACCTCGTAGATGCGATCGTCCGACTCGGGCCGCAGCTGCTGGACCGAGTACGAGTGCCACCCGTACAAGGTTGAGCGGCACGACTGTCGGTTCGCCTCCAGGAGGCCACCGAAGTGGTGTACGAACAGTTCGACGTCGTCGCACTCGAAGCCCAACCGCGCCATGTCGCCGACCGTACACCCGGCGTACTTCTTCTCCGGGCCGGGGCAGGGGGCGGGCTGGTAAACGCAGCGCGGGTACGTACGGCGCGGATGTGCTCGACGCTGACGGCCAGGCGGAGGGCGCCGCCCTCGTCGTTGACGACCACCTGCACCGGGGTGTCGACGACGCGGATGTTGCGGGCCGCGAACCGGGCACGGGTGGCCTCATCCGTTGTCACAGCCATGGCCTCCGGCCATTCCTCGTGCACCGGTCGCAGACGTTGCGGACCAGTTGAACGCAACGTTAAGCGGAGGTTGCGTGGAAGGCATACAATGTTGCTCATGGCGCAAGAAGATGGAGATCTGGACAGCCTCGTACGTAAACGCATCCGCGCCCTGCGGGTTGCGCAGGGCTGGTCCCTGGAGGAATTGGCCTCCCGTGCCCACCTCAGCCAGTCCTCGCTGAGCCGCATTGAGAACGGCCAGCGCCGCCTTGCTCTGGATCAGCTGGTCACACTCGCCCGTGCCCTGGACACCACGCTCGATCAGCTCGTGGAGACCGCTACCGACGACGTCGTCACCAGCCCGACCATCGACAGCGCTCACGGCCGGATGCGCTGGACCATCAAGGCCGATCCCGGGATGAGCGTGGTGCGCCAGCGCATGACCGAACCGCCCCCCGACAACCCGGCGCGCATGCGCGCCCACCCGGGGCGCGAATGGATCGTCGTCCTGTCCGGCACCGCGATCCTCATGCTCGGCCACCGCCGCTTCCGCCTCGAGACCAACCAGGCCGCCGAGTTCCCCACGATGATGCCGCACGCGATCGGCGCCGACGGCGGACCCTGCGAGATCCTCGGCATCTTCGACCGCGACGCCCGCCGCGGTCACCAGAACGACAGCGACGACGGCACCCGAGGCGCTCCCGGGTGACCGTGCGACACCCTCCCTCGGCGGCGACGTCATGCGTGTCGGGCAGCACCCTCGACCATCATCTTGCGCAAACAGGGATACTCCGTGCCCCAGGGGCATACTCGCCCTAGGGTGATGAACATGAACCACGTACACACCCACACCCCTCACCACGGCGTTTCGCACGCTCACCACCACGAGCACGCCATGAACGGCCAAGCGGAGATCCTCGACCTGGATGCCGAGATCCTCGCCGAGCACACCGCCGCCATTACCGCGTGGCTGCCGCTGCCGACTACTCCGCACCACATCGTGGACTTGGGCTGCGGCACGGGCGCGGGCACCTTCGCTCTCCTGGACCGCTTCCCCGACGCGCATGTCACTGCCGTCGACGCCTCCGCCGAACACCTGCAGCGCCTGCGCACCAAGGCGCGCACCCGAGGCGTCGGCGACCGCGTACGAACCGTGCAGGCCGACCTCGACGACGCCATTTGGCCCGACCTCGACTCACCCGACCTCGTCTGGGCATCAGCCTCGATGCACCACATGGCCCACCCCGACCGCGCACTGCGCACCGTCCACGACGCGCTCGCGCCCGGCGGCCTGTTCGCCGTCGTCGAGTTGGCCGGCCACCCCCGCTTCCTGCCCGAAAACGCCCCCGAGGAAAGGCCCGGCCTAGAAGAACGCGTCCACGCCGTCGCCGACCGCCGCCAAGCCGGACACATGCCCCACCGTGGCGCCGATTGGGGCCCGATGCTGACCGCAGCCAGCTTCACCGTCGAAGGCGAACGCACCATCGCCGTCAACCTCGAAGGCTCGCACAGCGAAGCGATCGGCCGCTACGCCACCGGTGTCCTGCAGCGCATCCGCAGCGCCACAGCAGACGGACTCACTCCTGGGGACCTCGCCGCGCTCGACCAGCTCCTCGACACCAGTGGCCCGCGCAACATCCTGCGCCGCGACGACCTGACGGTACGCACCGAGCGCACCGTCTGGGCAGCCCGCCGCATCTGACCACCGTGGTTCCACTCACCAGGGCGGTCCCGCCTCCGAGCCTGCGGACGGTGATGGGTCGGGCGTGCAACAACCCGCCGGCCGAGGCGAGTTCGCAGGAACTGAGTGGTAGACCTGCACCAGCTCGACGTGTGCGGCGAAGGCATCCGCACACGTCCCGTCGCCGAAATCGTGCAGACGACAGCCGGCCTGGCCCGCCGGAAAGGCACGCCCGAACCGCGCTTGCCCTTCGGGCCCCCACTGCTCGCGGGAGCCCTCCTCGGCGTCCTGGCGGGGGGCTATAACCGTCTGACGGTGCGGCGGACACCCCCATCCCACCCCCAGAGCCCGCCATGTACCGGCAGCAATCTTGACAAAGCCTCGTAGCAACCTGTAAGGGGAGCTACGATGTCCGTATGGGTAAGAAGCAGATCAACGTCCGCGTGGATGAGGAAAAGTACGAGGTGATCGAGCGCAGGGCCGCGGCCCTGGGGATGGAGGTCAACGCGTACGTGCAGCGGCTCGCCACCGACGAGGGCGACGAACTGCGCCTGCGCTTCCTCGACACGGTCGCGCACTTCACGCACGCATGGGGCCCGGACTTCGCCGAGCACTTCGGCCACGACGTCCCCGGCGCGAAGCCGCCCCATGGGCAGGCTGCCGCGTGACCCTGTACATCGACCGCGCCTGTCTGCTCACTGCCTCGCACAATTCGCTCCGGTCGGACCCGGACGTGATCGATTACGGTTTCTCTGAACTAACTTGATAATTGCTCAACTGAGCGAATTCGCAGGTGCTTCGTCTTCGACGAGGCGCTTTTTGTTGCCTTGATTCTCCTCAACTCTCCGTGTTGAGCGGGGTGTTGGCTGTGGATGTGCGTCCGGCGAAGCGGCTGAGGTCAGGCATACCGAGGTGAACGCTGGTGCTGCGCCGCCGCAGGCCCGCCTGACCACCCCTGAGCAGGTCCTGGACCGGGCGTCCGAGCTGGAAGCCAAGTTGGCCTCCGAGCAAGGCGACTTCGCCGAACAGGCCCGACAGGCGCTCGCCAACAGGAAGCGGATGCTGCGCCAGCACGTCGGGCTGCAGCCGGCCGCCGGGGTACCAGGCGGCCCGTGCGGCTGGACACATGGAGACTTCCAGTTCCGCAACCAGCTATGTGCCCAGGGCTGTGTGGTCGCCGTCCTGGACTGGGACCGCATCGGCGTGCGGCCGTACGTCGAGGAGGTCGCCCGCACCGAGCAGGTGCAGTTCAGCACGGACGGCTGCCTCGCCCTCGCGCACGTCGGGGCGTTCACCACTGGATACCGAAAGTGGGTGAGCCTCGACGCCGACTCCCTTGCGGACGGAGCGCGCCGCCTGTGGTGGAAGCGCTTGACCGATTTCTGGCAGCTGGAGTTCTACCTCGACCGCCTCAAGGCCGAGTTCGCGGACATGTTCCTCGCCGACGAGGCACTGCTGTGCTGGTGGACCCAGCGGCTGGACCAGGTGGAGGCCGCAAGTCTCCGGCCGCTAGCCGCGGGGCAGGAAACCGGCAGCAACGAGCTCCCGGCAGGCACCTGCGCGTGAGAGGTCGTGTCTCATCCGGGATGCGGCAGGGGGAGCGACGAGCATGCCGCCTCTCCGGTTGGAGGCCGACTGCCGGCGCACCGTGGCGTGCTCGGTGCCGGATACCCTTGACCTACGTCTTCCGCAGCCGACGACAGGTGAGCGTCTACAACGTCACGTTGAAGGTGCACAGTTGCGTAGTGCGGGTATAGTCGTAGGTACTTCTTACTCAGGCACGTGGGGTCCGCCAGTCTTCTGGTGGACCCCACGTTTTGTCTGGCTAGGCCACCTGCAGCTTGCGGCGGCCTTCGAGCGGTGGTGCCACGGTGTACTGAGGCAGCTTCAGAGTGGGCAGGTCGCCGGCCTTCATCTCCACAAGGGCGTTGCGGAAGGCCTGCTCCATGTCTGCATGGCTTTCGTACTTGGCGGCCAGCGGGTGCAGGCGGTAGCTGTTGCCCTTGCGTTCACCGCCTTCTGGGCGCAGGACGATGCCCAGATCACAAAGGGGCGCGATCAAGGCGCTGATGGCCTGCTGGGTCTTGTTGTGGTACTCCTGCGCCATTTCGCGTTGTTTGACGGGCAGGTGGCCTCCAAACTCGCTGCGATAGAGCAGGTACTGGAGGAACTTGACGGCGCTGCCGGAGAGGGGCAGGGCCCAGATCCGTTCGGAGACGATCGGGGACATGACCTCGGCCATCAGAGACGTCCCTTCATGGTGGTGGGCTGCGGAGACCAGTATCGGGGCTGGGTCACCCGGCGCGCTCCTGGGGCGGCTGGTCTTCGGCTTCGAACATCTGGAGCTGTTCCTGTTGGGGAACTGGTCCGAGGAAGTTGCCGAAGGAGTCGGGCCGGTCGCCGTGGTCCCTCTTGATGTCCGCGAGTACGTCCTGCTGGGCGGCACTGTTGCCGTTGAACCACAGGTGGACGTTGAGCCGGATGGTTCCATTGCCGTGGCGCTCGAGCCAGCCGTACTCGCACAGCGCTTTGATCGCGCGGGTGACGGTGGAGCGGCTGATTTCGGTGGCGCCCTCGACGCGGCGGGCCTCGCGGTTGAGGCCGTTGGTGATCTCCTGCTGGGTGTAGTTGGCGATGCCCGTGCCACGCAGCTGCCCGCCGGCGACGTACAGGAACACGCACATCTCGCTCTTGGTGACCTGCTTGGCGACAGCCAGCTGTGCCAGGCGTTGGACGAACCAGTTGCTGGTGATGCTGTATCCGGCGTCGCCGGCCATGTCGTGGACGGTGCGGTGGTCGTCGTCGTACTCGAAGGTGACGCCCTTGAGTTTGCGACGCTTCTTCTGGGTCTTCTCTTGCTCTTCGACTGTCTCACCGAGCTGCTGGCCGAGGACGGCCAGGATGTCGCCGAATCCCATCTCGTTAGAGTCGGCGGGCAGTGCGCGCGGACGGTGGTACTCCACCCCCGGCGGATCTGAGGTCACGGTTCCTCCTTCTTTACTCAGGCGGGGCCGACAGTACCTCAGATAACAACTGCTGCTTGTGTTTTGGGGCGGAGACGCACACGCGTGTCGCGGGGATCGAGGCCCTTGCGTGCCAGGGCACCAAAATACAAGTGAGACTTGTACGAGGGGTCATCTCTACCTCCTTTCACAAGCGCCGTTTGTGTACCTGTGTCGCGAGGGGCACAACAGAGCACGTGCAGTGCGTGCGCGACCCCTCTCGTCCTGCAGATACGCAACGCGCTGACCTGCGCGTTCGCCCGGACGTTACCCACACAAGCAGCGGTTGTGTTTCAGGGTTACTTGTAGGCCCCAGAACACTCTTTGCATGCTGAAATGTGCTGGCCACGACACATCGTCGCTTACATTCATGCAGGTCAGAGGCGCTTTTTGAGCGGGCCCCTCTTGTAGTAAAGAGCTTCCCCGCCCGGGTGTCGTGGACGCGTTGGCTGTGGAGGCCCGTGAGGGGTCGTCAAGGGTCCCTGGGCGCGGTGTCGTTGGTCGGCGGCCGGTCCCGTGTGTGCGAGCTCGGGCTGCCCGACGCGTGCTTCGTCGGCGGCCCTCGTTCGGCCCCAATGGGGGCGCGCGGGTACCTAGTTCGGATGGCGAGTCTGGTTCGGCTGCTGCTTTTCGGGTGTGGGCCTTTCTCGGAATAGTACGGGGGTATTCTGGGTTCTATTCGGGTAGGCGGTGACTTGATAGGGAATCGAGGCGGCATCCCTTCAATTTGGGCGGCATTCGGAGGCTTCCCAACCATGACCCATGTGGTAGCCGCTCATCCCATGAGCTAGCCAAGTGCCAACTTTGACGCGCGTCGGTTTCTGACATGCCATCAGATCCAGAATTGGCACGTCACGCTTTGCTGCCAGCCCCAAGCATCGTGCGGAGTGCGGGGTTTGAGGGCCGGATCGCGGAGCGATTCGAGCCCGTCAGAACTGCGGAGCAGTTCTGACGGTGTGTCACGGAGTGACACACCAACTCCCCTGCGGAGCAGGGGAGTTGAACGAACGCTCCGCGTTCGTTCCCGTCGCGTAGCGACGGCGCGTCGGTCTGCGGAGCAGACACGACGCGCCGTCGCTACGCGACGGGAACGAACGCGGAGCGTTCGTTCAACTCCCCTGCTCCGCAGGGGAGTTGGTGTGTCACTCCGTGACACACCGTCAGAACTGCTCCGCAGTTCTGACGGGCTCGAATCGCTCCGCGATCCGGCCCTCAAACCCCGCACTCCGCACGATGCTTGGGGCTGGCAGCAAAGCGTGACGTGCCAATTCTGGATCTGATGGCATGTCAGAAACCGACGCGCGTCAAAGTTGGCACTTGGCTAGCTCATGGGATGAGCGGCTACCACATGGGTCATGGTTGGGAAGCCTCCGAATGCCGCCCAAATTGAAGGGATGCCGCCTCGATTCCCTATCAAGTCACCGCCTACCCGAATAGAACCCAGAATACCCCCGTACTATTCCGAGAAAGGCCCACACCCGAAAAGCAGCAGCCGAACCAGACTCGCCATCCGAACTAGGTACCCGCGCGCCCCCATTGGGGCCGAACGAGGGCCGCCGACGAAGCACGCGTCGGGCAGCCCGAGCTCGCACACACGGGACCGGCCGCCGACCAACGACACCGCGCCCAGGGACCCTTGACGACCCCTCACGGGCCTCCACAGCCAACGCGTCCACGACACCCGGGCGGGGAAGCTCTTTACTACAAGAGGGGCCCGCTCAAAAAGCGCCTCTGACCTGCATGAATGTAAGCGACGATGTGTCGTGGCCAGCACATTTCAGCATGCAAAGAGTGTTCTGGGGCCTACAAGTAACCCTGAAACACAACCGCTGCTTGTGTGGGTAACGTCCGGGCGAACGCGCAGGTCAGCGCGTTGCGTATCTGCAGGACGAGAGGGGTCGCGCACGCACTGCACGTGCTCTGTTGTGCCCCTCGCGACACAGGTACACAAACGGCGCTTGTGAAAGGAGGTAGAGATGACCCCTCGTACAAGTCTCACTTGTATTTTGGTGCCCTGGCACGCAAGGGCCTCGATCCCCGCGACACGCGTGTGCGTCTCCGCCCCAAAACACAAGCAGCAGTTGTTATCTGAGGTACTGTCGGCCCCGCCTGAGTAAAGAAGGAGGAACCGTGACCTCAGATCCGCCGGGGGTGGAGTACCACCGTCCGCGCGCACTGCCCGCCGACTCTAACGAGATGGGATTCGGCGACATCCTGGCCGTCCTCGGCCAGCAGCTCGGTGAGACAGTCGAAGAGCAAGAGAAGACCCAGAAGAAGCGTCGCAAACTCAAGGGCGTCACCTTCGAGTACGACGACGACCACCGCACCGTCCACGACATGGCCGGCGACGCCGGATACAGCATCACCAGCAACTGGTTCGTCCAACGCCTGGCACAGCTGGCTGTCGCCAAGCAGGTCACCAAGAGCGAGATGTGCGTGTTCCTGTACGTCGCCGGCGGGCAGCTGCGTGGCACGGGCATCGCCAACTACACCCAGCAGGAGATCACCAACGGCCTCAACCGCGAGGCCCGCCGCGTCGAGGGCGCCACCGAAATCAGCCGCTCCACCGTCACCCGCGCGATCAAAGCGCTGTGCGAGTACGGCTGGCTCGAGCGCCACGGCAATGGAACCATCCGGCTCAACGTCCACCTGTGGTTCAACGGCAACAGTGCCGCCCAGCAGGACGTACTCGCGGACATCAAGAGGGACCACGGCGACCGGCCCGACTCCTTCGGCAACTTCCTCGGACCAGTTCCCCAACAGGAACAGCTCCAGATGTTCGAAGCCGAAGACCAGCCGCCCCAGGAGCGCGCCGGGTGACCCAGCCCCGATACTGGTCTCCGCAGCCCACCACCATGAAGGGACGTCTCTGATGGCCGAGGTCATGTCCCCGATCGTCTCCGAACGGATCTGGGCCCTGCCCCTCTCCGGCAGCGCCGTCAAGTTCCTCCAGTACCTGCTCTATCGCAGCGAGTTTGGAGGCCACCTGCCCGTCAAACAACGCGAAATGGCGCAGGAGTACCACAACAAGACCCAGCAGGCCATCAGCGCCTTGATCGCGCCCCTTTGTGATCTGGGCATCGTCCTGCGCCCAGAAGGCGGTGAACGCAAGGGCAACAGCTACCGCCTGCACCCGCTGGCCGCCAAGTACGAAAGCCATGCAGACATGGAGCAGGCCTTCCGCAACGCCCTTGTGGAGATGAAGGCCGGCGACCTGCCCACTCTGAAGCTGCCTCAGTACACCGTGGCACCACCGCTCGAAGGCCGCCGCAAGCTGCAGGTGGCCTAGCCAGACAAAACGTGGGGTCCACCAGAAGACTGGCGGACCCCACGTGCCTGAGTAAGAAGTACCTACGACTATACCCGCACTACGCAACTGTGCACCTTCAACGTGACGTTGTAGACGCTCACCTGTCGTCGGCTGCGGAAGACGTAGGTCAAGGGTATCCGGCACCGAGCACGCCACGGTGCGCCGGCAGTCGGCCTCCAACCGGAGAGGCGGCATGCTCGTCGCTCCCCCTGCCGCATCCCGGATGAGACACGACCTCTCACGCGCAGGTGCCTGCCGGGAGCTCGTTGCTGCCGGTTTCCTGCCCCGCGGCTAGCGGCCGGAGACTTGCGGCCTCCACCTGGTCCAGCCGCTGGGTCCACCAGCACAGCAGTGCCTCGTCGGCGAGGAACATGTCCGCGAACTCGGCCTTGAGGCGGTCGAGGTAGAACTCCAGCTGCCAGAAATCGGTCAAGCGCTTCCACCACAGGCGGCGCGCTCCGTCCGCAAGGGAGTCGGCGTCGAGGCTCACCCACTTTCGGTATCCAGTGGTGAACGCCCCGACGTGCGCGAGGGCGAGGCAGCCGTCCGTGCTGAACTGCACCTGCTCGGTGCGGGCGACCTCCTCGACGTACGGCCGCACGCCGATGCGGTCCCAGTCCAGGACGGCGACCACACAGCCCTGGGCACATAGCTGGTTGCGGAACTGGAAGTCTCCATGTGTCCAGCCGCACGGGCCGCCTGGTACCCCGGCGGCCGGCTGCAGCCCGACGTGCTGGCGCAGCATCCGCTTCCTGTTGGCGAGCGCCTGTCGGGCCTGTTCGGCGAAGTCGCCTTGCTCGGAGGCCAACTTGGCTTCCAGCTCGGACGCCCGGTCCAGGACCTGCTCAGGGGTGGTCAGGCGGGCCTGCGGCGGCGCAGCACCAGCGTTCACCTCGGTATGCCTGACCTCAGCCGCTTCGCCGGACGCACATCCACAGCCAACACCCCGCTCAACACGGAGAGTTGAGGAGAATCAAGGCAACAAAAAGCGCCTCGTCGAAGACGAAGCACCTGCGAATTCGCTCAGTTGAGCAATTATCAAGTTAGTTCAGAGAAACCGTAATCGATCACGTCCGGGTCCGACCGGAGCGAATTGTGCGAGGCAGTGAGCAGACAGGCGCGGTCGATGTACAGGGTCACGCGGCAGCCTGCCCATGGGGCGGCTTCGCGCCGGGGACGTCGTGGCCGAAGTGCTCGGCGAAGTCCGGGCCCCATGCGTGCGTGAAGTGCGCGACCGTGTCGAGGAAGCGCAGGCGCAGTTCGTCGCCCTCGTCGGTGGCGAGCCGCTGCACGTACGCGTTGACCTCCATCCCCAGGGCCGCGGCCCTGCGCTCGATCACCTCGTACTTTTCCTCATCCACGCGGACGTTGATCTGCTTCTTACCCATACGGACATCGTAGCTCCCCTTACAGGTTGCTACGAGGCTTTGTCAAGATTGCTGCCGGTACATGGCGGGCTCTGGGGGTGGGATGGGGGTGTCCGCCGCACCGTCAGACGGTTATAGCCCCCCGCCAGGACGCCGAGGAGGGCTCCCGCGAGCAGTGGGGGCCCGAAGGGCAAGCGCGGTTCGGGCGTGCCTTTCCGGCGGGCCAGGCCGGCTGTCGTCTGCACGATTTCGGCGACGGGACGTGTGCGGATGCCTTCGCCGCACACGTCGAGCTGGTGCAGGTCTACCACTCAGTTCCTGCGAACTCGCCTCGGCCGGCGGGTTGTTGCACGCCCGACCCATCACCGTCCGCAGGCTCGGAGGCGGGACCGCCCTGGTGAGTGGAACCACGGTGGTCAGATGCGGCGGGCTGCCCAGACGGTGCGCTCGGTGCGTACCGTCAGGTCGTCGCGGCGCAGGATGTTGCGCGGGCCACTGGTGTCGAGGAGCTGGTCGAGCGCGGCGAGGTCCCCAGGAGTGAGTCCGTCTGCTGTGGCGCTGCGGATGCGCTGCAGGACACCGGTGGCGTAGCGGCCGATCGCTTCGCTGTGCGAGCCTTCGAGGTTGACGGCGATGGTGCGTTCGCCTTCGACGGTGAAGCTGGCTGCGGTCAGCATCGGGCCCCAATCGGCGCCACGGTGGGGCATGTGTCCGGCTTGGCGGCGGTCGGCGACGGCGTGGACGCGTTCTTCTAGGCCGGGCCTTTCCTCGGGGGCGTTTTCGGGCAGGAAGCGGGGGTGGCCGGCCAACTCGACGACGGCGAACAGGCCGCCGGGCGCGAGCGCGTCGTGGACGGTGCGCAGTGCGCGGTCGGGGTGGGCCATGTGGTGCATCGAGGCTGATGCCCAGACGAGGTCGGGTGAGTCGAGGTCGGGCCAAATGGCGTCGTCGAGGTCGGCCTGCACGGTTCGTACGCGGTCGCCGACGCCTCGGGTGCGCGCCTTGGTGCGCAGGCGCTGCAGGTGTTCGGCGGAGGCGTCGACGGCAGTGACATGCGCGTCGGGGAAGCGGTCCAGGAGAGCGAAGGTGCCCGCGCCCGTGCCGCAGCCCAAGTCCACGATGTGGTGCGGAGTAGTCGGCAGCGGCAGCCACGCGGTAATGGCGGCGGTGTGCTCGGCGAGGATCTCGGCATCCAGGTCGAGGATCTCCGCTTGGCCGTTCATGGCGTGCTCGTGGTGGTGAGCGTGCGAAACGCCGTGGTGAGGGGTGTGGGTGTGTACGTGGTTCATGTTCATCACCCTAGGGCGAGTATGCCCCTGGGGCACGGAGTATCCCTGTTTGCGCAAGATGATGGTCGAGGGTGCTGCCCGACACGCATGACGTCGCCGCCGAGGGAGGGTGTCGCACGGTCACCCGGGAGCGCCTCGGGTGCCGTCGTCGCTGTCGTTCTGGTGACCGCGGCGGGCGTCGCGGTCGAAGATGCCGAGGATCTCGCAGGGTCCGCCGTCGGCGCCGATCGCGTGCGGCATCATCGTGGGGAACTCGGCGGCCTGGTTGGTCTCGAGGCGGAAGCGGCGGTGGCCGAGCATGAGGATCGCGGTGCCGGACAGGACGACGATCCATTCGCGCCCCGGGTGGGCGCGCATGCGCGCCGGGTTGTCGGGGGGCGGTTCGGTCATGCGCTGGCGCACCACGCTCATCCCGGGATCGGCCTTGATGGTCCAGCGCATCCGGCCGTGAGCGCTGTCGATGGTCGGGCTGGTGACGACGTCGTCGGTAGCGGTCTCCACGAGCTGATCGAGCGTGGTGTCCAGGGCACGGGCGAGTGTGACCAGCTGATCCAGAGCAAGGCGGCGCTGGCCGTTCTCAATGCGGCTCAGCGAGGACTGGCTGAGGTGGGCACGGGAGGCCAATTCCTCCAGGGACCAGCCCTGCGCAACCCGCAGGGCGCGGATGCGTTTACGTACGAGGCTGTCCAGATCTCCATCTTCTTGCGCCATGAGCAACATTGTATGCCTTCCACGCAACCTCCGCTTAACGTTGCGTTCAACTGGTCCGCAACGTCTGCGACCGGTGCACGAGGAATGGCCGGAGGCCATGGCTGTGACAACGGATGAGGCCACCCGTGCCCGGTTCGCGGCCCGCAACATCCGCGTCGTCGACACCCCGGTGCAGGTGGTCGTCAACGACGAGGGCGGCGCCCTCCGCCTGGCCGTCAGCGTCGAGCACATCCGCGCCGTACGTACCCGCGCTGCGTTTACCAGCCCGCCCCCTGCCCCGGCCCGGAGAAGAAGTACGCCGGGTGTACGGTCGGCGACATGGCGCGGTTGGGCTTCGAGTGCGACGACGTCGAACTGTTCGTACACCACTTCGGTGGCCTCCTGGAGGCGAACCGACAGTCGTGCCGCTCAACCTTGTACGGGTGGCACTCGTACTCGGTCCAGCAGCTGCGGCCCGAGTCGGACGATCGCATCTACGAGGTCGAAGTCGCCGGGCTGTGCGCGCGGCGCGCTACCAGCCGACGAGCGCACCCAGGCCGAACGGCAGGCGTATGCCGTCCTTCTTCGCCTACTTCGACGGACCTGAACACGACGCCACGCGCGTCCACCGCGCGACCATAACGTCACCGCCGCCGGGGCGGCCGGCCTTCGCGCTCAAGAGCTAGGCGAAGCTTGCCTCTATGCCCGGCGCCGCCCGTGGCAGGGGCACCGGCAGCGACGGGCCAGCAGCAGCCCCTTCGCGTGCGGAAGCGGCACGTCGTCGAGTTGGGCGCACGCGGCGTGGAGGTCCGCGTAGCCGGGGCTTTGGGCGAGAGCGCACTCGGGCGACAGCGTGTCCTCGTCGATACGTTTCGGGGTGGGGGTCGTCACGGCCTGCCTCCCTTCTGGCTGCGGGCGTTGGCCAGTGCCACGCTCGCTGACAGCCGTTCTGCCTGGGTGGCCGGCCGGAGCGGGCCGCGGGCGTCCCACTCGCGGCCACCGCCGTGGGATGGCTTGAGTTGCCAGCAGGGGCCGACGTGGTCGACGACCTCACCGACCCTGCACGCCGCAGCGTCCCAGACCAGGTCCCCTCGCTTCGGCGTGTACTCGCTTCCCATCACGCGTGCCCTCCTCGCAGGGCCTCGGCCAGCCGCAGGGCGACATCGGCACGGATCCGTCCCAGGTTGATCAGGTTCAGAGCAGGAGAGGCTCCATCGACTCCCAAGGACGGAAGAACGATCCCGACCTCTGTCAGTGCTGCGCGCAGGACCTCGGCCGCCTCGGCGGCTTCGTTCGTTGCAGGTTTCTGTGCGGTGGTCATGAACTCACCATCAGCTTGGTGGAGTTGTGGCAGCCAGCCGGTATGCGTCGTTATTCTTGAGGGCCTTCCCAATATGCGTGACCATGCTCATGAAGTGCCCGGGAGGCTATAGCGGCGTCAGCCAGCTTCAGCGCACGGTCGAAGACCACACAGTGCACCGCGAGGCAGCAGGAGGAAGCCATGGCGCGCAACATCCGCTTCAACGGCACGGGCAGTGGGGACACTGGTTGCCCGTCGATCCACGAGGATCTCGACACCGGCGAGGTGATCGTGCACGGTCCCCCGCTGACCGCAGCGGAAGACCTGGAGCAGCTGCAGCACCTTGGTCCGGGCGAGGTCGCGGTCGTCGTGCCGCGCGACGTCATCTCGGACTGGGCGCCCAAGGACCGCACCCGCCAGGCTCGGATCATCGACCTCGGTGCCTTCAACCGGCTGTTCGAGATCTTCGAGCACACGGCCTGGCGGTTGGAGACCCGTCGCCGGTACGCGTCCGACGAGGAGACCGAGACGTACGCGCAGTTCCTCGCTGAAGGGCGGGTCGACTGGGACATGGACTCCTGGTACTGCGAGACGATCCGGCGGCAGATGGAGGCCGGAAAGTCCGTGGCCCGGGTCCGCCTGCTCGACGATCCTCCGACGAAGGGCCAGCGCTATCTGCTGGTCAACGCCGAACGCAACCGGGCTCTGGGGGAAGACATCCGCACGCTGGACCGTGCGCAGGCCGAGCGGCTGAAGCTGGGAAGCGAGGACTTCTGGCTCTTTGACTCACGCCTGGTCGCCCGGCTGCACTTCAACGACACCGACGAACTCCTCGACGTAGAGCTGATCACGGAGCCCTCCGAGGTGGTGCGCTACGCGATGCTCCGGGACGCCGCATGGCACCACGCATCGGCCCGCCCCCACCAGGCCTCCGTAGCGAGCTGACGGACAAGGCGGGCGCCGGTGAGCACGGACTACCAGCACGCGCGCGAGGCGCTCGGAGTGCGCCTGCGTGAACTGCGCATGTCCGCCCCTCAAGGACGCCTCACCGGGGTCCGCCTCGCCGAACTGCTCAGCTGGACGCAGCCGAAAGTCTCCAAGCTCGAGAACGGGAAACAGACCGCGACTCCCGAAGACCTGCGGGCCTGGGCCGACGCGACCGGTCACCCCGCCGCGTACGGCGAACTGCTCGCCCGGCTGCGCGGGTTCGAGTCCCACATCCGGTCCTGGCGGCGCCAGCTCGCCGCCGGGCACCAGCCGGTGCAGCAGTCGGTGGCTGCCGAGTACGAGCGCTCCAGCGTCATTCACGGATTCGAGTCCGCGACCGTCCCGGGGATTCTGCAGACCGCCGACTACGCACGGCACGTCTTCACGCGTTATGCCGACTTGCACCGCTCGCCCCAGGACACCGAGGCAGCCGTTCGCGCTCGGATCAAACGGCAGGAGCTCCTCTACGACGACAGCAAGCGATTCGAGATCCTGATCGGCGAGACGGCGCTGCGCTCCCTGATCTGCCCACCCTCGGTACTCGCCGCGCAACTCGACCGCCTTTGGGGTCTGGTCGGACTGGACACCGTGCACCTCGGCGTCATCCCCCACATCGCGTCCCTCAAGATCCCGCCGACCGTGCCGTTCTGGATCCATGACGAGCGGCTCGTCATGGTCGAAACCTGGCACGCAGAACTCTGGATCGACGACGCCGACTCCATCGCGCTGCACCTGCGCACGTGGCGCACCCTGCGCGAGTCCGCCACCTTCGGCACCGACGCGCAACAGCTGATCCACCAGGCGCGCCGCCACCTGCACGCCACCTAGCATCGTCCGGCGCCGTGCCGCGAGGCCGCCGGCCGCAAGAGCCATCCCGCTGGGCCTTCGACCTGTGGACAGCGCACCCGGGTTCGAGCGGCAGCGCGAAGAGGAAGAGAAGATCCTCTCTCCTGGTGCCCAGGAGAGAGGTGTCGGCGTAAGCCGGCAGTACCCCGACCCGCCCCCACCTGGTCCGATACTCCGCGCCCGCCTCGCGGGTGGGCAGCCATGAGGCAACACGGGAGAGCAATACGGGAAGGCAACGCGGGAAAGCAACCGGGGAAGGCACCCCGGGAAGGCAACCGGCCTCCAGAACTCCGTGGCCGCCGGAAATCCAGCGGCCACTCTCGTCACCGTGAGACGGGTCCCTCGAGGCGCCGCACTCTGCCAATCAATACCAATCCACAGTGATCCGGTTGAGCGGCGTCTCCAGCGTGAACAGGCCGGGGCGGTGCTCGGTCGGCGCGGCGTCGAGGGGCTGGATCTCGAAGGTGGCCTCGCGGCCGCGGAAGTTCCGGTCCCAGGTACGGATCGCATCAGCGACCTGCGCGACGAGTTGATCGATGTCGAGGCCGTGCCCGATCACGCCGAACTCCCACAGCTTGGCGCGACCGTGGGCCCTGCGGTCCATCGGGCGACGGGCGAGGTAGGTGACCGCTCCCCCGTCCACGGCGGCCGTGGACGGGGGGCAGACCGACGGGGCTTAAGCGCGTCAGGGATGCGAGCGTGAGGAGCGTGAACGTGCAGATCCCGGTGCTGAGCGCGTGGTGACCGCACGTCAGGCCCGGGACCGGGACGCCCTGCATATGACGATGCCGGCGTGCTGATTGGGCCGGAGAGTGGGCGCCACGTTGAGCGAGCAGGTGAGGCCGTGCAGGGCGACGGTGGTTTACAACCAAGCATGACCGGTGGGGCGCTTCAGGTACGCGTCGACGTCGTCGTGAACGCGTTGGCCGATCATGTCGGCGGCGGTGCGCGGGGTCGCGAGTCCGGTCCCGCGGCCCGTGGTACGCGGGTGGCCGGGGCCTTACTGGTGAGGGCGTGCGCCATCATCGTCGGCTCCTCCCTCGCTGCTGTCGTGTACGGGCCCGGGAAGGGCGACGGCGACCAGGACCTCGGTCGTCTCCTGGTACAGCCGCACGACGAGCCGGTCGACGAGGGCCTCGACGAGCGCAAGGCCACGGCCGTGCTCGTCGTCCGGGCCTGTGCCGGTACGCGCGGAGGGGCGTCCGCAAAGGCCCCCGTCCGTGACGGACACGAGCGCCTCGTCGTCGGTGAGCGTAACCCGCACGGCGATGGTGCCGTGTCCGACGTGCGTCACCGCGTTCGTCGCAAGCTCGCTGACGGCGAGCGTCAGCATCTCAACGGCGTCCCGGGAGACGTTCCATTCACGCAGGAAGTCAGTCACATAGGCGCGTGCGCGCTTGGGGGTGTCCAGCTCTCGGCCGGGCAACGTGACGGTCATTGAGCGCGGCTGCGGACCTGTGGCATCGGCGCTCGGGCGGGGGTCGGACGGTAAGGCGGGCTGCGTGCTCGGCGCGAACACTGGCCAGAGCACCGGGATTGGCGGCTGACGGTCGGTCATGAGCGCTCCATTTCCGGGTGCGGATGCACGGCACCGAGCAGAGGGGCCGCAAGCTGGGCAAGAGCTACGGTCACGGCTTCGCACAGGGCGTCCGGGTCGGTGGACACCGTGGCGGACGGGTCGGTGGGCCAGATCCATGCGCGGCGGGCCGGGCTAGGGAGGTGGGCACCGGCCACGCATCGCGTGCCGGGCAGGGCGGGCCATGTGGCGGCGGTGCCGTCGGGCACCAGGACCTCGAGGGCGGCGCGGGCCCGGTTGTCGAGCACCGGTCCGCAAGGGATGCCGCGTTCCTTGAGCACGGCCAGGACGTGAAAGGCGAGGGACCGGCGGATCCGCAGGACCTCAACTTCGGCAGGGCGTGGTCCGGTTGTCACTGTCCGGCCCCGTCCACGCGAGTCGGACAGGTGGGGCAGACGCTGACCGCGTAGCCGAGACGTCCACGCAGTTTGACGTACGCATAACCGCCCGGTTCCAGAGGCTCATCCCTACGTCCACAGCATGCGCGCCGTTGGCCGTGTGCCTGCTCCCACTGGTGTGCGGTGAGGCTCAGACCGTCCTGGTCCTGCGCACGAACATCGGTCAACTCGCGGGATTTGATGGGCTGGTCTGCCGTGACCTGCACGGACGGCTGCATGGAACGCTCCCGAACGCCTGCGCGACGTGATCTACGTAGTGCGATCAAGTCGCTACCTGTCGTGTCCAACTAGCCCTACAGTGACCCTCTGCGCACCTACTGCGCAAGTGCGCAGCAAGTTTTCCGAAAGTACGCACATGCGCGGGGAATATTCGATGAGGGAGAGGGCCTATGTGTGCAGCGCGTTCAGGTGGTACGGCAGACTGTGCGCAGGAAAGTGCGCAAGTTCGAAATGGTCGGCGCAAGCGAAGGGGGCGGCACCAGGTGGTGCAGCAGACAAGGCCCAACCGACGACTGCTCGGCGCGGAGATCGTGCGCCTGCGCAAGGCCGCCGGGCTGCGAGCCGCTGACGTGGCCACGCATCTGAAGTGCTCCGAGACACGAGTGAGCCGTCTGGAGAACGGCAACGGCAGGGTCAAGTTGCATGACCGCGAGCTCGACCAGCTGGTCAAGCTGTTCGGCATCGAGAACCAGGCGCAGATTCAGGCCTTACGAGACCTTGCCTCCGACGCAGCACAGGATTCGGCCTGGTGGGACGGCTATCGCGAGGCCATGCCGAGCGACCTGGAACCGCTGTTGGCGTTCGAGACAGACGCCATCGCCGAGCAGGCGTGGGAATCCACGCTCGTACACGGCCTGCTACAGACCCGCGAGTACGCACGGGCGATCGTGGCGGCCTGGCCGAGCAATCGGCCGGTGGACTACGACGACATGGTGGACGTGCGCATGAAGCGCGCCGAACTCCTCACCGCTCACGAGACGTCGGGACGGTCGACTGCGCTGGAGGCGTGGGCGATCCTCGACGAAAGCGTCCTGCGACGGCCTGTTGGCAGTGCTGATGTCATGCGCGCCCAGATTGAGCACCTGATCGAGCTGACCGAGCTCCCCAATGTCCGGATCCAGATCATGCCGGAGGACAAGGGAGCCCACCCCGGCCTGGGCGGTCCGTTCTCGATCCTGGACTTCGAGGAGGCGACGCCCGTCGTTTACATCGACAGTCCCGCCGGAAATCTGTACCTCGATAAGAAGTACGACGTCAGAAAGTTCACGACATCCTTCGACCTGCTGCGAGCCATGGCGCTCGACCCGGACGACTCGGCGGCAAGGCTCCGGGATGCGGTAAAGGAGAAACGATGACCAATACCCCCGACTTCCTGCGCGACCTCAACTGGTTCAAGGCCACCGCCTCCAGCGGCAACGGCGGCTGCCTCGAAGTCGCCTTCACTCCTGACGGACAGGTCGCCATCCGCGACAACGAGGACCTCGACAACCCGCCGTTCGTCGTCAGCAAGCAC